>DASUAR010000322.1:0-15730 GCA_035763685.1 Actinocrinis sp. | reverse complement strand
CCCCTCGGACACCAACATTAGGCACATGACGTTCGGGCCGGGATCTCAAACCCGGCCCGTTTTGTGTTTCCAACTCTACGTCTAATCTTGTCCGCTGGATCGGCGTCGGCGAGGACTTTGACCAGGTCTCCGAGAGCTGTGACGATGGCTGTGATCTCGTCCTGGCTCATCGTTTGTTGCCCTGTGACCGATCGCAGCTTGGCCTGTACCGCGACGCGTTCGGTTTCGACTTCGCGCATCCATCCGGCGACGGTCGCGGCGTCGGCGCCTTCGTCAGCTGGCGGACGTCCGTTGTAGCCGCTTTCCACGTTGAGGACGTCACGCACACGCGCCGGGAAACGCCGGTCCCTGCCCGCAGTACGCCGCCTCGGAAACCACGCAGGTGCGGCGTCGCTCGCGCTGACGCGGACACCTAGGTTTACGGAGACTTGCATCGCGCGGCGGTCCAGGCGATCACAGCAGCAATCACCCAGCCACGGCCGGCCGGCCCCTTGCCCCTTAGGGTTCGGCTGTCGCGGTCTGGAGGGTAGGAGCGCTGGAGACGGGCACATGATCGCGCTGGAAGTAGGGGGATTTGCGGCCCCATTTGGCCACGGCGGCCATCACGAGGCCGGAGCCGATGATCAGGGTCGGCATGACGAGCAGGAACCAGCCGTTATCGGGGTCGACGGCGAAGCTGCTGGATGTGGTGGCGTAGTTGTAGATCAGCAGTCCGCCGGCGCCGAGGAGGCACAGGCCGCTGACGGCGGGGACGACGGCCGCGGTCAGGACGGCGCGGCCGCGTTCGTTCTTGAACCGGACGGCGCAGGCCAGTGCGGTGAGTCCGTAGTAGATCGAGACGATCAGGCCGATGGAGTTGGCCACGGCGATGACGGCCTTGTTCAGGCTGGGCATGGCCAGGGATGCCAGGGCGATGGCGCCGCCGACGCAGGCGATCGCGACGGTGCCGATCAGGGGTGTGCCACGGCGGGGGTGGACTTTGGCCCAGCTCTTGCCGAGGGTGCCGTCGCGGCCCATGGCCAGGGTGGAGCGGACGGTCGGGACCAGCCCGGACTGGATGGAGGAGATGGCCGAGACCAGCAGGGCCAGGGGTGGCAGCAGGGCGATGGGGTCGCTGGCGAGTTTGTCGCCGAGGGTGGTCAGGGCCTGCTGTCCGCCGAGGATCAGTTCGGGAAGGGGCATGACGCGCTGCAGGGCGATGATGCAGTAGACGAACAGTCCGAGGGTGGCGAACAGGGCGAGGTAGCCGCCGCGTTCGGTGTGGCGCTGGCTGCGGGATTCCTCGGTGGCGCCGAAGGCGGAGTCCCAGCCCCAGTAGAAGTACACCGCGACCACCAGCCCCTGGGCGAGCGCCATCGGGCCGGACGTGGCGAAGGGATTGAGCCAGGACCAGGAGAAGGGTTGTTTCCCCCGCAGGATCGCCCAGCCGCAGAAGACGATCAGCACGGTGTACTCGAAGACGAGGAAGGCGATCTGCAGGCGGGCGACGCGGCGGATGCCGGTGACGGCGACCCAGACGGTCGCGGACAGGACCAGGAACCCTGCGATGGTGGACTGGGCGGTGGAGTTCGGGTCAAGGGTCAGGGAGCCGATGCTGTCCCAGCCGGCCTGGGTGACGGTCTGGAGCACGACCGAGCCGGTGAGGACGGTGGCGTAGGAGCCGTAGATGACGGCGCCGGCCAGGTTGATCCAGCCGGTGACGAAGCCGAGCCATGGGCCCAGGGACTGGCGGACCCAGACGTAGCCGTTGCCGCAGTTGGGCTCGACGCGGTTGAGGCGGGCGAAGGCGGTGGCGATGCCCAGGATGGGCAGGAACGCGATCAGCACAATCGCCGGCGCCTGGGCTCCGGCGGCGGAGGCCAGGGCGCCCATGCCGACGCCGATGCTGGTGGTGGCGGCGATGCTGGAGGCGGCGATCGCGGCGCTGCCCCAGGTGCCCAGTGAACGGCGCATCGCAGGTTCGGGAACCGCCGGATCGTCGTTGACTGTCACGCTCGTGCTCCTTGGTGAGTGAGAGGTCGGACGGGCGGGGCGGGAGTTGTTCGGGCGCCGGCTCTCAGGCGGAGGCGAGAACCGGCAGGGTGAGGTGGGAGGGCTGGACGTCGCTGTGGTAGATGGTCGTGCGGCCGGTGTTGAGGTTGCGGTCCCAGCGGTCGAAGGCGCTGCCGGAGACCTCCACGCCTATGCGGTGGCCGGCCGGGAAGCGGTGTCCGGTGGCGCCGAGGTCCACGGTGGCCAGGTACACCTGGCCGGGTTCGGTGGGCTGCGGGGCGTTGCGCGGGTCGCGGTGACTCAGGCGCCTGATGCCTTCGGCGACCAACTGGGCGTGTCCGTCGGCGGCGATGTCGATCAGTGCGACGGTCACGTCGGCGTCGGCGGCGGTGGTGGACACCGAGATCTGCGCGGTCAGTGGACCTAAGACGTCCACCGGTTCGGTGAGCACGTCGCCGCGGTACACCAGCACGTCGGCGCGCTGGTGCAGGGGGCGCCGGTCGGTCAGGGCGGTGGTCATGGCCCACAGGTCGCGGCCGTGCCAGAAGTCGACCGGCGTATCCGGGTCGTAGTCGAATCCAAGACCGGGCTCTGCATCGTCGCCGGGTTCCTCGGTCAGGCGGCCTTCGGCGCGCAGATGCAGGCGCAGCGCGGTGGTGTCGGATGCGGGCCAGACGGTGTCGTGGTGCCAGCGTCCGGCGCCGGTGAGGTACGCCTGCACGCGCGCCCCGCCCCGGCCGATCGCCACTGGGCGTTCCTGCCCGGCCGCGGTGGAGGCCAGGACGGCGTCGGTGAACTCCAGGACGCGGTCCCAGGAGCGGGGGCCGGGCGGGATGGGAATGCGGCCGACTTTGCCGTCGAAGTCGCTGCTGGTCTCGTGGTCGGTGGGTCCCAGCACCAGGCGGCGCCGGTCGGCCAGGTCCGGGCGGCGCCGCTCCAGCTCGGCCCAGGCTTGCAGGGTGCCGCGCTGGAGGTTGTCGTACCAGCCGGTCCACACCAGCACCGGCACTTCGATCTTGTCCAGGAGGTGGCGGAAGTCGTGCTCGTCCCACCGGGCCTCGCGGGCCGGGTGGTCGGCGATCTGCTGGAACAGCTGCCCGGGCAGCCCGCCGGCATCCGCAATGTCGCGGACCGGCAGGTGAGTGGTGTCGAAGCGGTAGAAGTTCACGTAGCGCCGGGCGATCTGGTCGCACGCCCACATCGCGGTGCTGGACAGGCACAGCGCCCCGCCCTCATAGGCCATGGTGTAAAGGTCCAGGCCCATGTCGCCGGGCGAGATGGACACCAGCGCCGGGTGCTGCGAGGCGGCGGCGGCCCACTGGGTGAAGGCGTAGTAGGACTCGCCGGTCATCGCCACCCGCCCGTCGCACCAGGACTGCTCGGCGATCCAGTCGATGGTGTCGTAGCCGTCCTCGATCTCGTGGGCGAACGGCTGCCAGACGCCCTCGGAGCCGAACTTGCCGCGTACGTCCTGCACGACCGCGACGTAGCCGCGGCGGGCCCAGAACCGGGCGACGGCCGGGATGTAGGCGTACGCCTCCCGGATCCCATATGGCATCCGGATCAGCATCGCCGGGCGTGGCTCGGCCGCCGGGGTGCCGGAGCGGTCGGCGGGCCGATACACGTCGGTGCACAGCCGCACCCCGTCGCGCATCTCCACCATGGCCCCGCGCGTCGCCCTGGCCTTGGGGAACCGGGCGTGGGTGGCGGACGGCAGCTCCTTGAACGGCAGCGCCAAGTACTTGTTGGCGGCCAGGTAAGCCCTGGTCAAAGCCCATTTCACGTCGGCGATCACAGGTGGCACGCTCAGCTCCTCAACTCGGCGTGCCGGTTACGCTAGTTTGATCGCGACGGGAAACCATGGGAAAAAATCGGGTAGGCGATCATGACGGCTCCACCCGCTGAGCCGCGCCGCGGCCGTGGCCGTCCCCGCGAGGTGGTGCGGCGCACACCCGGGAAGGGCATGCCGCTGGGCTATCGCGCCGCCGACTACCCGCCGACCACCCGGGCGATTCTGGACGCCGCGCACCGCGTGCTGCTGCGCGATGGGGTCAGGGGCTTGACGATGGTGGCAGTCGCCCGCGAGGCGCACGTTGACGTCACGACGGTCTCTTACCACTTCAGTACCCGCAACGGGCTTATCGAGGCGCTGATGGACCGGCTGTACGCCGACAACGCCGCCGACTTCGCCGCCGCCGCGCGCAACCTCACCGAGCCACAGGACCGCTGGCACAGCTATCTGCAATCGGTACGACAGATGTACGACGACCACGACGCCACCCGCGCCTACTTCGACATCGCCGCCCTCGCTCTGCGCGACCCCGCGCTACGGCTCCGTCTGGCCCGGCTCAACAGCTGGACCATCGACACCTTCATCGACGCCATCGGCGTCGAACCGGACCCCGGCATTCGGGCGCTGGCCGAGCTGGTGTTCGCCGCGATCGACGGTGTCGAACTGCACCACGCCCTGGCCGGCGACGATTACCCACTCGCCGAAGTCCTGGGGGCACTGGAGACGTTGATGCTCCAGGCCCAGCGGGACCCTCCGGCCCCTGACGCCGACTGACTGGCCGCCTGGACCGCTCGACAGTCGTCGCCGGATAGACCGGCGGATCTCAGCGATGCGTCGGCACCGTGCCCAGACACAGCCCTAGCAGGCAGGCGACCAGCATCTCCAGCGGGCCGTCGCTTTCCGGCTCGGCGATCCCGGCGGCGAACTCGGCCTGGCGCCGGTCGGCCAGGCCGGCGAAGGACGCCAGGAAGAACGCCGCGATCCGCCGCGGCGGCATCGCCGGCTCGATGCCGTGCTGCGCGGCCGAATCCGCCACGATCCGGCAAGTCAGCTGCTCGGTGTGCTCACGGACCTTGGCCACGACCTGCCAGAGCTCCGGGGCGCGCAGCGCCATCGCCGACGATCTTTTGGTGATGTGCAAGTCCTGGCAGCAGGCCGAGGATGCGCTTGCGCGTCGCTGAGCACGACCTCGATCCCCCCTCGGCGAGAACCTGGTCGAACACGTCGGGGTACTTCCCGTCCCGATCCCGGATCAGGAACCGCGCCCGGGCGCCGGCATCAGGCGCACGCGGCCCAAGAGGCCGAGAGCGTGCGTAGCGACAGCCTGATCGCTCTCCAGACGTAATTGGCGCAAGCCCGTTCCGAGCACTCACGCCACTTGGACGAGTGTGAGATCCCCTCGCGGTCGTAGAACAACTTCAACTGGCACGAGGCGAAGCGGACAAGTCCGCTCTGGTCGCGAACGAGGCGCAAGTCCATCTCGAATCAGTGCCCGAGCTCGTGAACACCCGCCTCGCCGAGGCCGAGGACGCCGCTCGACCGGTTTTCGCCGCGCCCTTCTCCTGCACGGTCGCTGCCATGCGATTCCCCAGGCGCGGCGTGTCGCGGTCCGCATCTGATGGCCGAGTGAGGAATGTAGTCGTCGCTCATCGTGGGACTTGAGTCCGTGGTGCGGTCCGAAGGTCTCGCCGGCCCTATGTGTTGATCGTCAGCTCGACGTAGTGCTCGATCCCCATCCGCCGCCAAACGCGCGCATGCTGGGCCGGAACCCGCGGGAACGCGGCCGCGGCGTCGATGATCTCCGGCTTGATCACCTCGTAACGCTCACCCCTGACTTGCAGGGTGGCAGCTCCCGCCGCTTGGACGTTGCGCAGCCAGTCGACGCCGGTGCCGTACGGAAGCGGGACGATGAACCCGCCCTCGACACGGTCGGCCACGACCGGGGTGGCGTAAGCCCGTCCGGAACGGCGGCCGGTGTGGTGGATTACTCCCGCGTACCAGTACTTGCGGCCCGCCACCAGCATCATCAGCGGGTTCAGGATGTGCTTGTTGAACGCGCGCACCGCGTCCTTCGATTGGGGACGGCGCTCTGACGTTTCATGCTTCGTGGTGGACATGCTGTCCTCCGGTGTCGATGCCTTCCCTCCAACGCTCTCTCGTCTCGCCCTGTCGCACACGAGCAAGAAGCCGCGCTTGCGCGAGGACCTTCGACCTGTCTGCCGACCGGTGCCCGCAGACGACGACCCTGCTCCTGCCGCTGGTCCGAGACGCGGGCGATACCTGTCACGGCTTAAGAGGCCGGGTCACGCCAGTCCTCGGGCATGATGATGCGCGCTTCGACCTTGCTGTGTTCGTGTAGCAGGTAGAGAAGGTTTGCGCCGTCGATCAGTTCGATCGGCTTGTTTTTGGCGAACTCGAACGACGCCTGTCCGTAGCCGGAGGTGGTGACCAGGATGCCTTTGCTGGCGCCCTCGTTCTGCAATGCGCCGTACAGGTCGCGGACGGCGGAGACGCCGACGGTGTTCTTGTAGCGTTTGGCCTGGATGACGACCTTGCCGCCGAAGATGGGGCACGGGTCCCAGGCGACGCAGTCGACACCGCCGTCGCGGGATGCCTGGGTCTGGCGTGCTTCCAGTCCCATGCTGGTGAACAGGTTCTGGATCAGTGCCTCGAACTCGGTCGGGGTCAGGTCCATGAGGTTGGGGCGGGTGTCGAGGAGGCTGACGGCGTCGGATTCCTCGACGAAGCGCCGGTCGACCATGTCGAACTCGAGCACGGGCCGCACGGGCAGTAGTTCGGCTGGGCTCTTGGAGACTCCGGCGGATAGGTGTTTGAGGCAGAGTTGAGGGTCGACGCCGCTTAGCTCGAGTTGGGTGAAGGCTTGGCGTGTCGCGCGCAGCGTGACCGGGCAGGGGCGGATCTTCTGCCCGGTGCCTTTGTCGATGGTTGCGACGATGCCGTTGAAGACGATGGTGTCGACGAGCTTGCCGCGGTCCGCTGCGCGCTCGGCGGCGCGCTGTGCCGTGAGATTCGACCGAATCTGTGCCTCGCGCGCGCGGTTGGCCTCGCGCTGGATCTGAGCAAGCTGAGACGCCAGTGTCCTACGCCGTGCCGTCGGCTCTCCCCATGCGATGTGTACGCGCCCTGGTAAGCGTCACTCTGATCACGACAGGTTGCCGGGGGAATGTGCTGGTCAGGACGGTCACAAAACGGTGAACGCGGTCGCGGCGGCGGCATCCAGAATCGTGCCCGACCCGGGCAAGCCGTTACGAATCTGAGCCCTCCTGTAACCCGTGGCCGTATCTATTCTTGGCCGGGCTGTATTCGGGCTCGACTTTCCTGCAGGAGCAATCCCCGTGGTCGAAGGATGGTCATGCTGCGTATCGGGTCTTCGAAGACTACTGACACGACGACGTCTGCGCCCGCGCAGGGCGCGCGCGGTGTCGGATATCTGCCACGGCGGGTCCGCTCGGCCCGCGTTGCCGCCGCGGTAGCCGCGGTCGCGGGCGCAGCGGTGGTCGCCGCCCCGCAGGCCTCGGCTGCGGGGCCCGCACCGGCGGTGTGCGTGGCGTTTCCGTCCACGTACGAGATCGCGTTCCAGGCCAACACCGGGACGCTGTGGACCACGTCCTTCGGGGGCGGCCCGACACCGGGCACCACCACCGGCACGACGAACCTCGGCCTGGGCATGTGGCCCGGCACCAGCCCCTCCGTGACCTACATCCGGCTCGGCAGCCCGGGTCACCAGATCGCGTTTCAGGGCAGCAACGGCAGCCTGTGGACCACCGGACCCCTGGGAACCGGTGACCTCAGGCTGGGCATGATGCCCGGTACCAGCCCCTCCATCGCGGCCCTGTCCGGCGGCGGCTACCAGATCGCGTTCCAGGCCAACACCGGCCAGCTGTGGACCGTCGGGTCCGACGGCACGACGGACCTGGGGGTGAGCATGGATCCCAAGAGCAGTCCCGACATCACCCCGGAGCCCGGGGGAGGCTACGAGGTCGCCTACCAGGACAGCACCCATTCGCTGGCGGTGGCCGGGACGTGGAGCACAGCCAGCCTGCACATGGCCATGTGGAACGGAACCAGCCCGAGCATCGTCACACCGGACGGCGGCGGCTACCAGATCGCCTTCGAGGCCAACACCTCCGCGCTGTGGGCCGCCGGGGCTCTGGCCAACGGGAACCTCGGGTTCGGGATGATGCCCGGCACCAGCCCCAGCATCACCTTCCCGTTCAGCACCAGCTTTCAGATCGCGTTCCAGGCCAACACCGGCACCCTGTGGGTCACCGGAGTGCTGGGAACCGCGGACACCCATCTGGCGATGTGGGGCAGCAACAGCCCCAGCATCGCCGGGACGGCCAAAATGGAGTGCAGCCTGGGCCCGAACCCTATTCCCCTCTTCCGGTCTGACTACTTCTTCTCGTACGTGTCTCCCACCGACGCTCTCTCGCTCGGCGAGGCGGACGCGGGCCTCGCGAATGCCGGGAGCCTCGGTCTGGGCATGTGGCCGGGAACAACCGGCGCCATCGCCAGCCCCTGACCGGCAACCGACACGGTGCATGCCGAATAGTCCATCCATGCAGCCTCGACGCCTGGCTGCGCGGCAGGCCCCTCGGGCCCACCCGCACCTCCCGCCTCGCCGCACTCGCGCCCGCCACCTGACCGACCGAAAATTCGTCAGCAGAGTCCCGGCCGCGGTGAGAATGATTCATGAAAGCCGAGACCCTTTCAAAGTCTCCGTGACCTGCGGACAACGAATCCCTCTTCTGGTCCGCCACGTAGCGGGCCTTCCACGCGTCCTGGTCCTGTGCGCGGCGCAGGTCGGCCAGCAGTTCGTGGTGCTCACGCGGTCGCAGGGTAAGCGTGCGTGCTTTTACTTTCGCCTTCGTGCACTGGGCACGCACCGGGCACGGGAGTCGTGCCGATGAATCACGCTCCGAACCTCGCCCCGGCTGCCGCACCCCGAGCCGGGCCGAGTAATTCAGGGGCTTGCGTAGCTGCTCGTCCCGTCGCTAGTGTCTTACGCGACCGAGGTGCCAGGTTGGCGCGGTCGCGTTTCGTCATCGGGATCGCGCTTCGCCGGGCATTCCGGGCGCAGCCACGGGGCTTCGGGGTGGGACTTGTCACCGCGCTATTCGCGTACGTCTGCTGCTTCACGCATACCGTTCAGTCGCCGCTCGCTACGTGCGACGGCCCTGCTTGTGGTTCTGGCGCTAGTCTGGTCGGTCTTCGGGTCCGCGGCCTGGGCCGCACCGGACTGGAACCTCGGCAACACCCAGATATCGCAGATATCGAACCTCAACGCCCAAGCGACCGGTCCGGTCCGCAACTCCGGGCTCGGCATGTGCATGGACGACCTGGGCGGGTCGACGGCCAACGGCACGACCGTCGACTCAGCCACCTGCTCGGGCGCCGCCAGCCAGAACTGGACGTTCACGCCGGTCAACGACTACTACTGGGACCTCGGGTTCTACGGGTCGGTCAGCCCGGACGGCGCTTCCGGTAAGTGCCTTGACATCTCCAGCGCCAACGGCGGCGCCGCGAAGTTCGTCGCGGCCGGCGGCTCGGTGCAGATGCTCGAGAGCGCCACCGGGGAGGTGTACGCCAAGAGCGGGGTCGGGCCCGGCGGCTGGACGAAGGAGAGCGACTTCCAGGCTCAGGCCATCGCGGCCGGCTCGGACGGCACCCAGATGATGATCGGCGCCGACGGCGAGGTCTACGCGCGTGCCACCGTGGGATCAGACCCGTGGACCGCCGAGGGCGGCTCGATGGTCTACGCGATCGCCACCAACGGCGGCGCACAGCTCTACCTCGGCAGCGACGGCACCGTCTACGCGCGCAACGGCATCGGCGCGGCGTCCGCCTGGACCGCCGAGAGCGCGGCTGGAGCGAAGGCGATCTCGGTCGGCAGCGACGGCACCCAGATGATGATCGGCGCGGACGGGGCGGTCTACGCGCGCAGCGGCATCGCCGCGGTCTCAGGCACCAACGGCCTCGGCGGCTGGACTCTGGAGTACCCCGCCGCGTCCGGAGCCAAGGAGATCGCCACCAACGGCGGCGTACAGATGCTGGTGGGTGGTGACGGCTACGGCTACGCGCGCACCGGGATCGGATCGGGCGGCTGGACGAAGGAGACCAGCATCCCGGCGACGAACCCGGCATTCACCACCGCGATCGCGGCCGGATCGGACGGCACGCAGGTGCTGGTGGCCAATGACAATTACGTGTACGCGCGCAAGGGGGTGGCGTACAACGGCTGGACCAAGGAGGGCGGTCCGGCCGATGTCAACGAGTTCGGTCCGGCGATCGCGGCCGGCGCCGGGGGCGTGCAGGCGTTCATCACCAGCGGCGGGTTGGTGGACGGGCGCACCGGGATCGGGACCACGGCGTGGACCACCGAGAGCGACCTGAACACCGACCAGTCCAACGGCCGGCCGATAGTCCTGTCGGACTGCCACGGCTGGAAGAGCCAGCAGTGGTTGTTCCAGCACAGCAAGACCGGCAGCGTCCAGCTGTTCAACCCGACCTCGGGCCGCTGCCTCGACACGCCCAACAGCTCGACCGCCAGCGGCACCGCGCTCCAGCTCTTCACCTGCAACAGTTCCGTCGCGCAGCAGTTCAACCCGCCGGCCGCCGTCGCGCCGCCGACCGGACCGATCACCGACACGGCGATGAACAAGTGCGCGATACCGGCCGCCACTACGGCGACTCCGGCTACCGGCACCGCCGTCGTCCTTTCGACCTGCGGCGCCGGTTACAAGGGCACCGGGCCGATCCTGCCCTGGACCACCGCCGCCGACGGAACGCTGATGGCCGGCGGTCTCTGCCTGTCGATCGTCGGCGCCGAGGCCGGTACCGCCAACGGCACCCTCGTCCAGCTGGCCAAGTGCGCGGGGACGCTCGACCAGCAGTGGGTCGTCGGCTACGACACCTCGAACCGGGTCCGCCTGGTCAACCCCAACTCAGGGCGCTGTCTCGACGATCCCGGCTCGACCACGACCGACGGCACCCAGCTGCACATCTGGAACTGCAACAACACCGGCGCGCAGGTCTGGGACATCCCGCATGCCGGCCACAGCTTCGTCGGCCCGGTGACGGCGAACAACGGCACGGTGCCCATCGGCACCGGTGACCTGAACGCCCGGATCGCCGCGATGAACACGGCGGAGACCGTCCGCGACACCCAGGCGCACCTCGCGCAGCTGCTGCACGCCGGCGGCATCAACGTTCGTACGGCCATCGCGCAGGTGCTCGCCGGTCCCGACAGCGGCATGACCACCCCGTGGTCGCAGTCGACCTGGGAGAACTTGAGCTGGGTGAACGGCTCGGGCAGCCCGCTGCAGCAGGACGTGTCCGCCGCGGCGGTCGCCGACCAGGGCCGCCAGCAGCGCACCGACGGGATCCAGCACTTCCTCGACGGCTACCCGATGTACGACTACGGCTCGCAGCCGGAGTTCAACGAGGCCGTCACCACCTTCATGTCGAAGGACTCGACCTACTGGCTGGCCGCGAACGCGGTCTACGAAGCCCTTCCGATCACGCAGGCCGACCAGGCGGCCAAGGACAAGGTGGCCGCGATCGCGGCCGCGCACGAGGCCGCCGATCCGACCAACGCGACGGCGTGGAGCGTCTACAGCCAGCAGACGATCAACGGCTCGGCCGACGACGTGCGCCGCTTCATCCAGTACGACGGATGGCCCACCGCCGCGCCCGATCCCGGCACCCCGGAGTTCCGCAACGAGGTCGAGGCGCTCAAGGCCCGCTGGGCCGGCGGCGACCCCTCCAACCCGCTCGACCCGAACCACGTGCTGCTCGGCGCGGAGGAGACCGCCTGGGCCGAATGGCAGGCCGAGCTCAATGGCCAGGCACAGCAGCGCGCGAACACCCTCGCCGACGAGATGCAGGCCCTTGACGCGCTCAAGGCCGGCGCCGAGACCATGCACGACGGCCTCGACTACGCGTGGATCGCGGGCGGCATCCTGTGGGCGCAGGGCCAGAAGGCGAACAACGTCTTCGGCTGGTCCAGCGTCGACATGTCACATGCCACCCACGACCTCGGGCTGATCAAAGCGAAAATCGCCGCACTCGCCTCGGCCGCGCAGAACGAGGCGCAGATCGCCCAGGACGCCGCGAACAAGGCGAGCGCCGAGCGCACGGCCGCCTACGCGACCGCGCAGGCCGCCGGGCTGCCGGAAGGCCGGGGCCTGACCTACGCGCAGCAGTCCGCTCAGGTGACCCAGGCCGCCGCCGCCGCGGCCCAGGCCACGGCGAACGCGATGCAGACCGCGGTGGCCGCGACCAACGCCACACTGGCCGACTCCGCGACACTGCTCGCCAACGCGCGGGCTCAAGCCGACGCCGCCCGTGCCCTGTACGAGCGGGAGACCGCGCAGGACCAGGCGAACCAGGCCGCGCAACTGGCCACGCAGGCGCAGAACCAGGCCAACGCGGCGGCGGCCGCCGCACAGAAGGTGGCCAACGACAAGGCACAGATCGCCACCGTCGAGGCGAACGCCAAGGCCGCGCAGTCGACGGCCGACGCCGCCGCCGCCGACGCCGCGAACCAGGCGCAGATCGCCGCCAACGACGAGGCGACCGCCGCCACGCAGCGCGCTAACGCCGCGGCTTCCAACGCGACCGCGCAGCAGGCCGACGCGACGGCGGCGAACGATGCGACCGCCGCTACCAATGCCGCGAACACGGCGGCTTCGGACGACGCCGCCGCGCAGCAGTCTGCGACCAACGCGGCGAACGCCTTGGCGACCGCGCAGCAGGCCCGTTCGACGCTGAACGACGCACTGGCGAAGGCGGCCGCGGCCGACGCGGCGGCAGCAGCGGCGCAGGGCACGAGCAACGCTGCCGCCGCCGAGGCGGCGGCGGTGCAGGCGCATCAGGACGCGAATAACGCGGCTGTCGCGGCGGATCAGGCGAACCAGGCCGCGTCTGCCGCCGAGTCGGCCGCGTCTGCCGCCCAAGCCGCGGCGACCAACGCCGACGCGGCAGCCGACAAGGCGCAATCGGACTACGCGACCGCGCAGTCAGCGGCCAAGCAGACCCACGCCGACGCCGCCAAAGCCGACCTGATCGCCGCCAACGCCATCGCCAACGCCCAGGTGTCGGCGAACCAGGCGGCTGCCTCCCGGGCCTCGGCCCAGGCGGCGCAGCAGAACGCTGACAACGCGAAGGCGGCCGCCGACGC
This sequence comes from Actinocrinis sp., assembly GCA_035763685.1. Classification (GTDB taxonomy): domain Bacteria; phylum Actinomycetota; class Actinomycetes; order Streptomycetales; family Catenulisporaceae; genus Actinocrinis. Next base: position 2,744 of record DASUAR010000322.1, on the reverse strand, counting down.
GGCGCAGCAGGATGCGAACGACGCCGAGGCCGCCGCCGCGGTGGCGACCGGCCAGGCGACGGCGACCGCGCAGGCCGCCCAGGCCGCGGCGGCCGAGGCGCAGACGGTCACCGCGCCGGCCAACTCGGCGATCGACCTGTCCGCGCCGTACGCGTCCACCGACTCGGCGGCCGGCCTTTCGACGCTCACGTCCGAGGCCGCCAAGTCGATGGCGCAGCAGCAGGCGGACGTGGCCGCGGCCGAGGCGGCGCAGGCCGCTCAGCTCGCGGCCGCCGCTCAGGCTGCCGCGAACGCCGCCTCCGGTGATGCGAAGATCGCCGCGCAGGCGGCCGCGGCCGCGGCCGACTCGGCTTCGCAGGCCGCCGCGTCCGCGAAGGCCGCAACCGCCTCGGCGGCGCAGGCCGAAGCCGACGCGCAGGCCGTCCAAGCCTCGCAGGCCCGCATCCACCAGATGGACGCACAGGCCACGCAGGACGCGACCAACGCGGGCAACTGCGCGTCCGCCGCGAGCAGCAGCGCCGCAGCGGCTCAGGCCTCTGCGACCGCGGCCGAATCCGACGCGAACGCCGCGCAGAATGCGGCTTGGGACGCGAACAGCTGGGCCGACGACGCGGCGCAGGAAGCCGACGCCGCGTCGGCCTCGGCGGCAGACGCCCAACAGGCGGCTGCGAGAGCGCAGCAGGACGCGAGCAACGCGCAGTCCATCGCCGACGCGATGAGCCAGATCCAGGCGCAGAACCCGGAGCCGGGCCAGGTCACCGACAACGGGCAGTCCGGCATCGCGGACGTTTACACCGAGCAGGTCATCACCAGTTACAGCTTCACCCCGACCAGTGACTGCGTCGGTACCGGCGGCTGCGACGTCACCGGCAACTTCCACGCGGAGGGCTACAACGTCTTCCTCATGGTCAGCTGCGTGACGCCGTCGGCGAACGACCCGGAGACCTGCATCAACACCGGCAGCGGCCCGCAGGTCAACGTCGACGTGCTCGGCGTGGTGCCGCTGACCCCGATCGACCACACGCTGACGATCCACATCACCCAGCAGGAACTGGTCGCCTCGACGCTCAAGGCGCTGCCAGGCATCCTGTTCGGCGAGTACATCAACTGCGCCAAGGCGATCGCGGGCGCCAGCGGCGGCTCGTTCGGCGACTGCGGCTGGGTCGTCGCCGAGCTGGCGGCTCCGGCGGTGATGAAGGTGGTCGCCAAGGGCGTGCGCGACCTGCGGATCGCGATCGCCGCTGGCGACGTGATCGGGATGTCCGACGCGCTGAGCGTGCTCAAGGGCTCGATCATCGACAGCGCGACGCTGCTGAAGTACGAGAACCTGGCGCGCCTGGCGCAGGCGAAGAACATCCTCGCCGCGCTCGACTCGTGCTTCCCGGTGGTGGGCGGCTTCGCGATCCGCTCGGGGACGACGGCCGAAGTCGGATCGTCGGCGGCGACCGGCATCAGGTCCGCCGCCGTGATGCACGCGGCAGGCATCCCACCGACCAGTTGCGGAACGGCGCTGCAAGCCGCGGTGTCGGTGTCGGGCCTGGCCCCGCTGTGGAAGTACGCAGACCAGATGGCGATCGAGGATGCACTCGGCGGCAACCTGCCGAAGAACTTCAAGGCGATCGACACCTGGGACCCGGCCACGGCCACGGCCACCAGCATCAAGTCGATCGACTTCCGGGCGGACTCCTACCGGATCAGCGTCGGCCAGATCCGCTCGCGCGCGATCACGGTCACCGACGAGTTGAGCTGGTTCAAGAACGGCACGATGGGAATCGCCTCGAAGGACGGAGTCACCGTCGACCCGGCGAAGGTGAAGAACTGGGTCTTGCGTATCGCGTACCCCGCCGCCGAGGCCACTCCGGAGCGGATGGCCGCGTTGCAGGCCGCAGTGACTCACGGCCAGAGCCTGGGGATCACCGTCCTGCTCTACCCGATCGTAGGCTAGGCCCATGAGCTTCGACCTTCACATCACGCGCGCGGGATCGCATCTGTGGACCGCCGAGAATCCGATCCCGCGCGAACAGTGGGAGGCGGCGCTCGCGCAGTGGCCGCGGGCCGACAAGGTGCTCTCGCATCACTTCTGGCGCGACGGGCAGGTCTGGGTCTATCCGGAAGACGAGGAGTGCATCGGCGAGATCGCCGCTTTCGCCGCAGAGCAGCTTGGTGCTCGGCTGCTCGGCGGCAATGACGAGGAGTACCTGCCGGACGGCACGGCGGTCTTCGCGGATCCGGCCGAGCGCCCGCAGCTTCCCGCTCAGCCGAGCTGACGAACGCCTAAGGGCGGGAGCGCGAAGCAGACGGCCGGGGACTCGCCGTATCGATCCAGCGCGCTGCGCTTCTGTCGCTGCTCGGGTGCGGTTCGATAACGCGGTCTCCGGTGGCCACGGAGATGGGGCCGGGGTTCGGTCATGCCTTGTCGACCAACCCGTGATGATCTTTCCGTCGCGCTCGCGCAGGCGGGTGAGGAGTTGCGCCGCCAGGTCACCGCGCCGGAGCCGACCTGGGCCGGCCGCCCGCTAGGCGGTGTTGGGGAATGTATCAAGGCAACGATCCGGCCGCCGCTTTGTCGGGGATCGTGATGGCGAATCGCCACGCGTCGCCAGGGCGCAGATGGTTCACTGCGCGACGAGCCTGGGCGTGCGGCCGGAGCGTCCTCATACCGGTTGTCTGTGGGCGTTTCGGCCGTGCGTCCAGGCGAAGTCGATCACCGGATTCGCCCCTTGAGACATTCCCCAACACCGCCT
>DASUAR010000321.1:0-56619 GCA_035763685.1 Actinocrinis sp. | reverse complement strand
GGCCTACGACCTGATCGTGGTGGACCTGCCGGCCGCTGCGCGGGACGGGGCCGGTGCGGCGGCCGCGCAGCCAGGGCTCAACCTCATCTGCGACGCCCGCGAGCGCTTCCCCGGCGCGTTCATCCTGGCGATCAGCAGCGGCGAGGCGCACCGTCCCGATCTGCTCGACGAGGCGCGCCGCTGTGGGGCGCACCGGGTGCTGCGGCGCTACGAGTTCAGCGTCGAGGCCCGCGAGAGCAGTCCCTCGGCGATCGCCACCGAGATCCACAATCACCTGCTGGACACCGGGGCGGTGGCCCCGATCGCAGTGACCTACGACGAGTTCGACCCCGACATCCAGACCTTCGTACACGCGGTCGGCGAGCCGACGCTGTGCCGTCTCTACGCGCGCATCCTGCAAGCCGCGGGACGAACCACACGCAACATGAGTCTGGGTTACATCGCCACGGGCTACTCAGGCGCGGCGGTGTGCGCGGTCACGGCTGCGTTGGACAACAGCGGCGTGCGCACCCACCACGTGCTCAAGGTCAGCCTCGACAAGGAAGCCTTGGAGCGTGAGGCCCAGCGGTCCGCGGAAGCCCGGGGGATGCTGCGCCAGGTGCTGCTGGCCAAGCTCGCGCCGCCGTATCCCGTCGGCCCGGTCAACGGCTGGTACGCACTCGCCGCGCAGTTGCAGGGCAGTGCCGTGACGCTCCGGGACTGGCTGGCGCGCGGCGCGTCGGACGCCGCGGTCGAAGACGTGTTCGCGGCCTTGTTCACCGATGGACTCGGCGGCCTGTACGCGGACACCGCGCAGGAGATCGACTCGCCGGCCGATCTCCTGCGCACTCCCTACTATCGGCAGCGCCGGGTTCTGCACGCGGTCAAGCAGCTGGCACCGGTGCTGACACATCCGGACGGCTGCCGGTTGCCCGAGTCGCTGGTCGAGGATCTGACCGAGCGCGTCGCAGGGTTCGTAGCGGAAGGTCAGATCGGCGCGTCGGACGGACAGCACGTGGCGGCGCGGCGCACCTACGGTGTGTTTTCGCACGGGCACCTGCACGGCACCAACGTGCTGGTCTACGAAGGCCGGCACCCGGAACCCACGGTGATCGACGCGAGCCGCTTCGCCCACGCGCACTGGGCGACCGATCCGGCGCGGCTGGCCGTGGACCTGCTGATGCACAGCGTGGACCCTGGCGCCGAGTCCATGTTCTTCACCGGGTTCGAGCGCTGGCGGGAGGTGGCCGCGCGACTGGGCCGGCTCGAAGCGCTGCTCGATCCGCCCCAAGAGGCCGCGCCCGCGGTGTCCACGGCGCAGCCGGAAGAGCCGGATATCCCGGAGATCAAGCAGACCGGTGACGGAACCGCCGCCGCCTTGGCCGCGCTCAACTGGCTCACCGGTAACCTGCGCGCATTCTGCCCGGGGATCTCCGGAGACGGCGAATACCGCGACCACGCCTGGGAGTGGCATACAGCGCTCGCTCGGTGTCTGCTGCGCTCGTCGTACAGCCATGAGATCACGGTGCCGAAACGCACCCTGGCGATCGTCGCCGCCTATGACCAGCTGCTGGCGGCGGAGGCGAGTCTGCCGGACTAAGAGACGGGGAGCGCGGCTGAGGCCGCGCCACATACCGGGTGGGGCCGCGGTGGGGACGGCCCCACCCGTTCATGTTCGCTGACGGGTGCGCTGTAGGGCGCTGACCTGCGCCCGAACGCGCGCTCTCGGGTTCAGAAAAATTCTCCCGAAAAAAGTGTTGGGGTTGCGGGCGTCCACTCCTCTCACCGGTATAGGGCAAGTTCTCGATACCTGGAGGCGGTCGCCATGTCCCTCACCTCGACCATCGCACCTGTCGCGCCGTCAGCCGCGTCGCACCACCCCGCGCACCCGATCGGCACGCCGGCCCCGGCGCAGCGTCAGTTCGCCGCCGGCCGCCAGTACCGCATCGCGGTGCGGGTCAACTCGCTCGACCCGATCTCCGAGGCCGGACTCCTGGTGCAGCTGCGCCAGCGCCCGGAGCTGCGGATCGCGGAGGCCGGTGAGGCGGCGTCGGTGGTGATCGCGATCGCGGACGTCATCGACGAGGCCGCGACGCGCTGGCTGACCGCGCTGCACCGCGCCGACGGCACGCCGGTCGTGCTCGTCGTCGGGCAACTCGACCCGCGCGCCATGGCCGGGATCATCGGCTCCGGCGTGTGCGGCGTGCTGCGTCGCGCCGAAGCCGGCCCGGACCGCCTGGTGCGGATCGTGCGCGCCGCGGCGCAGGGGCAGGGCGAGATGCCGCCGGACCTGGTCCGCCACCTGCTCGACCAGGTCAGCCTGCTGAATCGGACCACGCTGGAACCGCGCGGCCTGTCCTTCACCGGGCTGACCGAGCGGGAGCGCGATGTGCTCAAGCTGATCGCGGACGGCCTGTCCACCCGCGAGGTCGCGATGCAGCTCGCTTACTCGGAGCGGACCATCAAGGCCGTGCTCCAGTCGCTCACCATCCGGCTGAACCTGCGCAACCGGACGCAGGCGGTGGCTTACGCGGTGCGCAATGGCTGGATCTGACAGGCGTCTGCCACGACTGCCACGACTCCCAAGCGCGGTGAAGCCGGCTGCGGCTGCGGCTTCGACACGCCCGGCAAGTTCAAATCCTGCTTATGTAACTCACTCGTGTTCGAGCGTGTGTTCCACTAAGCGCTCGGGACTCACTACGGTGTGCGCATGCAGGATCGGGACCTCGTCGCCGCGATCGTGGCGGGCGACCCGGCAGGACTCGCTGCCGCCTACGACAGATACGCCTCAGCGTTGTACACGTACTGCCGCTCGATGCTGCGGGACTCCGAGGACGCGGCCGACGCGTTGCAGGACACCTTCGTGGTCGCGGCGCAGAAGCTGGACGGGCTGCGGGACCCGGATCGGCTGCGGCCGTGGCTGTATGCGGTGGCGCGCAACGAGTGCCTGCGCCGGCTGCGCGGCCGGCAGGGCATCGTCGAACTCGATCAGGCCGGCGAGGTGAGCGACGACGCGGTCGACGTCGACGCGGGACTGCGCGAGGCGGATGTACGTGGCCTGATCTGGGCCGCGATCCAGGGCCTCAACCCGAGCGAGCGCGAGGTCTTCGAGCTCAACGTCCGGCACGAGTTGGAGGGCGCCGATCTCGCGGCGGCGCTCGGGGTCTCGGCCAACCACGCGCACGCGCTGCTCTCCCGAGCGCGCGGACAGCTGGAGAAGTCCCTCGGCGCGCTGCTGGTCGCGCGCACCGGCCGGTCAGACTGCGCGGAACTCGCCGCGATCCTGGACGGCTGGGACGGCGAGTTGACCGCGCTGCTGCGCAAGCGGATCAACCGGCACGTCGAGCAATGTGAGATCTGCGGGGACCGCAAGCGGCGCGAACTGCGACCCGAGGCGCTGCTCGGCGCGATGCCGCTCCTGCTGCTGCCGCCGGGCCTGCGCGCGAACGTCCTGCGTCTGGTGGGCAACGTGCTGCCGGGCGCGGGCGCTGGAAGCCCGACGCAGCCCGGCCCTAACGCGCCGTCGAACTCTTCGAACTCTTCCAGCTTCGGCAACATCGCGAACGGCGCGCTCGGCGGCGCCGCGGCAGCGAATCTGGCCGAGTACTGCGCCGGCGTCGCCAAGCGCGCCGAACCCTTCAACCGGGCCGGCTTCCCAGCTGCGCTGGACCGGCGCCGCAAGCCACTCGCGGACGCGCGGCGCAAGACGCTCATCGCCGCCGCGGTCCTGCTGATGCTGCTGCTCGGCATCGGCGGCTACACGACGCTGCGGTACCTGTCCCCGGGCAACACGGCCACGGTCCTGCCGGCGCACTCGCCTTCAGTAGTCGCGGTCGTGGACACGGGCGACGGCTCCTCGCTGCTGGTCGAGATATCGACCAGCGCGGCGTCTGCGAGCCCGAGTCAAAGCCCGTCGGCGAGCCCGTCCGCATCCGCCAGCCCGTCGATCATCGTGGTGCGCACGTCGGCCAGCCCATCGCGCTCGCCCCGCCGGTCACCCACCCCGAGCCCTTCTCCCCCGCCACCGGTGGGCACCCTCGTCGCCAATCCGCTGACAGTGACGGCGAACTGCGGCGTCGGAACTTTCAACCTGATCGCCCGCGGCGGCCCGGTCGCCGGTTACACGATCATCGTTCCTTCGGCCCCGCCGTCGAACCGCTCACCGGGAGCCTCCCCCGACGGCGGCGGTCAGATGACACCGAGCCAAAGCGATCAGATAACCGTCTATGTCGACTTCTCGCCGGTCGTCTTCACCATCGAGCCGAAAGGTACTCAAGCGCCGATCTATGTGACCGCCTCATCGGTCTGCATAATCCCCTGATCCGGACACGCTCGGCAGCCGCCTCGCGGCCAACCGGATCGCGGGCTTACGATGCCCCGCGTGCCTTCACTCATGGGGATGACCAAGCGCGTCCTGGTCGGCCAACCGATGCGCAGCGAAATGCTCGGCGAAGCGACGCTGCCCAAGAAGATCGCGTTGCCGGTCTTCGCCTCCGACGCCCTGTCCTCCGTCGCCTACGCCACCGAGGAAATCCTGCTGGTCCTCTCGGCCGGCGGCCTCGCCTTCTTCCACTTCACCTGGTACATCGCGGGCGCTGTCGGCTTCCTGATGCTCGTGGTGGTGGCCTCGTACCGGCAGAACGTGCACGCTTACCCGTCCGGCGGCGGCGACTACGAGGTGGCCACCACCAACCTCGGCCCGCGGGTCGGCCTCACCGTCGCGAGCGCGCTCATGGTGGACTACACCCTCACCGTGGCGGTCTCGGTCTCCTCCGGCGTGGCGAACCTGGCCTCGGCCATCCCCTCGCTCAACGCGCACACGGTACTCATCGCGGTCCTGGTCATCGCGGTGATCACACTGATCAACCTGCGCGGGGTACGCGAATCCGGCACCGCGTTCGCCATTCCGACGTACTGCTTCGTCGCGGCGATCGGCATCATGATCTTCTGGGGCGTGCTGCGGATCACCACCGGGCATCCCCTGGCGGCCGAGAGCGCCCACTACCAGATCAAGGCAGCGGGCAGCTATGGCGGCGTCGCGCTCGCCTTCCTGCTGCTGCGCGCCTTCGCCTCCGGGTGCACCGCGCTGACCGGTGTCGAGGCGATCAGCAACGGCGTGCCCTCGTTCAAGCCGCCCAAGAGCAAGAACGCCGCGACGACGCTGGCGCTGCTCGGCGGAATCGCGGTCAGCATGTTCGCCGGGGTCACCGCCCTCGCGCTGGCCGGGCACGTGCACGCGGCCGATGCCGCCAACCTGATCGGCCTGCCGTCCGGGCAGACGCCGCGCACCGTCATCGCGCAGGTCAGCCGCTCGGTGTTCGGCGGTGCCTCGCCGATGTTCTACATCCTGCAGTTCGTCACCGCGCTGATCCTGGTGCTGGCCGCGAACACCGCGTTCAACGGATTCCCGGTGCTGGCCTCGATCCTCTCGCGCGACGGCTTCCTGCCCCGCCAGCTGCACACCCGCGGCGACCGGCTCGCCTTCTCCAACGGCATCCTGCTGCTCTCCGGCTTCGCGATCACGCTGGTCGTCGTGTTCAAGGCCTCGCCGACGCGGCTGATCCAGCTGTACATCGTCGGGGTGTTCGTGTCCTTCGTATGCAGCCAGACCGGCATGATCCGGCATTGGAACCGGCTGCTGTCCACCGAGAACGACCGCGCGGTGCGCAACCGGATGATGCGCTCGCGCACGATCAACGCGGTCGGCGCCGTGATCACCGCGATCGTGCTCGTGATCGTGCTGGCGACCAAATTCATGGCCGGCGCCTGGATCGTGGTGGTCGCGATGCCGCTGATCTGGCTGCTGATGCGCGGCATTCAGCGGCACTACCACTCGGTGGCCGTCGAACTGACCCCGCCGGATGACTACAAGGTCACCATGCCCAGCAACAATCACGCGATCGTGCTGGTCTCGAAGCTGCACATGCCCGCGCTGCGCGCCATCGGCTACGCCCGGGCCACCCGGCCGAGCCGGCTGGAGGCGGTGACCGTCGACCTGGACACCGCGGAGACCGAGGCGCTGCGCCGGGATTGGGAACAACGGGACATTCCGATTCCGTTGACCGTAATCGCCTCGCCTTATCGGGAGATCACCAAGCCGATCGTCGACTACGTCAAGCGCCTGCGCACGGAGAACCCGAACGATATCGTGACCGTTTACATCCCCGAGTACGTACTCGGACACTGGTGGGAGCAACTGCTGCACAACCAGTCCGCGCTGCGACTGAAGGGCAGACTGCTCTTCCAGCGCCGGGTCGTGGTGGCTAGCGTGCCCTACCAGCTGCGTTCGGCAGTCGGGGACCAGGACAGCCCGCAGCAGCCACAGCAGACCCGGAATCAGACGCCCACGCCGAAGACCCCTTCGGCGAGCGGCTGAGCCAGGAAGGAGCCCGCGAGGATGCGAGCGCTCGACGGCACGGAAACAGATACAGCCGAAGCCACCGGCGGCCGCGACGGTACGCCGCGCCCCGACGGCGGTTCCGGCGGCGGGCGGCCACAGCGCGGCCAGGGCTCGAAGCTGCGGCGGATGTTCTCCCGGCTGGCAGCGGACCCTGACGAGTTGCAGGCGGACGAGCTTCAGGCCGAGATCCAGGCCTCCGCGGAGGCGATGCCGATCGGCCGCTGCCAGGACCGCGAGCAGGTCTGCCTGGTCGGCACGCTGCGGACGGTCACCTTCCGGCCGCACGCCGGCGTGCCCGCGCTGGAGGCCGAGCTGTGGGACGGCACCGGCACGGTCAACGTGGTGTGGCTCGGGCGGCGGCAGATCCCCGGCATCAGCCCCGGCCGCACCATCAAGCTGCGCGGCCGGATCACCACGCTGCGCGGCAACCGCGCGATCTACAACCCGATCTACGAACTGCGGGCCTCCGCCTCGGACTGATCGGCGGCACGACGCTGATCGAACAGCGCGCCCGCAAGGGCGGCGAGCGTTTGAAAAGCGCTAATAATCGCCGCCGCGTCGTATGAATGCCGCGAACGCGGCGGATGCGGCGGCGATCCTGAGCTTCACTGGCGCCATGCGGACACCCCGGCCGGTCGCCGCCGACTCCCCTTCCGGCGGCCCCCTGCCTGCGGCTGATACGGCGCTGCCGAGCGCCGTCTCAGCCGAGCGCGCTACCGAAGCCACCGGCATTCCGGCCGACGGTGCGTTCTACGGCGGCCATGCGGTACCGATCCTGCCGAGCGGCGACCTGGAGCGTGCCCTCGCCTGCTACGGATACCTCGGTTTCACGATGCTGGGCCGCACGGCCGACTATCTGCGCCTGGCCCACGGATCGGTCGAGCTGCACCTCTATCTGGATCCCGCGCTCGATCCGTTGCGCAACAGCGCGGGCTGCTATCTGCGTGTCCCGGACCCGGCCGCGCTGCGCACGACGTGGGAGGACGACGGCGTGAACTGCCTGGATCTACCGGGCACGGCCGCTTACGGGACGAGCCTGTTCGCCGTGATCGACTCGGACGGCAACACCCTGCGCATCGGGCCTTTGCGTCAAAGCGCCGAACACCAAGGGTAGTCTTCCGGCCCCCTCCCACCGCGTGCGGCAACGAGACGGTTGCCGCGCGTTAAAGCTACGTGTTCGCAACTCGCTCGATGACCGAACGGGCCCTTCCAGCGGATATAGTGCGATCAGGACGCCGCGGCCGGAACCCCTGCCGAGGCGGTATCTCAGAACACTGGGATTGCTGTCCCGGCACGCCGGGGTTTGGCTGGAGGTCCGCCTTGGCAGTGGTGCCAGACCCGCGGCTGGCGCGGCTGCTCGCCGCGATGCGGGCGGTACGGGACGGTGACCTGGGCGCGCGCGCCGCGGTCACCGGGGATGACGAGCTCGCCGAGCTCGGCGAGCTGTTCAACCAGCTGGCTGAGCACAATCAGATCCTGGTCGGCCAGATCACCGGCGCCTCCGGCGCCGCAGCCCTGCAACGACTGGCCGAAGCGGCGGCCTCGGCATTGCCCGCCGGCGCCCCCGCCGCGAGTGACGCGCACGCGGCCGCACAGCTCGCGCAGATCGAGCAGGCCAGGCTCGAGCTCAACGAGCACGCCCGGCAGCTGGCCGTCGCCTCACGGGCCAAGGCCGAGTTCATGGCCGACATCTCGCACGAGCTGCGCACCCCGCTCAGCAGCCTGCTGATTCTGGCCCAGCTGCTCGCCACCAACTCCGAGGGCAACCTGACCGCGCGCCAGGTGGACTTCGCCCGCACCATCCAAGGCGCCGCCCAGGACCTGCTCCAGCTGATCAACGACCTGTTCGACCTGGCCAACGTGGAAAGCGGCCGGATGGCCGCGCACACCGACCGGATCTCCGTCGAGACGCTGGTCACCCGCGCGCAGGCGCAGGCGCGGGCGCAGGCCGCGGACAAGGGCCTCGAGCTGATCGTGCAGGTGGCCGAGGACGTTCCGGAGAGCATCGACTCCGACGAGCAGCGGCTCCAGCAGATCCTGCGCAACCTGCTTTCCAACTCGGTCAAGTTCACCGAGCACGGCACGATCGTGCTGGAGGTGGCCCGCGATCCGCAGGATCCCGCGCTGCTGCGCTTCGCGGTGCACGACACCGGAATCGGCATCGCGCCGGATCTCCACGAGGTCATCTTCGAGGCGTTCCAGCACGGCGACAGCCTGACCGGGCGGCGCTTCGGCGGCTCCGGGCTCGGCCTGTCGATCAGCCGCGAACTGACCCGGCTGCTCGGCGGCGATCTGCGGGTGACCAGCACTCCCGGGCAGGGCAGTACCTTCACGCTCACCGTGCCGATCGAGTCGGGAACCTCGGCCCGCGAGAAGGCCCAGACGCCGCTTCCAACCCGCTCACGCGGACAGTCCGTCGCCAGCCGCAACGGCAGCGCGATCGAGGGCGCGGCGAGCCCGGCCGAGTCAACCGGGACCTCCGGCGTGGCTGCCACCGCCTCCGACGATTCCGCCGAGTACCCCGGCCTCAGGCCAAAGGGCGCGCGGTCGACCGCCGTGGTCCTCGTGGTGGAGCCGTACGCGGCGCGAGCGATGCAGAACGCGGCGCGCACCGCGATCGACGGCCTCGGCGGGATGCGCGGCCGCGTCGACCTGCTCACCATGACCGAGGTCACCGCGCGAGACGTGGAGCGGGCGCTGACCAGCCAGGAGGTCGTCAGCATCCTGGTGAACCTCAGCACGCCGCCCGCCGCGGTCCAGACCCTCCTGGCGGCGGTGGCCAGGCTCGATCCCACGGTCCCGGTGCTGGCCTATGAGGCGGGTGCGGGCAGCAGCACGATCGCCCGGCTCTCGGCGTTGGGCAGTGTGCGCGTGCTCGAAGTCATCGGCTCACGCGCGCAGGCCATCGAGCGGCTGACGCTGCACTTGCTCACCGCGCTGCCCAATTCGACGGCCGAGATGTCGCTGGCCGCCGAGCCGCCGCAGTCCTCGGTTCGGTTCAACGGCGAGAAGGTGCTGGTCGTCGATGACGACGTGCGCAACGTCTTCGCGCTGGCCAGCGCGCTGGAACTGCACGGCCTGTCCGTCGTGCACGCCGACAACGGCCGCCAGGGCATCGAGACGCTGCTGCAGAACCCTGACATCAGACTCGTGCTGATGGACGTCATGATGCCGGGCATGGACGGCTACGCGGCCACCGAGTACATCCGCAGCCTCGACCGGTTCGTCGAGCTTCCGATCATCGCGGTGACCGCCAAGGCGATGCGCGGGGACCGGGAACGCAGCCTCGCCGCCGGCGCGAACGAGCACGTGGCCAAGCCGGTCGAGGTGGACGTGCTGCTCAGCATGATCGGCTCGATGATCGCCTGCTGAGCGCTCAGTCGAGCGGCGCCGCCGCGATCAGGTGAACCGGACGGCCAGGATGCAGGTGTCGTCGTCGGTGTCGGACTTGATGCGCTGCAGGATCCGGTCCACGTAGACGTCCAGATCCGGCTCCACGCTCGAGGCCTCGGCGAGCAGACGCCCGACGTTCTCGTCCGGGGTGTGCCGGCGCCGCTCGATCAGACCGTCGGTGTAGAGGAGCAGGATGTCTTCCTCCGCCAACTCGATGGTGACCACTTCGTAGTGGCTGTTCGAGTCCACGCCGAGCATCGTGCCCGCGGGCCGCGGGATCGTCGCCGCCCGGCCGCCGCGCACCAGCACCGGGCTCGGGTGCCCGGCGTTGGCGATGCACAGGCGCCGGTCGGCCGGATCGTAGAGGGCCGCACAGGCACTGGCGAGGGTGAAGTTGGGCAGCGAACAGGTCACGCCGTTGAGCCACCTCATCAGCTGGTCGCTGTCCGCGCCGGTGAGGGCGAGTCCGTGCAGGGCGTGGAAGAGCTGGGCCATCGCGGTCGCGGCGGCGAAGCCGTGTCCGGCGATGTCGCCGACGGTGAGCAGCAGCCGATTGTCCGGCAGCGGCAGGACGCCGTACCAGTCGCCACCGAGGCCGGCGCCCGGACTGGCCGGCCGATAGCGCGCGGCGATCTCGAGCCCGGCGGACCGCGGCACGCGCACCGGCTCCACCGGCATGATCACCTGCTGGAGCAGGGTGGCCAGCTGGCGCTCCGACTCGGCGCGGCTGCGCTGGGCGGCCAGCTGGATGTGCGCGATCTCCAGCGCGGTCTGCGCTCTGCGCTGCTCGGTGACGTCCTGGACGGTGCCGAACACCGAGGTGACCGCGCCGCCGTGGCCGACGATCGGCTCCCCGGCGATGCGCACGTGCCGGACCGCTCCATCCGGGCGCACGACCCGGAACTCGCCCTGCGCTTGCCGGCCGCCGCGCAGCAACGTGCGCATGAGCCGGTCGTGCTCCAACTGATCACCGGGATGCACGCTGTACGGCGGCCGGTCCTCGGGAATCGGGCCGGGCGGGGTGCGCGAGCCGAACGCCATCAGGGCTTCGGGCGACCAGTGCACCTCGCGGGTCGCCGCCTCCCACTCCCAGGAGCCGGTCTCGGCCATTCGGCGCAGTCGCGCGGCCACTGCCTCCTCGTCGCCGCGCTGCTCGCCCACCGGGCGCAGCGTGAGATAGAGCATCGATTCGGCCAACCGGGTGGCGCTGATCGAGACGGCGCGGCTGCGACCGTCCTTCTCGCCGGGGCCGAGGTAGGTGTGCGCGGGATCCCGGAACGGCGTTCCGGTGACCAGCACCTCGCGGATGGCGTCGAACGCGCCGGAGGTGGCGATCCACGGCAGCGACTCGGTCAGCCTGCGGCCGACCGGATCGGGAGCCGCGACCCCGCCGCTGATCAGCTCGCGGGCGGCCCGGTTGAGGGCGATGATCCGGAGTCCGCCTATCGTTGCGTGCTCGCTCGCACGCGGCTCGTCCTCCGTAGGCGCGCCGAACGCGCCGCCGGCACCGGGCCCATCATTACCGGCACCGGGTTCCATCGGCGTGGGCGCAGCCAGCAGCGCGGGCTCCCAGGTCGCGTCGATGATCTCGCGCAGCTGGTCGAGCGTGACCGCGTCCGCGAGGGCCGCGCGCCGCCGCGTGGGTTCGGCGGCCAGCCGGCGGGCCCGCACCACCGCCTGCGCGGCGGACTCGATCAGCCCGACGATCTCGCGCCGCACGTCGGCGGTGAACGCGGTGTTCGCCGGCCAGCCCACCTCGAGCGCGCCGATGAGTCCTCGGCCGATGCGCAGCGGGACGGCGACACGCACCGGGTTCGGCGAGGTTCCGCCGGCCCCGGCCGGACCTAGCACGTACGGTGCGCGAGCGGCTTCCTGCCCCGCGCCACCTGCGGCGTCGGCCCAGGTCGCGGCCTGCTCCCGGACACACGCGTTGAGCAGGCAGTTCATTTGCGGCGGGATGCGCCGCCACTGGCTGACCACGCGCAGCGGCAGGCCCGCGGAACCGATCAGCTCCAGCGCGCCGTCCGGCTCGAGCAACGCGACCGCCGCCTCCGCCGCGCCGGACCAGGCGAGCGTGTCACCCAGCAGCAGCCTGGCCAGCTCGTCGCCGTCCCGGGTGCGCTGAAGCCGGCCGATGCCGGGGCCGTAAACCGGGATGGCCTCCTGCATCTGCACGCGGGTGCGGGACTGGGTCTGCTGGCCGACCAGTTCCCCGGCCACCTCCAGCAGATCGCGCCCGGACCGCCGTTCGATCTCGAGCAGCTGGTCGAAGGCCTCCTTCGGGTCGCACTCCAGCCGCGCGGCCAGCACCCCGATCGCCTGATCGATCAGCCCGTGCTCGAGGAATCTGGCTTGCAGTGCGGCCTCGGCGTGCCGCTGCTCCTCGATGACCCTGGTGAGCACCTCGACAGGCGCGCTCACGCTGGGGCGCGGCGCCGAGGTACGGTCGTGGTCAGGGGGCGTGCTCGCGGCGGACGCGTCACGCGGCGCGTCGCCTGAGTGAGCCATCTCCCCTCCCCTTCCAGGGCTGATAGTGGGTGCCGATCCGTTGAATTATGCAGGACGAAGTCGGTCCAGTCAGCGCACGTTCTCCAGTCTGCCCGGTGCATCGGAAGGCAGCGGGTAGCACCGATCGGATCGCCGGTATCAGGACACGGAGAGTCCCGGCGCGGCGGCTGTGCGGCGGCGCGCAACGCGCTTCACCCAAGACCCCCCACAAACGCACGGCAGGCCGGTTCGCGCCTGGTGCGTTCGCGCGAACCGGCCTGCCGCGGAGTCGAGCTACTCGAAGCCGGCTCGCAAGTCCTCGAGGATCCGGGTGAGCAGCCGGGACACCTGCATCTGGGAAACGTGCAGCTCCTCGCCGATCTGCGACTGCGTCATGCCGCGGAAGAAGCGCATCATCAGGATCCGCTTGTCCCGCTCCCCGAGCTTGGCCAGCAGCGGCTTGAGCACCTCCCGGTTGACCACCGCCTCGAAGCGCGGGTCCTCGCCGCCGACGAACTCGGCCAGGCTGGCGCCCTCCGCGGCGTCGACGCGCACCGGCCGGTCCAGCGAGGCCGTCGTGTACGCCGAGGCCGCGTCCATCGCCTCGATCACCTCTTCCGGGGTCGCCTTGACCCGGTCGGCCAGCTCGGCCACGCTCGGCGAGCGGCCTAGCTCCTGGGTGAGCGCCTCGGTGACCTTGCGCAGCGCGCTGGAGAGCTCCTGCATGCGGCGCGGTACGTGCACATCCCAGGTGGCGTCCCGGAAGTAACGCTTGATCTCTCCCATGATCATCGGCGTGGCGTAGCCGAGGAAGCCGGTGCCGTGCTCCGGGTCGAAGTTGTCCACCGCCTTGACCAGACCGACGTAGGCGACCTGCACGAAGTCCTCGACGACCTCGCCGTGTCCGCCGTACCGCCCGGCGATCCGGCGGGCGTACGCCATGTGGTCCTCGATCACCTCGGCGCGCAACCGCTCGCGTACCGGATCACCCGGCGGCAGCGTGCGCATCCGGCGGAATATCCGCATCGTCTCGGCGCGTCGCTCGGCGTGCGGAGACACCGGCTCGGCGGATGATCCGCTCGTAGCGGAATCGCCGGACGCCTCGGCAGTCCCGTTGGCGGCGTCGCTGTCCGCTTCGTTGTCCGGCTCGCCGGTCGCGGCAGCCATCGCGTCAGGTGCGGCGTCATCTGTCGCGCTGTCGTTCGCCGCCGCGGCACCCGGATCGGTCCCGCCCGAGCCGGACGGCTGCGCCTTGGACCGCCCGGCATCCGGGGCGACCGGGTCGGCCTCCAGTTCCTTGTCCTGCACCTTCGCCGCTTCCGCCCGGCCCATCAACTGCTCCGCACCGTCAGGTGCTTGACCAAGGTGAGCGTGGCTACGTCGTGCTCCGCCTTCCAGGTCAGCTCGTCGACCAGCGCGCTGAGCATGATCCAGCCGATGTCGTCCACGTCCGGCTCGACCGAAGTCGCGGCCGGCGCGCTGACCGTCACCGTCAGCGAGGCCGGCTGCTCCTCGAAGCGGCACTCGAGCAGTTCGCCCGATACGCCGAAGCCCGGGGCGAGCAGGAACAGTCCGCAGGCCTCGTCCACCGCGAGGCGCAGGTCGGTCAGGTCGGCCACGGAGAGCCCGAGCCTGGCCGCGATGTGCCCGGCGACCGAGCGCACCAGCACGACCTGTTCGCGGTCGGCGGGAATCGACAGCACCACGGTTCGCGGCCGGGGCAGCCGGTCGGGTCCGGCGGGGTTGTCCTCGTGCATCGCTCTGCTTCCCTCCGAGTTGCCGGCAGTTCGATTCGGCGTGTTGCGGGCGTGGATGTCGCGGTGGATCTTGGTTCTGGACCGCGAGCC
The DNA here is from genome assembly GCA_035763685.1 of Actinocrinis sp. GTDB lineage: Bacteria > Actinomycetota > Actinomycetes > Streptomycetales > Catenulisporaceae > Actinocrinis. The sequence goes on along the minus strand of DASUAR010000321.1, from coordinate 42,513 downwards.
GAAGCTCTTGGACTGGCGGTCCGGCTCCGGGAACAGCACTCAGCCGGTCAGGGCTTCGTCGACCGTGTCACGGGTCTGCAGGTGGTCGCCGGTACCGGCCAGCTCCAGCACCCGCTGCACCGCCTGCTGCGGGGCGACGAGACGGAACTCGGCGCCGCCCGAGGTGGCCCGGTTGTTGGCTTGGAGCAGGACGCGCAGACCGCTGGAGTCCAGGAAGCTGATCTCGGTGCCGTCGAGCACCACCACCGTCTGCGGCGCCAGCAGCGGCTCGAGTTCGATCCAGAGCCGGTCCGAGGTGGCCAGGTCGAGCTCGCCGCGCACGGTGACCACGTAGCGGCCCTGACCTGAATCGCCGACGCTGACGGCAAAGCGGTCCATCGGTGCAATCCCCTTGTATTCGTGGTCGTACGAGATGGACCCCTGCTGTCCAGAATACTGCTGACCGGCCGCCGTCTCGGATGGCCGGTCGACTGCCAGGTCCGGTCGGCCGGTACCCGCCTCGGTGTTGCCGGTCATCGGCACACGTCTCACCCCTACTCAGTCGAGCGTTGCGTCCTTCTAACCGCAATCGGCCCGCGCAAACCTGTCAGTGGTCCGCGCGAGGCGACAAACCCCGTCCGGGGCGCGCTGAACCGCACTCTGGTACCGAATCGTGGCATTCACCGCACGGCATCGGCGGTTTGCGACCGCGCGAAACGGAGAGTTCGGCGAGGGTCCACCGCCTCGTCCGCACTCCTGGGAAGGAGCAGCCATGTCCCCGGTTCAAGCCCCCGCGCTCATTCGCCCTTCAGCGCCGGCCGATGAGGCATTGCCCGACGCGGGTTCGCGCCCCGCCACCCGCGCGGCCCGTCCACGCAAAGCCCCGGCCCCGTACCCTCACCCGGACGACGACTGGCAGGAGCGCGGCGCCTGCCGCGGCTCGAACCCGTCGCTGTTCTTCGCGCCCGACCATGAGAGCAACCATCAGCGCCGGTTCCGGGAGACCGCGGCGAAGGCGATCTGCGGGCACTGCCCCGTACGCGCCATCTGCCGGGCGTACGCGTTGCAGACCGGCGAGCTGTACGGCATCTGGGGCGGCACGACCGAGCGCGAGCGGATGCGGACGAACGCGCACCACCGCCAGACGGCCGCCGAGAGCGTCCGGAAATAGGCTGCAAGCAAGCGAGCGGCGCCGGTGAGCCACAGCGCCGCCGGCGCAAGCACCGTGCGCGGCCCGAGGACACGAAGGAGCCTCCAGCGTGACCACACCACAGACCGACTCGCCACAAGCATCCGGGATCGGCCTGGACGGTTCGATCCGGGTCTGTCTCTTTGACATGGACGGCGTGCTGACCAAGACGGCCACCGTGCACGCCACCGCCTGGAAGCAGACTTTCGACGCGCTGCTGCGCGCTCGCAGCGCGCGCGACTCGCGTCCGTTCGAGCCGTTCGATGACGTGAAGGACTACGAACAGTACGTGGATGGCAAACCGCGGGCTGACGGAGTGCGCTCTTTCCTCATGTCGCGCGGCATCGACCTGCCCGAGGGCACACCGGACGATCCGCCGACCGCCGAGACCGTCCAGGGCGTCGGTAACGCGAAGAACAATGCGTTCAACAAGCTGCTACAGACGCAAGGTGTCGAGCGGTACGAGGGCTCGGTACGTTACGTGCAGGCCGCGCGTGCGGCCGGTCTGCGTACCGGCGTGGTCACGTCGAGCGCGAACTGTGACGCGGTGCTGGAGGCCGCGAACATGGCAGACCTCTTCGACGCCACCTTCGACGGCAACGACTTGCGCGAGCACAAGCTGCTCGGCAAGCCGGCCCCAGACAGCTTTCTGGCGGCGGCGCGGGCACTGGGCGCCGAGGCCGCGCAGGCCGCGGTGTTCGACGACGCGCAGGCCGGGGTGGCGGCGGGGCGGGCCGGCGATTTCGGCAAGGTGATCGGCGTGGACCGGCTCGGCCAGCGCGAGGCGCTGTTCGCGCACGGCGCCGATGTCGTGGTCACCGACCTCGACCAACTGCTGGCGGCGGCCCGGTGATCGAGCATCCCGTCTTCCAGACCGAGCCCTGGTGCCTGCGCGAATCGCAGCTCGACCTCGATCTGCTGCCGCACTGCGAGTCACTGTTCGCCCTGTCGAACGGGCACATCGGCTGGCGCGGCAACCTCGACGAGGGCGAGCCGCACGGTCTGCCCGGCGCGTACCTCAACGGCGTGTACGAGCTGCGCCCCCTCCCCTACGCCGAGGCCGGCTACGGCTACCCGGACTCCGGCGAGACCCTGATCAACATCACCAATGGCAAAGTCATTCGGCTGCTGGTCGATGACGAGCCGTTCGACGTGCGTTACGGAAAGCTGCACTCCCACGAGCGGACCCTCGATCTGCGCGCAGGCGTGCTGCGCCGCGAGGCCGAGTGGGAGTCCCCGGCCGGGCGCACGGTCCGGGTCCGCTCCACGCGGCTGGTCTCGCTGACACAACGTTCGATCGCGGCCGTCTGCTTCGAGGTGGAAGCGGTGGACGGGCCGGCCCGGGTGGTGTTGCAGTCGGAGCTGATCGCGAACGAGGAACAGCCACCGGCCGCCACGGATCCGCGCGCGGCCGCGGCGCTTTCCTCGCCGCTCGAGGGCGATCTGCACGAAGAGTTCGGCGAAGAGCAGATCACCATGGTGCACACGGTGCGCCGCAGCAAGGCGCGCGTCGCGGCGGCGATGGGCCATGTCGTCGAAGGGCCGGAGAGCACGCGCAGCAAGGCGGTCAGCAACCCGGACCTGGGCCGGTACACGACCGCCGCGCTGCTACAGCCCGGCCAGACGCTGCGGCTGATCAAGTTCGTCGCCTACGGCTGGTCAGCGGTCCGATCGCTGCCCGCGGTGCGGGATCAGGTCGACGCGGCGCTCAGCGCGGTGCGGCAGACCGGCTGGGACGGGCTGCTCAAGGAGCAGCGCGCGTGCCTTGACACGTTCTGGTCGTGTGCGGACGTGGAGATCGAGGGCGATGCGGAGATCCAGCAGGCGGTCAGGTTCGCGCTGTTCCATCTCTTCCAGGCGGGCGTTCGGGCCGAGCAGCGGGCGATTCCGGCCAAGGGCCTGACCGGCAGCGGGTACGACGGGCACGCGTTCTGGGACACCGAGACCTTCGTGCTCCAGGTGCTCACGTATACGGCCCCTTACGCGGTCGCGCACGCGCTGCGCTGGCGGCAGAGCACGCTGCCGGCGGCCCGCGAGCGGGCGGTTCAGTTCGGCCTCGGCGGCGCGGCGTTCCCGTGGCGCACCATCTCAGGGCAGGAATGCTCCGGCTACTGGCCGGCGGGAACCGCGGCCTTCCACATCAACGCGGACATCGCCGACGCGGTGCTGCGCTACCGACTGGCCACGCACGACACCGGTTTCGAGCAGGAGGTAGGGCTGGAACTGCTGGTGGAGACGGCGCGGCTGTGGTGCTCGCTCGGGCATTTCGACAGCGCCGGCCAGTTCCGCATCGAAGGGGTCACCGGCCCCGACGAGTACAGCGCGCTGGCCGACAACAACGTCTACACGAACCTGATGGCGCAACAGAACCTCACCGCCGCCGCGGACGCCGTGCAGCGCGATCCGGAGTGGGCGCACCGCTATGACGTGACCCCGGACGAGGTGGACCACTGGCGCGCCGCGGCGAAGGGCATGTTCGTCCCCTACGACGAGACGCGCGGGGTGCATCCGCAGGCCGAGTGCTTCACCGAGCACGAGTTCTGGGACTTCGAGAACACCAAGCCGGGCCAGTACCCGCTGCTGCTGCACTTCCCCTACTTCCAGCTGTACCGCAAGCAGGTGATCAAGCAGGCGGACCTGGTGCTGGCGCTGCACCTGCGCGGCGACGCCTTCGACCATCGGGACAAGGTGCGCGACTTCGAGTACTGCGAACCGCTGACGGTGCGCGACTCGTCCCTGTCGGCGTGCAGCCAGGCAGTCATCGCGGCCGAGGTCGGGCATCTGTCGCTCGCCTACGACTACCTCGGCGAAGCCGCGCTGATGGACATCGACAACTTGGAGAAGAACACCGCCGACGGCCTGCATCTGGCCGCGCTCGCGGGCAGCTGGATCGCCTTGGTGGCCGGGTTCGGCGGAATGCGGCACCGGGAGGACGGCCTGTACTTCGCGCCCCGGCTGCCCGCCGACTGGGATCGGATGTGCTTCCGGCTCCTCCTGGACGGCAGGGTTCTGACGGTCGAGGTTCGAGAGAATCAGGCCACGTACTCGCTTGCCGCGCGGCCCGCACTGGACGGAAGTCCAGGGGCGGACTCGATACCGCATCTCACGTCGGGAGCGCAGAGCACGGCAGCAGCGTCCGACGAGGCAAGCGGCGACGCACAGTCGGCCGATTCACAGACCGCTGATGTACTCGTGGAGCTGCGCCACCACGGCCACATGCTGACCGTCCGGGCCGGCGATTCGGTCACCGCCCCGATTCCTGAGCCGATCGCTCAACCCGCGCCCAAGCAGCCACCGGGCCGCGAACCGCGGCGCCGCAGCGCTCGACGCCGCTGAGGTCGGCGAGACCTGAGCTAAAGACGAAGCGACCGGCCCGATTCGCCGTCAGGGCCGGTCGCCGGTCGCGTGATTGCTAGCTTCTAGTCGTCGAAGTCGGCTGCGTCCAGGCTCATGCCGGAATCGACGCCCTCGTCAGCCTCGGCGGCACAGACCGCGCGTCCTGCCGACGAGAGCCAAATGCGGTTGGCCAGGGCCACCGTCTCGCGATCCTCGGCCGCGATGGCGAGCAGTTCCAGCTCTTCGGTCACCACGTTGAGCAGCACCCGGGCCGCCTCGCCGCTGCGCCTCTCCTGATGCTCGGCGCGCTCAAGCTGATTCTGCGCCCGCGCGAGGCCATCGAGGTCGCCGATGCGCTGCTCCTCGCGCACCAGGATCTGGGCCGCCTGGCTGGCCGCGTGCGCGGAGGCGACTCCGAGCTCTGTCACGTGCTGGACGCGGGAGAGCTCCTCAGCCCACACCCGGCAGACCTCTTGCTCGGCTTCGGCGACAGCCTGGTCCCGCGCGGCCCGGCCGAGTGCACGAAGGTACTCGTCGACCGCAGCTGCCGTGCGGCTCCCGCTGTTGCGCCTGATTTCACTCACCCGCTCGTCCCTTGCTCCCGCGATCGCTGCGGATCGCCGTCGGCTGACCAGGTCATCCGGATGCCCTGCGCGCTGTATTCGAAACGGCGCGGCGACCAGGATCGTTCAGCCGGCTCGGGATTGACGCGGTTGATGAAAGGAGCTGAGGTTACCGTTCGCAGCGGCCGGTTGCCCACGGGTTTTCCGCGGTTTCCCGCGCCTACTCGCCCCTGCCGGAACGCTTCGCGCGGCGGCGGATCACCGCGACGAGACCGACGAGCGCGGAACCGACGGCCGTTTCGCGCGGGTGCTTCTTCACGGCGTCGACGGCACGAGCGCCCTTCTCGCGCACGGGCGGCGGAGCGGAGTGCCGGATCCGGCCGGCCAGTTGGCCCGCTTGCCGGCTGATGCGCTGCTTGGCCTGCGCGGCACGGGTCTGTGCGCCGGTGACCGTGCCTTCCGCGGCTTCGCCCGCGAGGATCACCCGCTGTCCGGCGGCCTCACCGGCGTGGGCGACCTTTTCCCCCGCCGCCCCGCCGACCTGAGCCACACGTGCGGCCGCGACCTCGCCAGCGTGCGCCACCTTGTCACCAGCGGCCTCGCTCACCTGCGCGACGCGCTGGCCGAGGCGTTCTCCTACCGCGGCGATAGATCCTTTGGGCAGGCCGCTTTGCTGCGCTTCGGCTTCGGCTTCGGCTTCGGCATCAGCAGCTTCAACGGCAGCCTCGGTCTCGGCTTCGGTCGCCGCCTGCGCGTCCACCTCTGCCTGCGCCTGCGCCCCGGCAACCGCGTCCGCCTCAGCGCCGGCAGCCTTGTCCTCGACAGCCACGTCCGTGGCGGCCGGCTGCGCTGCCGGGATCGGCGCCACCTCGGGCTCAGCTGGGGTGGCCTGCGCGCTGACATCGTTCGCGTTTCCGTTGTCCTGCTCCACCGATACCGGTGCGTCCTTTGCCGCCGTCTGCTCAGGCGGACGCGACAGTTCATCGCTCATGTCGGCTGTGCCTCCCTCATTTCGGCCCTCAACTTCGGGCAGGGCAAACCGGACCCTTGCGAACTGCCCTAAACCCATAACCGCATCCGCGCAAGTCATGCGCGCTCGGGGCTCATGGCCTGGCCGCACTCGGGTACTCGATAGCGAATCTGACGGCCAGTCCGATACGGCCCCGGCTCCCCGGGATCACGATCGCGGCCGGGAGGGAGAAACCGACCGATGAGACGCACCAGCTTCGTCGGCGCACTGATCGTGGTCACGCTTGGCGGCGTGTTCGCCTTCGCGATCCAGTCAAGTCCGAGCTGGATCGACCTGCACGCGGCCGGACTGATCATGATGGTGGCGGGTGTCGCCGATTTAGTGATCCGCTTCGCCCTGGGCGACAGTCCGCTGCTGAGCCACGAGGCCGCGGACGTGGCAGCCGTGGTGGAACCAATGGGTGAGCCGGTCCTGGACGTGTTCGGCAATCCGATCACCGCCGCGCCGCCGCGCACGCTGCTCCAAGCCCCGCCGCTGGAAGTCCCCGTGCCGTACAGCTCGCCGTCCAACGATGGACCGGCTAGCGGCGACGGAACGGGCAGCAGCACCGGCATCGGGAACCCCGTCGCCACAATGAGCGCGAGGACACCGGAAGACACGCAGGACATCCCGCTGGTCGACGGCACGCGGCTCGAAGTGATCCGCCCGCTCGGCCCGATGGAGCGCTACTCGGCGCACCACCGCGAAGCCCACGACCAAGTCGTGCGGCAGGTCGGCGACTACGAGGCACCGTCCTCGCTGGCTCCGGTGTCGCCGCTGACCGGACGGCCGGTGCGTGTCCCGCGACGTCGTCGCCGCCGCTGAGCGCGGTCCGTAAGCGCCCTATGCACAACTGAACGGCTGAGGGTGCCGCCCGATTCGGGCGGCACCCTCAGCCGTTGTCTGAAGTTGCTTTGCTTTGCTGCTATCCAGCCCTGCTGGGAGAGGGCAAGAATATGGGGCCCGCCGGGGGAGGGGGGAGGGCACCCGGCAGGCCCTGCGCCTCGACTAACCGCGAACCGAAGGGCTAAACGGGGGTCCGCCGAACTTGTCGCGGGTTATTCGGCTGATCTTGGCGGGCCCATTCCGCAGTGGTGTCGTTAGCGGTTTCAGTCGCCGCCATCGCTCGGCAGCGCCGGGCCGCCGCGCAGGATCGCCGCCGCCACGTCACCGTTTCGCTCAACCCGGGCAAGCACGTCCGCCGCCTCGAAGACCAGCGAGCCCGGATCGCACTTCTCTACTTCCTCCCAGCGCAACGGCGCCGCGACCGTGGGCCGCGGCCTCGCGCGCAGCGAGTACGGCGCGACGGTCGTCTTCGGGCCGCTGTTCTGGCTCCAGTCGATGAACACCTTGCCCGGCCGCTGCGCCTTCGCCATCTGCGTCACCGCGAGGTCAGGGTGCTGCTTCTCCAGCGCGGCGGCGATGCGTTGGGCGTAGCGGGCGGCCTGCGCCGGTGGAGTTTCGCGGATCGGCGCGTAGAGGTGCATGCCCTTGCCGCCGGACACGCCGGGGTACGTCGTGATGCCGTCCGCGTCGAGGGCCTCGCGCAGCAGCAGGGCGACCTGAACACATTCGGCAAGTCCTGCGGGTGCGCCGGGGTCGAGGTCGAAGATGAGCCGGTCGACGCCGCGGGCGCCGCCACGTGGGCCGACTCGCCACGGCGGCACGTGCAGCTCGATCCCAGCCAGGTTCGCGGCCCAGGCCAGCGCCGCCGTCCCCTCGATCATGAGGTACCGCACCTTGTCGCGGTCCTTTGTGCTGTGTGGCGCGGCGAGGGTGACCGTACGCAGCCAAGACGGCGTGCTCGGCGGGGCGTTCTTGCTGAAGAATCCGGACTCGCCGGTCCCGTCCGGGAAGCGCTTCAGCGTCACGGGGCGGCCGGCGAGGTGCGGCAGCAGAACCGGCGCGATGCGGCGGTAGTAGTCGACCATGTCGCCTTTGGTGAAACCCGCCTCGGGAAACAGGACCTTGTCCTGGTTGGTGAGGCGTACCCGGTGCTCGTCGATGCTGACGAGGGTGCCCGAGTCGCGGGCGGTCACGGCCGTTTCCAACCGTCCGCCCACGGCGCCGCGTCCGCCATGGCGTCCGGATCAGCGAGCAACTCGCACTCGTCGGCTGCGGCGCGGGTCTGCGCTATCGCCGGGCCCGGTGTCGGCCCCGGCAGCGGTGGCTCGGGGTCCGGTCCCGGCGGGCGCGGCGGTACCGGATCGGGCTCGGGCAGCGGCGGCGCCGGTGTCGGGCCACCTGGCCCCGGCAGCGGCGGCACGGGGTCGGGTCCGGGCGGTCCCGGCGGCGGCGCGGGAACTGGATCCGGGCGGATGGGGTCCGGCCCGCCCGGGTCAGGCTGCATCGGGTCAGGCTGCATCGGGTCGGGAGGATCGGGGGTCGGGCTGAGCGGGTCGGGAGGATCAGGGGTCGGGCTGAGCGGATCGATCGGCTCGGACCCGGGATGACGCGCTACGCGAGCACCGGCGGTGATCGCATCGGTGGAGATCGCTTCAGTCATGCCTCGACGGCTACCCTGACGCCGCTGAGGCATGCGCCGTCGGTGGCGGGGCTGGAGCCGCTTGGTAGCCGGGCTGCTGGTTGCGTTGCGTCTGCACTCGACCGGCTCGCTGTCGAACCGGCCCACAAGAGGTACCTGGTGCCGTGCTGTGCCGCGGCGCTGCGCGGACGCGGATTAGCGCTTCGCGGGGTTCCTGGCGACCAGTAGCCCGCTGCGGAAGGCCGTGTCGACGGCCTGGGCGCGCGAGCTGACGCCGAGCTTGACGTAGATCCGCCGCAGATGTGACTTGATCGTGTGCTGAGAAACCCAGAGTTTCCGTCCGACCTGGACATCCGTCATGCCTACCGCCACGCCTTCCAGAACCTGGACCTCGCGGTAGGAGACGTCCGGGTTCCAGGCCATCTTGCGGCGCGGGCCGAAGTCACCGCGGCAGTGCGCGATGGCGACCGCGTGTGCGGAGTTCATAGCGCCCAGGGCGTCGAGGATGTGCGCCATGTGGCTCTTGACCGTATGCCGGGCTATGCCGAGCTGCGCGGCCACTTCTTCGTTGGTCTTGCCGTCCGCGATCAGTGCCAGAACCTCGATCTCGCGGGCGGTCAGCGGCCGGCGCAGTCGGCGGGGCCGGGAGTCGCGCGACCGTGAGTCCGGCGTGGCGGGACGCACGGCGGGACGCGCGACGGGATGGCGCGCTGTCCTAAGTGGCGGGGCGGTCGCCTCAGAAAGCGTCACCTGGCACCTCCAATGAAAGGCGAGCCGGCGGGTCGAACCTGCGGGGTTGGGGTCCGGATTCCGGCTCAGAGTCGAAAGCAGCGCCGCTGTACCCCGAGATGGGTGAAGCATGCACCCGGATTCGGACCGATTCGGATCGCAGTCACGGCGCCGCCCAGACCGGCATGTTCGACAACTTGCACAACGAACGCGCCGCCCTCATTTGCGGCGACTGTCGGCGGAGGAAAGCGCCCGTTCCAGCTGCGCCTTGTCCATCGCGGAGCGGCCCTTGATATCGCGGCGCTTGGCCTCCGCGTAGAGCTCGCGGTAGGTCTGGCCGGAGTTGCCGGAGTTGCCGGAAGCGCTGGAGCCGCCGGAGCCGCTGGAACGGCTGGGGCCGCGCGAGTTGCCGCCCGAGCGCTGACCGCCGCGGCTGGACGGGGAGGGGCCGCGCAACGAGCTAGGGCTGGCGGACTTGGCCTCACCGCTGCGGGCCCGCTCCTTGTTCACCGTCCGGGCGGCGATCTCCTTGGCGCGCTTCGGGCTCTCGCCCCGCTCGCGCGCGCTGCTCTCGATGTGCTCGTACTGCCGTTCCCGTTTCGGGCTCGATCCGCGCGGCATGGCCGCCTCCTGGATTCGACGTTCTATCTATCAGGGCTTTGCTTTATTGGCTGGCCGGGGCCGCGGAAACGCTCAAGCCGTGGCGCGCACCGTCGCGTGCCACGGCTTGGCGGGCTATCGGCCGTCACCACTCGCGGTCGCGGGCCTCGAAGGCGTTTCGTTCCGGTCCGGGCGCGGGCGCGTTCACCTGCTCCACCACGGTCGGCCCCTCGACGATCTCCTGGCCCAGGAAGCCGGCCAGGACCAGCACGATCGAGCCGCCGAGCGCCAGCCAGGCACCGACCTGCACGCTGTGCTGCGTCGAGCGGTAAACCTCGATGACGAACAGCACGAACAGCACGATCCCGAGCGATCCGGCCAGGCGGGTGAGCCAGCCGGTGCGGTCCACGAGGCCGACCAGCGCGATCAGCCCGAACAGGATCGAGATGCCGCCGACACTCTTGACGATGTCGTTCTGTGCGAAGAACTCGGTCTTGACCAAGGCGTGGTTGCTCAGGTCGGCCCCGGTCACGTTCCTGGTCCAGTTGAGGAACGCGGCTACGATCACCGCTGCGCACCCGGCGAGCGTCAGCAGAAGTCGCCCGAAGTCGATCCCGGGACGGCTCCTCGCGGGGACGCCCGTTCGGTGCACGGTGTGCGTGCCCATCACAGCCACCTCCATCCAGTAAAGCTGTGAGCGCCGGGTAACCCGCGTCCGGTCCCCCAAACGGGCCAACGGCGTTTGGTCGGCGGACAAGCTGCTGGATCACGCTGGATGACGCCGGATCGTCGTGTCCGATTTCCGCTAGCGCGGCGCCGCCAGTTGGCCGAGGATGGTGGTGTGATGAGCGAAGACGCCAGGTACGAGGCGGTACGAGGCCGGGACGCGCGGTTCGACGGCGAGTTTTTCACTGCCGTGCTGACCACGGGCATCTACTGCCGGCCGAGCTGTCCCGCGATGACACCCAAGCGAGAGAACGTGCGCTTCTACGCGACCGCGGCGGCTGCGCAGGGCTCCGGATTCCGGGCCTGTAGGCGGTGTCGACCCGATGCGGTACCGGGTTCACCGCAATGGAACGTGCGGGCCGATGCGGTAGGCCGCGCGATGCGGCTTATCGCAGACGGCGTCGTCGATCGCGAAGGCGTTCCTGGGCTCGCAACGCGGCTCGGGTACAGCGCGCGGCAAGTGCAGCGGCAGCTGAACGCGGAAGTCGGCGCTGGACCGGTGGCGCTCGCTCGGGCTCAGCGTGCGCACACTGCGCGCGTGCTGTTACAGACCACGCAGTTGCCGGTCTCGGACGTAGCATTCGCGGCCGGCTTTGACAGCATCCGGCAGTTCAACGACACCGTCCGGGCGATTTACGCGCTCACGCCGACGCAACTGCGGGAGGTGCGTCCGAAGCGGGATATCGCCGTGGCGCCGGTGGTTTCGAGTTCCAGCGCTGACGGAGAACAGCCGGGAGCGCAGGGCGGCATTCCGCTGCGGCTCGCCTTCCGTGGCCCGTTCGCCGCGGCCGAACTGTTCGACTTCCTCGGCCGGCGAGCGATCGCGGGCATTGAGGAGATGCTGGGCGAGCACGGCGAGCGCACTTACCGCCGCACGCTGCGCCTGCCCGCGGGAGCAGCCATCGCCGAGGTCGACGAGCGGACCGGTGAGGGCGGTTGGCTCGAGTGCCGCCTGCATCTCGGCGCATTGCGCGACCTGACCGCGGGGATTCAACGGTTGCGGCGCCTGTTCGACCTCGACGCCGATCCCTACGCGGTGAGCGAACGGCTCGGCGCGGACCCGGTGCTGGGGCCGCTGGTACGACGACGGCCCGGATTGCGGGCTCCGGGCGCGGCGGACGCGGAAGAGTTGGCGGTGCGCGCGATCCTCGGTCAGCAGGTGACGGTGACAGCCGGAAGAAAGCTCGGCGAGGCGTTGGTCGCGGCGTACGGCGAGCCGCTGCCGACACCGAGCGGCGGCTTGACGCACCTGTTCCCGGCGCCCGCCGACCTGGCCGAGAATCCGCTGGCCGCGCTCGGCATGCCCGAGGCGCGGCGAGCGAGTTTGCGCACGCTCGGCGCGGCGCTGGCGGACGGCTCGCTGCGGCTCGATCCGGGCGTGGACCGCGACGAGGCCGAGCGGGACCTGCTCGCTCTGCGCGGGATCGGACCGTGGACGGCGCGGTACATCAGGATGCGTGGGCTCGGCGACCCGGACGTGCTCCTCGTCGGCGACGTGGCGATCAAGGGGGCGATGCTCCGCAACGGAGCCGTGGACGCGGACGCGCACGCCTGGCAGCCGTGGCGCTCGTATGCCATGCACTACCTGTGGAACAGCGCGATCGCGTGAGCACCCTGATTCCCCGGCCGCGTGCCGAGATCGCACCGGGCGCCGTGCACGTGCCCGGGTGGCTGAGCCTTCAGCAGCAGCGAGAGCTGGTGGCCGCGTGCCGGGGCTGGGCCACCGGGCCGGTCCCGATCAGGCACACGAGGTTGCCGCGTGGCGGGGTGATGTCGGTGCAGACGGTGTGCCTCGGCTGGCACTGGCAGCCTTACCGCTACACGCGCACGGCCGATGACGTGAACGGCGAGCTCGTCGCGCCGTTCCCGGACTGGCTGGTCGAACTGGGCCGCCGCGCCCTGGCCGAGGCTTATCAGGATTCTACCGTGGAGTACTTGGGCGGTGCGGCCGAGTACACGCCGGACACCGCGCTGATCAATTTCTATGGCGGCGAAGCCAAGATGGGCATGCACCAGGACAAGGACGAGCGGTCCGCCGCGCCAGTCGTCTCGCTGAGCATCGGCGACAGTTGTGTCTTCCGCCTCGGCAACACGGAGAACCGCAGTAAGCCGTACACCGATGTGCCGTTGGAATCAGGCGACCTGTTCGTCTTCGGCGGCGCTTCGCGGTTCGCGTATCACGGGGTGCCAAAGGTCTATCCGGGCACGGGTGATCGCGCTACCGGTTTGGCAGCGGGACGGCTGAACATCACATTGCGGGTCACGGGACTGCCCAGTTGACGAGAAACATCGGATGACTCTGGCGGGCCGGGCACGGATATGTGAAGGTGTGGGTGTGACGGAGACTGCACCTGTTGCCACGGCCAGGGTCATAGCCACGAAGAACACCACTGCGGGGGTTGTGCGGTGAGTGGGACGTTTGTGGGGATGCCGTCGTTTCCGGTGGCGGCGCGGGCCTCGACGAAGGACACCCGGCTGCGCGCGAACCTCACCCGCGCCACACACACCATCCGCGACAAACGCGCGCACGCGGTCGGCGAACTCGCGGACTGGGCCGCGCTACGCGAAGCCGGCGCCGCGATCAAAACCCGCACCCTGCGCCACCTGGACACCTACCTACTGCAACTCGAAGAACAAGTCACCGCCGCAGGCGGGATCGTGCACTGGGCCCGCGACGGCGCCGAAGCCAACCAGATCATCACCGACCTGATCCGCGCCACCGGCCACCACGAAGTCGTCAAAGTCAAATCCATGGCCACCCAGGAAATCGGCCTGAACGACGCCCTGGAGCGCGCCGGGATCCGCGCCTACGAAACCGACCTGGCCGAACTGATCGTGCAACTAGGCCACGACCAGCCCTCCCACATCCTGGTGCCCGCCATCCACCGCAACCGCACCGAGATCCGCGAGATCTTCCGCACCCAGATGGCCGCCTGGGGCCACCCCGCCCCCGACGACCTCACCGACGACCCCGCCGCCCTGGCCGAGGCCGCCCGCGTCCACCTACGCGAGAAATTCCTGCGCGCCAAAGTCGCCGTATGCGGCGCCAACTTCCTCATCGCCGAAACCGGCACCCTGGCCATCTTCGAATCCGAAGGCAACGGCCGCATGTGCCTGACCCTGCCCGACACCCTCATCGCCGTCGCCGGCATCGAGAAACTCATCCCCACCTGGCGCGACATGGAAGTCTTCTTCCAACTACTACCCCGCTCCTCCACCGCCGAACGCATGAACCCCTACACCACCCTGTTCACCGGCATCACCCCCGGCGACGGACCCCAAGCCTTCCACCTGGTCCTGCTCGACGCCGGACGCACCACCGCCCTAGCCGACCAGATCGCACGCCAAGCCCTACGCTGCATCCGCTGCTCCGCATGCCTGAACGTATGCCCCGTCTACGAACGCGCCGGCGGCCACGCCTACGGCTCCGCCTACCCCGGCCCCATCGGCGCCATCCTCACCCCCCAACTACGCGGCACCCACAACCCCCTGGACGCCTCCCTGCCCTACGCCTCCACCCTGTGCGGCGCCTGCTACCAAGTCTGCCCCGTCGCCATCGACATCCCCCAAGTCCTGCTCCACCTACGCGCCACCATCACCCGCCACACACCAGGACACCGCGCCGAACGCGCCGCCATGCGCGCCGCCCGCTGGATCATGATCAACCCCAAACGCCTCGCCCACGCCCAACACGCCGCCCTACGCACCCGACACCTACACCCCCGCCGCCTGCCCGGCCCCGCCGCCGCCTGGAGCGCCACCCGCGACCTACCCACCCTGCCCCCACACACCTTCCGCGACTGGTGGACCCGCACCCACCCGACCCCGAAGGACACCACGCCGCCACAACCCGAGCAGCGCGAAGAGCAACCATGAACGCCCGCGAAGAAATCCTCACCCGCATCCGCGCCGCACTGCACGACGTCCCGCCCCACGAGACACCCCAACACGTCCCCATCCCCCGCAACTACCTCAGCGCACACACCCCCCAGGACCCCCACACCCTCACCACCCTGCTCGCCGAAAACCTCACCGACTACCGCGCCCACGTCCACCACAGCGACACAGCACAACTCCCCCAGACCATCGCCGACCTGCTCACCCGCCACCACACCCGCACCCTCGCCATCCCCACCGACCTACCCCCCACCTGGCTCACCGCCACCGGCCAGGTACGCATCATCCCCGACACCCCACCCCTGACCCCCCACGACCTCGACCACATCGACACCGTCCTCACCGGCTGCGCCCTGGCCATCGCCGAAACCGGAACCCTCATCCTGGACACCGGCCCCACCCAAGGCCGCCGCGCCCTCACCCTCATCCCCGACCACCACATCGCCATCGTCCACGCACCCCACCAAATCGTCGCCTCCCTCCCCCACGCCCTACCCCGCCTGGACCCCACCCGCCCCCAAACCTGGATCTCAGGCCCCTCCGCCACCAGCGACATCGAACTCAACCGCATCGAAGGCGTACACGGACCCCGCCACCTCGACGTCATCATCGTCACCGACCCCTGACACACCCCGTGCGGTTGCCCGTCCGGGTGCCGAGCGCAGCCGGAAGCCGACGCCCCACTCGGTGGTCAGCAGCGCCGCCGCGCGCGGGCCGAGCTTGCGGCGGATCCGATGGATGTGCAGGTCCACCGAGCGGCTTCGGCTGCCCGGCCAGTCCCCGATGCTGGAACGCAACTCGTCCCGCGTGACCACCCGGCCGTTGGCCCGCAGCAACTCGTCGAGCAGCCGGTATTCCAGGCGGGTCAACGAGATCGGCACACCGTCCACGAGCAACTGCTGGCGCGCGGAGTCCAGGGTGAGCGCGGTCGGACCGGCCGCGACGTAGGACCCTGCCATGGTCACGCTGCGCACGATCGGGCAGCCTGCTTTCCGCCAGCCCGCGAAACCACCGATGACGTCCGTCGCGCGATACAGGCCGATGTCCCGCAGGCCTACCGCGGCGAGACCGGAGACGTAGCCCTCCGGACAGACGATGATCGCACGCAACGAATGATCTACGGCTTCTGCGATGCGCCAACTACTGGTCGGATCGAGCCGCCACTCGAGAACGTTGCGTTCGAGGATCAGCGAGCCGGGGATCTCGCCCTCGGCGCGGCGCTCGACCTCGGAGCGGATGTCGACGATCAGCGCGCCCTCGGCCTGCTCGCCGGCGGCCTGCTGCGGCGTCAGCCGGTCGAGCCGCTCCTGTGCGGCGCGCAGCACCGCTTCGATCGACGTGAACGCGGACGCAGACGCGGACGACCCCGTCTTCGGGCTTGAAGGCTCCTGCATATGCCGCTGCTCCCACGCCTTTCTGTGGAGAAAGTTAGGCGAGGGAGCAGCGGCCAGTCAATGCGATGTCTTGGCTGGTTTTCGGCGAGGTCTTGCCGTGAATTACCTCCCGGCCCTAGCCGACCGAGCAGGCCGTGCCGTTGAGGCTGAACGCGGTCGGGGCGGCCGCGTTACCGGTGTGGTTGGCCTGGAAACCGAAGCTGGTGCTTCCTCCGGCCGGGATGGCGGCGTTGTAGCTCACGTTCGACGCGGTGACCGCACCGCTGGACGGACTGACCGTCGCGTTCCAGGCGTTGGTGACCGTCTGGCCGCTCGGCAGCGTGAACGTCAGGTGCCAGCCGTTGATCGCGCTGGTGCCGTTGTTGGTGACGGTGATGTTCGCCGTCAGGCCGGTGTTCCAGGCGCTCACCGCATCAGTGACGTGGCAGCCGCCCGCGGGCGGGGGCGAGGAAGGCGGCGTCGCGGAAGCCGACGGGCTCGACGGCGGGGTGCTGCTCGGCGGCGGGGAGGCCGTGCCACCAAGCGCCGCGAGCGCCGCGTTGTAAGCCGGCTTCGGCTGGTAGTTGTTGTCATACATGGTCGCCGCGCCGAATCCCGAGAAGGTGCCGGGGATCCACGAGTCCGCATCCCCGACGCCCCACTGCGAGACGCCGACGCAACGCGAGACGCCGAGGCAGTCCTTGACCACGTTGGAGTAGTCAGTGGCCTGCTGCTGAAGGTTCGCGCTCGAGGCGGGCAGCTGGATCCGGTCGTCGAGCTCGGTGACCGCGACGTCCAAACCGAGACTCGCGAACCGCTGCATGTTCGCCTGCATGCTGGAGGGGACCTGGCCGAGGATGAAGTGGCTCTCGAACCCGATGCCGTTCAGCGGAACGCCCTGCTGGAGCAGTTGCTGCGCGAGGGTGTACATCGCGTTGGACTTCGCGCCGGTGCCCTCGATGTTGTAGTCGTTGATGTACAGCTTGGCGTTCGGGTCGGCGGCGTGCGCGGTCTTGATCGCGTCGGCGATGTACTGCTCGCCGCCGCCGAACGCGTTGTAGAACACGTCCTGGCGGTAGGTGCCGTCGTCATTGAAGGGCTCGTTGACGACGTCCCAGGAGTAAACCTGGCCCTTGTAGTGGGTGGCCTCGGTGGTGATGTGGGTTTCCATCGCGCCCTGCACCTGGTTCAGCGGCAGGCTGCTGACCCACGAGGGCAGTTGGCTGTGCCAGACCAGGTTGTGGCCGCGGACCCGGTCGTTGTGGGACTTGGCCCAGGACACGATGGCGTCTCCGGGGCCGAAGTTGAACGAGCCGTTGGACGGCTCGGTGGTGTCCCACTTCATCTCGTTGCCCGGGGTGACCATGTCGAACTGGGCGCCGGCCACGTTCGTCAGGGTGCTGTTGCTCAGGTTGCTCTGCACCAGTGCGGTGCCGAAGTACCGGCTCTGCGCCTCGGCCGCCGCGCGCAGCGTCGAGGCCGCCGAGGCCGGTCCGGCCAGGACCACCGCGCCCGCCGTCGTCGCGACCGCCGCCACGGTTCCGGCCGCGTAGAGGGCGCGCACCTTGCGCCGGCCGGAGGAACCTGGCTGAAGCCGAGTCGCTCCGATACCGGCGTCGTTGTCGATATCCATTGGGCTAGTCCCTTTCCGCCCGACAAGCAGTCCGAAAATTTCGAGGCCGCGGCCGGTCCGCCGCAACGGCGTGACCATAGGACTGAGCGTCAGAGACCGTCAAGAGCCTGGCCGTGGCGGCCGAAATCTTTCTAGCAAGCGCTTGGAAACTTTCACGCCCCCGGCGCTGCGTGCGCGGCGAAGAAACGCCAGATCTCCTCGGTCGCATTCAATGCCGTCGCCGGTGGGTCGGTGCCCAGAATGCGCTGGATGAGGGGCTTCGACGGGCTCCCCGGCCACTGATGTCCGGCACCTGCGATAGTGATCAACTCGACGGCGCGCCCTTCCGGACAAGCGGCGATCGATACGGTTACGACGCCGCTGGCGGTACTCGTCGGCGGGGCGCACGCGTCTGTCGCACGCCAGGTGGCGATGAGTGAAGGTATCGCGGGTCCGTTGATGTGTGCGAAGCCGTCGCCGCGGCCACCGTCGTACGGGATGTTGCGGTCGGCCGTGCCGTGGACGTGAATGACCGAGATCGCAGCGGGATCACGGCACGGGCCCAACAGCGTCGCCGAGTCCGGGCCGATCGCCGCGAACAGCTTGGTGTCGCAGGCGAGCCGGTACGCGAGCAGACCGCCGTTGGAGATGCCGGTCGCGTAGATCCTGTTCGCACTGACCGGAATCTCGGCACGCACGGCCGCGACCGCGGCGCTCACGAACGCGACGTCATCGATCCCTGATGCGGCCGGTTTGCCGCAGCAGCCGCCGCCGACGTTCCACGCGCGGTCGACACCGTCCGGGTAGAGCACGAGGAAGTGCCCTGAGTCGGCCTCGGCATCCCAGCCGTAGTAGCTCTCCGCCTGCGCGGCGCTGCCGAATCCGCCGTGCAGCATGACCACAAGCGGTGCGGGGTCGGCGAGATCGGCCGGACGATAGAGGCGGTATTCGCGCTGGCGGCCGCCGGATTCGATGGTGTGGCTTGATGAACCGACCGCAACGGTAGCGGCCACCGCCTTCGAGCCCATATTCGGGCTGCCGGTCGTACTGGCCTCCCGGTAGGCGACGCCACAAATGACCGCTACCGCGACGACGACGGCGGTGACGAATCCCAGTTTCTGCTTGCGCGAGACCTGCACCGCCGTCGTTCCCCTCCCTCGATCGCCGCTGCTGCTGTTGCTGCCGCTGCTGTTGCTTCGGTTCCGCCGCTACTTCTTCAGTTCGCCGCGCAGTGCCTTTGCGTCGTCGCGGGCCTTGCGCAGATCGGCGCGCGCGGCCTTCGCCGCGGTGACCAGCGGCGAGAGCGCGTCGTGGATCGCGTTCGCGTCCGCGCCGGGCGCAATGGCCAGCAACGTCGCGACCTTGCCCGACTCGGCCTGCTGCGCATTGCGCAGCTGAGTCTGAAGGTCAGCGAGTTGGGACTGCTCGGCCGCCGTTGCGCCGCCGGGCTGCTTGGCCAGACGAGCGGCCAGCTTGTCGTGCACCTTCTGTAGCGTGGACTCGGCGGCGGCCTCGGTGTCGAACGCGTCGGCGAGGTGGACCTTCGGGCCGACCAGCAGGTACACGCGGTACTGGTCCACCATCGTGGTCTCGTCGGCCCGCACCGCTGAGACCGTGGTCTCACTGCCGACCTTGCCGCGCAGCGACGTGAGGCCGCTGATATCGCCAGTGATCAGACTACTGAGAGTGGACCGGTCGTTGGAGGTCAGGTGGGGTGCGTTGGCCACCGCGAGTTGGAGGGCGTGCAGGGTCTCCAGACGGCCGTCAATGCGCGAATTCGCGAGAGCCTTCGCCGCGTCGAGTCCGGTAGTGCCAGACGTCTTGCTCGTCGTAGTCGCCGCCGTACCGAACGCGCTCTGTGCCTGAGCAGGCAAGGCGACTCCTGCGGCGAGTGCTGCGGTAGCGGCGGTCGCGACGCCGAGGCGTGTAAGGGTTTTCATGATGGATATTCCGTCTCTTCCGTAACCTCGCGAACGGATCAGCCGCCGTCAGAAGGGCTCTGAGTCGCCTGCGCGAGCGCCGAGTCGAGCCCCGACAGCTGACCGTCGACCGAGTTCAGGTCGGAGTCGACACCCGCGTCGGCCCGCCCGGTCGCCGCAGGAGCACCGGCACCGGCACCCGCGCCGCTCACCGCGGCCGCAGTCGAATCCGCCGCACTCGTCGCGCCGCCTGCCGGCTGCGTCGCCGAGTCCTGCGCGCGGCACCCCGTGAGCACGCCGGCCAGCGCCACCGCGCACAGGACCGCCATGACCGGGGCAACCGCATTTCCGGTCGCTCGTCTCACCGTTCCTCCAACCCGAATCGCTGTGGACAGCTCCGACTATCGCGATGCGGGGGTAAGAGCCCGGTAAATGCCTCCGCGGCTCAGTAGCTCGGCGGCTCGGCGACTCAGCGGCTCTGGCTGGGCGCACGCTCGTCAGGTGCACCCTCGCGCAGCACCGCGCCGAGCAGCCCCGGGAAACGGCGGTCGAATTCCGCGCGCCGCAGCCTGTTTGCCCGCTTGGTTCCGGCATCGCGCTGCTCGATCAGCCCGGCGCCGCGCAGCACCGCGAAGTGATGGCTGAGCGCGGCTTTGCCGATGGGCACGTCGAAGCTGCCGCAAGTGCGCTCCCAGTCGGCGGATCGAGCCAATTCCCGGATGAGGTAGAGCCGCACCGGATCGGCGAGCGCCGCGAGGGCAGCGGTCAGCGACACCTCGTCCGGGTGCGTGTGCTCAGGCGCCGGACGACCGGCCCGGCCCTGAGTCTGGCTCTCCGCACTCGCACTCGCCGACATGCGCGCTACGTCCCTTCGGCCCGCGGGTCCGCGGCCGGTTGCCCGGCGGCGAAGCCTTTGAAAGAATCCTACTTCGATGTTCGCACATCATCGAACCATTGCACAGGGGAAACACCAGGGCGGCTGCGGGGTATTTCCAGCCGCGGGAGAGGGGCCGATCATGCGGGCGATACTGGTCGAGCGATATGGCGATCCGCAGGTGCTCACGCCGGTCGAACTGGCCGAGCCGGAGCCGGGACCTGGCCAGATAGCGATCGACGTCGCGTACGCGGGGATCAACTACGCAGACGTCTTGGCGCGGCGGGACGGATACCAGGTCGCGTCGCTGCCGTTCGTTCCCGGGCTGGAGGTCTCCGGCACGGTGCGCGCGCTCGGCCCCGGCGCGGCGGGCTTCACGGTCGGCCAGCGGGTCACGGCGTTCATAGCGTCCGGCGGCTATGCCGAGATCGCGCTCGCCGGCGCGGCGAGTGTGTACCCGCTGCCCGAAGGCACGGACCTGCGCGAGGCAGCGACCTGGCTAGCTGTTCTCCCGACCGCTCATGCACTGATCAACGGGCCCGCGGGCCCGACGCAGGGTGAATCTGTGCTCGTACACAGCGCGGCGGGCGGCGTCGGCACCGTGGTCGGCCAGCTGGCAAAAGCCGCTGGAGCGGCGAACGTGTACGGCGTCGTCTCCTCTTCCGAGAAGGCCGCCTATGTGCTGCGGTACGGGTACGACCGGGTGTTCGTCGGCGATGAGTACATCGCGGCGGTGCCCGAGGCGACCAGCGGACAGGGCGTCGACGTGATCCTCGACCCGGTCGGCGGCGACACGCTGCGCACGAACCTCAAACTACTGGCGCGCTTCGGCCGCCTGATCTCCTTCGGCAACGCGAGTGCCCAGGAGAGCTGGCAGGTCGGGCCGGCTGAGCTGTACCCCCGCGGGCTTGGCGTATTCGGGTTCTCCATCCGAGCCCTCAGCCGCGAGGATCCGGCCTATCTGCACAAACTCACCGAGACCGCGATCCAGTCGGCGGTGAAGGCAGGGGTCGAACTTCCCGTCACGGCCGAATACGCGCTCGACGACGCGGCCGAGGCGCACCGGGTCATCGAGTCGCGCTCCACCACGGGCAAGCTGCTCATCCGCGTCGCAGGAAGCTGACGAGCGGCGCCAACCACCGCCACGCCACCGCCGCCGCCTGGCTCAGCTGGGCAGCGGCGCCGCCAACACGGCCGCCAGTTCCGTCTCGCTCGCGTTGCCACCGCTGCAAATCAGGCCCACGGTCTTGCCCGCGTACTGCTCGCGCCGGGCGAGCAATCCCGCGAGCGCGGCGGCTCCGGCTCCCTCGGCCGTGGTGTGCGCCGCGGCGAGCATCAGCCGCTGCGCGGAGCGGATATCGGCATCGTCGACCAGCAGGAATTCGGATAGCAGAGCCCGCATGATCTGCTGCGGAAGCTTGAACGACTGTCCCGTGGACAGGCCCTCGATCACCGTCTTGTTCGGCAGGCTCGCCGGTGCTCCGCTTCGCCAGGCCTCGTATGCCGCAGGCGCCTGCGCCGACTGAACGCCGATCACCCGGCATTCGGGCGCAACGGCTGTAGCGGTCAGGCACGCCCCGGCGACGCCGGTGCCCGCGCCGACCGGCACGAACAGCGCGTCAAGCCGAGGCGCGGCCTCGAACAGTTCCAGCGCCGCCGTCGCGACTCCCGCGATCAGCGTGGGCTCGTCGCCGGAGTCGACATAACGCGCCTTCGTCTCGGCGGCGATCTGCGCGGCGATGGTGCGGCAGTCATCGAAGACCGCGCCGCGCAGCACCAACTCGGCACCGAGCGCGCGGACGGACGCGGCCTTGACCGGATTCGCCTTCTCCGGCATCACGATCATGCACGGCGCACCGAACTGCCGCGCCGCATACGCGACCGACTGCGCGTGGTTGCCGGTCGACGCGGCGACCACTCCCCCGGCGCGCTCCTCCGGCGAGAGCGAGGCGAGCAACGTCAGACCGCCGCGCACCTTGAACGCTCCGACCGGCTGCGCGTTCTCGTGCTTGATCCATACCGTCGCGCCTACCGCCTCGTTGAGCACCGGATAAGTCCAGGAGGGCGTGGGCGGCAGATGCGCCGCGAGGAGGCGCCGCGCCTCAAGGACATCGGTGAAGGTCGGTGCGTCTGGCAGCGAAGACGTGGTCATGCGTCGATCCTGGCCAGCGCGGCGAGCGGTTGTCCACTGGATTCGGCGCAGCGCGCCGCGCACGCCGGCCTTGACAACCGCACCGACTTGCATAACCTATCGGTTATGGAAGCAGCGACCCTCTCGGAGGAAGAGCTCGACGCGGCGTTCACCGCGCTGGCCGACCCGACCCGCCGGGCGATCATCTCCCGGCTGGCGCAGGGCGAGGCCGGGGTGCTCGAGCTGGCCGGGCGTTTCCCGATAAGCCAGCCGGCCATCTCCAAGCACCTCAAGGTGTTGGAGACCGCCGGGCTCATCTCTCGCAGCAAGGACGCGCAGCGGCGGCCGTGCAAGCTCGAACCGCTGCGGCTCAAGCAGCTGGCCGACTGGGTCGGCTCCTACCGCGAATTCTGGGAGGCGAGCTTCGAACGCCTCGACGACTACCTGGACAACCTCCAGCAGCAACAACACCAAGAGGACGAACAATGACCAGTTCAACTGGATCAACCGGACCAACCCCCGCCCCGGTCTCCCCCCACCCCGCCCTGGAGCTTGAGATCCCCCCGGACCAGCCGGAGATGACCTACCGGCGCTTCGTGAAGGCCCCGCCGAAGCTGGTCTTCGAGGCGTTCACCGACCCGAAACACCTGCGCCGCTGGTGGGGACCCGCCCGCCTGGAGCTGGTCGTGTGCGAGGTCGACCTGCGGGTCGGCGGCGGCTACCGCTTCGTCTCGCGCGCCCCCGACGGCCAGGAGTTCGCCTTCCGCGGCGAGTACCGCGTGATCGACCCGCCGCACAAGCTTGAGCAGACCTTCGTGTTCGAACCCGTGCCGGACCACTACGCGGTGGAGACGGCGGTGTTCGAGGAAGTGCCGGGCGGCACGATCGTGCACGGACGCGCGGTGCACGACACCGTGATGGCTCGCGACATGCATCTGGCCAACGGCATGGAGGCCGGCATGATCGAGAGCATGGAGCGTCTCGACGACGTCGTCGCGGCCGCCCAAGCCGCTGCATAAACACCCGCCGCCGGGCAATGTGAACGCCCAACCGTAAACTGGCGGACGATCACGAAGCCACCGGAGGGGAGTCACAGGCGTTGTCGGTCGATTCGCAGGCCCGTCGAGAGGCGCCCGGCCGGCAACAGCGCAACCGCCTGCTCGGTCTGCACCCGCTGGATCTGCTCGCCCTGACGCTGCTGATAGCGGGCGCACTGTGCGTGGCCACCGGCGCCCTCTCCCGAACCGAAACCTCCTCGATCCTCGACCGGATCCTGCCGCTGCTGCTGTTCCTCGGCACCGTGATCATCCTGGCCGAGCTGACCGGCCGCGCGCAGACCTTCGATGTCGTCGCGACCCGGTTGGCCATCACCGCCCGCGGCCGCTACAGCGCGCTGTTCGCCCTCTGTGTGTTGATGGCCGTCGTGACCACGGTCGGCCTCAACCTCGACACGACCGCGGTGCTGCTGACTCCGATCATGCTGGCGATGGCGACGCGGATCGGGATGCCGCTGCTGCCGCTGGCGATGACGACGGCGCTGCTCGCGAATACCGCGAGTCTGCTGCTGCCGGTCGGGAACCTGACCAACCTGCTGGCGGCCGGCCGGGTCGCGCTCAGCCCGGTCGACTTCGCGGCGCGGATGGCGGCGCCGGAGGCCGCGAGCGTCGCGGTGACCATGGCAGTGCTCTGGGTCGGCTATTGGCGCAAGTCGCGGCGCGGCGGCGCGGACCGGTACGAGCTGCCCGAACCGTTCCGGCCGCAGGACCGGGTGCTGTGCGCGGTCGCCGGGGCGGCGTGCGTGCTGTTCGTCGTCGCGATCCTGCTCGGCGTCACACTCGGCGTCGCGTCGGCCGTCGCGGCGGCGGTCACCGTGCTGGCGTTCGCGATGCGCGAGCGTGCGGCGCTGCGGTGGTCGCTGCTGCCATGGCGGCTGCTGGCGACGGTGACCGGGATGTTCCTGGTCGTGCAGACGATCACCGTGCACGGCCTCGGCACGCTCATCACGCACCTGGCCGGCGGCTCGAACTCATTCGCCGGCCAGTTGCGCGCCGCCGGAACCGGCACGCTGCTGGCGAACCTGCTCAACAACCTGCCGGCGTACGTCGCGAGCGAAAGCGCCGTGCCCGGCGCGAATCACAGCCAGCTGCTCGCGCTCCTGATCGGCACGAACGCCGGCCCGGTGATCACCGCGTGGGCCTCGCTGGCGACGCTGCTGTGGTACGAGCGCTGCGCCGCCTTCGGCCTGGAAATCCCGAAGCGGCGGACGTTGCGCAACGGCGCGGTCCTTGCCGTGCTCGCCGTTTCCGCAGCGACCGCCGCCCTCGCCTTGACGGGGTGACGTGGGACGCAGTGAACGCCCGCGTGGCCGGTGCTCAGCTCAGCCTTGCAGGGCCGGTGCGACTTGCTTGACGAACAGTTCGATGCCGGACTTGTCGTATGCGGCCTCGCTGAAGTACAGAATCGCGTAGGCCATGCCGAAGCCGCGCGCCTCGGTCAGCTTCTCCACGATCTGCTCGGGCGTGCCCACCAGCGGACCATTGGCGAAGTTGTTGACCGTCTCCTCCAGCTTCGCCGCGGTCAGATGCGGCGCGTAGTGCTCGCGGATCCAGGCGAGGCGGTCCTGCACGTCCTTCTCGCTCTCGCCGATCACCACGTTGTAGTTGCCGGAGCGCACGATCGCGTCGAAGTCCGTGCCCACCTCGCGGCAGTGCTCGGCCAAGATCTGCGACTTGCGCCGGAACACCTCAGGCGTCGCGTCGAAGTTGGTGTACTGCGCGTACTTCGCCGCGGTGCGCAGCGTCTTCTTCTCCCCGCCGCCGGCGATCCACAGCGGGATGCCGCCCTCCTGCAGCGGCAGCGGACGGCAGATCGCGCCGTCCACCTGGTAGTGCTTGCCGTTCAGGGCCGCGGTGCCCTCGGTCCACAGCTGCCGCATGATCTGCACGCCCTCATCGAGCATGCCGAGCCGGTCGCCAGCGGACGGGAAGCCGTACCCGTACGCGCGCCACTCGTGCTCGTACCAGCCGCCGCCGATACCCATCTCGGCCCGGCCGCCGGAGATCACGTCCACGGTCGCGGCTACCTTCGCCAGGTACGCCGGGTTGCGGTACGCCATGCAGGTACACATCTGGCCGAGCCGCACCCGGCTGGTGGCCGCGGCGAACGCCGCCATCAGCGTCCACGCCTCGTGCGTCGCCTCCTCGGTGGGGACGGGCACGGTATGAAAGTGGTCGTATACCCATATTGATTCGAAGGGTCCGCTTTCGGCGACGCGAGCGACGTCGAGCATCGCGGACCACTGGTCGGCGGGGTCCACCCCGGTCAGATCGAGCCGCCAACCTTGAGGTACGAAGAGTCCAAAGCGCATGTGGCCCACCCTAGCCACAGCGATCGTGTAACAGCCACTACCGTCCGCGCGGCCTACCGGACACACGACTCGGCCTCCGCAGTCTCGGTCGACTGCGGAGGCCGATGACGGCTAATCAGGTCTCGAAATCAGATCGTCAGATCAGACCTGCGGACCGGCCGGGTCGGCGAACCGTCCGACACCGACCAGGATGTGTGAGCCGAGCGGAATGGTCGGGACCGTGTGCTGCGGGGGCGTAACTGGGCTCTTGATGTCGTATTGCGCGGCCCACGCCGTCACCTTCAGCAGCGCGTTCGGCGCGAGCTCGACGAGGTGCGAGGGCGCGTAGAAGTGGTAGCCATAGTGGTAACGCGCGTGGTTGTGCGCGTCGACGGTAGCTTCGGCGGACGCGGTCGGCGCGGTCGCGATCAGGCCCATGTGGCTCGGCGTGTTGTTCGGGCCGAGGTAGGTGACCACGAAGTCGCCGGGCTGCGCGGCGGCCGGGTTGTCGCCGACGTCGATGCCGAGGCCGCTGTCCATCAGATAGTCGTAGATGTTGTGGTACTGCGGCAGCACCGATATCAGCAGCAGGTCGTAGACCTTGCCGTTCGGCGCGGTGTAGTTGAAGTAGTCGCTCTGCGGCGCGTTCGGGCTCAGGCCGGGGATCAACCCGGCGGCGGCCATGGCCCGCGCCACGAACTCCGCGCACTGGTAGTTGGGCTGGTCGGCGCCGTCGGCGACCGGAGTCGAATCGTTCCACGCGGTCCAGCTCCAGTGCGACTGCGCGAAGGCGACCTCTTTGCCGCGGGTGATCTTGTCGAGCCAGCCGCCGGTGGTGAAGGCGGTGCTCTGGCTGCTCGCCGCCGTGCCCTTCAGCGACGAGTGCTTCGCCGAAGCCGTGGCGGCGAGGGCGGGGGTGGCCAACGCGGACGCCGAGCCGCAGAGCAGCCCGGCGACGATCGCGGAGGCGGCCAACCGCCTGCGATGTATGTGCGTCACTCTCAGTCCCTTGCTTGCTGAAAAGTTCCGCGGCAAGGGGACTGGCAGTGCACGTTGCGCCGCGTGAACCAAGTCGGGTACCCGTATAGCCCCCGCGTATCAGAACGCGACGGGGTACCTACTCGGTTGCGGCCCCGGCAGATACCGGGCTATCAGCGGCCATTGCTGCAAAGCGGACTTATGGCCGCGTCTCAGTAAGGCAGATGGCGGCGCCCGGACGGCGTACGCAGATCCAGCGGCGGCAGGACTCGCCGGGTCGGCTGATGCTTGTGAACGCGGATACGGCGGCCCTGTTCAGCGCTCTCGACGCGTCGGGTCATCGCTCTCGCCTCCTCGCAGGCTGCGCACGGTTTGTGCGCCGTACTTCCGCTCGCTGCTGCGCGGGCGCCGCTCGATCGGGAGCCAAGCAATGCCCCGCCGCGCCGGCCGGAAACAGGTTTCCGGCAGAAGGCACAAACGCGTGTACACGGTCGCGGTGCGGGTATTCGCGTGGACCGGCTGTGGACAGACCCATGACACGGGAGGTGAGCGGTGTCTTCGTCGCATCCCGCATCAGACTCGGGCGAGCCGCACAAGCAGCGGCGCGCCGAGCGTCTGTCCGGGCCGGTGCGCTATTTCGCGCGCGCCCTCGGCCTCGCCGCCTGGTGCCTGATCGTGTGGATCCTGCTGACGTGGACCGTGACGGCGGAGCAGTACGCCTTCGGCATCGGCATCTCGGTCGCCGTCGGGCTCGCGCTCGCTCCGCTCGGCCCTGTCGTCCCGCCGTGGGCTGTGCTCGCTCCGCGACGCCTCTGGCGCACCCTCGGCCTGCTCATCACCTCACTCGGCCGGATCGTGTCGGCGAACGCGCGGCTGGCCGCGCGGATCTGGGCGCCGAGCCGGCCGCTGCGCAGCGGCATGGTGATCGTGCCGACGTCGCAGCGCTCGCTGTTCGGCCTGACCGTGGTCGGCCTGGTCACCTCGGTGGTGGTGGACAACCAGATCGTCGACGTCGACCGGCGGCGCGGGGAATTGCAGTACCACGCGGTCGCGGTGCCGGAAGGCGGTCCGCAGGCGGCCCGAGCCAAGATCAACGAGCCGGTGGAACGGTTCCTGCTCACCGCGCACCTCAACCGCACCGCTCAATCCGGCAACAGCGGCGCCCCCGACGGACAGAAGGAGGAGAAGGCTTCGTGAGCACGTCGTTGTACGGCGTCATCGCCCTCGTCGAAACGGCCATCGGCTTGCTGCTGATGGCGCGGCTCGCGATCGGGCCGACCATCTCGGATCGCATCGTGGCGCTCAATACCCTGTCCACGCAGGCGACGCTCGCGGTGCTGTTCTTCGCGGCCTTCGCGGACCGCGCGATCTACCTCGACGTCGCGCTCTGGCTGGCCTCGTTCAGCTACCTCGGTGCGATCGTCTGGGCCCGCTACCTGGAGCGGGGGCTGCTGTGAAAACCGTCATCTTCATCGTGCTCGCGAGCATCGGGCTCGTGTTCTCGCTGTCCGGGGTGGTCGGGATCCTGCGGATGCCGGACTTGTACAGCCGCATCCAGTGCTCCTCGACGACGGCGACCATGGGCGCGCTGCCCGCGCTCGTCGCCCTGGTCGTCGGCGAGGGCATCGACAGCAGCTACGCCAGCCGGGCGCTGCTCGTGGCGGTGCTGCTGCTGGTGGTCAACCCGGCCGCGTCGCACGCCCTGGCCCGCGCCGCGTACAAGGCGGGCGTGCCGATGTGGCAGGGCGCAGTGCGCGACGAGGTGGTCGAGCGCAAGGAACAGCAGAAGGCGACGGAGCGGGCGCGGCGACCGGATGACGGCGGAGGCGAAGGGTGACGCTGTTCTGGGCGCTCGACTACCTCGTGCTCGCGCTGATCGCGGCGGCGTCGGTGCTCGTGGTGAAGCTGCGCAACCTGAACGGCGCGGTCATGGCGCTCTCCGCCGCCGGCACCATGCTCTCGCTCATCTTCGTCGTGCTCGGCGCGCCGGACGACGCGCACTCCGAGGTCGTCGTCGGGGCCATCGCGCTGCCGACGCTGTACCTGATCGCCATCGGCAAGGTGCGCACCGACGTGCCCGACCGCGGTGAGATGGAGGAGGAAGGCGAGTCGCACCATGACGGCGACTGACGAGCGCGGCGAGCGGGTCCGGGGCGAGGCCGT
The DNA here is from genome assembly GCA_035763685.1 of Actinocrinis sp. Classification (GTDB taxonomy): domain Bacteria; phylum Actinomycetota; class Actinomycetes; order Streptomycetales; family Catenulisporaceae; genus Actinocrinis. The sequence continues at coordinate 13,604 of DASUAR010000321.1, read as the reverse complement.
TGAGACCGAGCCGAAGCACCGCGTCGTCGTCGGCATGCTGCTCACCGCGGGCGTCGCGGTGGCGTTCGGCGCCGCCCTGCTCGGCCTGCCGCGAGGACGCCAACAGCTGTCCGAGGTCGCCAGGTACGCGATGCAGACCTCGCTGCCGAGCTGGCACCTGACCGAGCCGGTCAACGAGGTGGTTTACGGCTCGCGCGGCTTCGACACCTTCGGCGAGACGTTCCTGCTGCTGGCCGCGGTAGTCAGCGTCGTGCTGCTGTCCCGGCCGAGGGAGCCGAGGAGCGGGTACTTCGGCGAGGACACCGCGGGCCGGCGCGAGCAGTCCGAGATCGATCCGGCCGAGGCGCCGGACTCCGGGGAGCGGGAGGCGCGGCGCGCAGAAAGCGCTGAGTCGGACGAGGAGGTGGCAGCCGGGCACCGGCCGAAGACCCCTGACAACGAACTGGTCGGCGGGCGCGGTCCGGAACAAGCCGAGGCGATGTCGATCATCATTCGCGGCGCGGTGCGCACGGCCACCCCGATCCTCGCGGTGACCGGCTGCTACCTCGTGGCGTGGGGCTACTCCCCCGGCGGCGGCTTCCCGGGCGGCGCGGTCATCCTCGGCGTGGTGCTGCTGGTCTACGCCGCTTTCGGGCGTAAACGGGTCGCGCGCGTGGTGCAGCCCAAACTGGTCGAGACCATCGAGATGGCCGGCGCGGCGCTGATCATCCTCACCGAGGCACTCGGCTTGTTCCTCAAGGGCTCGTTCAGCGCGAACTGGCTGCCGCTGGCGCCGCCGCAGACGATCCGCTCCGGCGGCATCGTGCAGCTCTTCTCCGGCGGCGAGCTGATCGAGGTCGGCACGGGCCTGATCATCGCGGTGTTCGCACTGCTGGGGATGAGCCACGACTGGGCTCGCGACAAGTCAGCGCAGGAACCAGGAGGTGAGGATCAGTGATCGTAGCCAACTACCTCGTGGCCGGGTTCGTGTTCTGCGCCGGGCTCTACACGGTGCTCACCCGGCGCAATCTGATCAAGATCGTGATGGGCCTGTCGCTGATGGAGGGCTCGACCTACCTGCTGTTCATCTCCATGGCCTACCGCGACGGCTCGACGGCTCCCGTGCTGGTCGGCCCGCCCGGCGGCCGGAACGCGCACGACCTGGTGCGGGGCAATGTCTCCGACCCCGTGCTGCAGAACTTCTGCCTGACGGCGATCGTCATCGGCGTGGCGGTGACCGCGGTGTTCCTCACCATCGTCGTGCGGATCGCGCAGCATTACCGCACCCTCGACGCCGACAAGATCAGGCAGCTGCGAGGGTGAGTCAGTGATCACGACCACCGCGGCCGCGGGTTCGCTGCTACCGGTCGCCGTCGCGCTTCCGCTGACCGGCGCGGTATTCGCCCCCTTACTCGCCCGCGTCTCGAAGCGGCTGCCGCTGATCATCTCCGCGCTCGCGCTGGTCGGCTCGCTCGCCGTGCTCGTGCTGATAGCGCCGCATGTCTACGGGACCGGCGGCATCCTCGCGCATTACCTGGGCGGCTGGGGACCGGTTCACGGCGCGGTACTCGGCATCGCGTTCGCCGCGGACCCGTTCGGGCTGACCTTCGCGCTTGCCTGCGCCGGCATCGGCGCGCTGCTCCTGGTGTATGCGCTTTCTGAGTTGAGCGGACTCGGCGCGCGCGAACTCGGCGCGTTCGCCTGCCTGTTCCAGTTGCTGCTCGCCGCGCTGATCGGTTCGGCGCTGACCGCCGACCTGTTCAACCTGTTCGTGTGGTTCGAGGTCGCCGCACTCGCCAGTTACGGCCTGACCGGGTTCTTCCTGGAGCGGCCGATCGCGCTGGAGGCGGCGTTCAAAATCGCGGTCCTCACCACCATCGCGGCATTCGGCGTCTTCATCGGCGCCGGGCTGCTGTACACGAGGCACGGCGCGCTCAACCTCGCGCAGTTGCACGAATCGCTCGCCGCCCACGTCGGCACGGCCGATCTGGTCGCCCTTGGCCTGCTGGTAGCCGGTTTCGCGACGAAGGCCGGTCTGATCCCGTTCCACGGCTGGCTTCCCGACGCGCACACCGCCGCGCCCGGACCGGTATCAGCCCTCTTCTCCGGGCTCATGGTGAACCTGGGCATCGTGGCGATCGGGCGGCTCGCCTTCCAGGTGTATCCGACCTCACATACTCCGATTCTCGGCATCCTGATGGTCGTCGGAATCATCTCCGCGCTGGTCGGCGCCACCCTCGCCCTAGCGCAGGACGAACTCAAACGCTTACTCGCCTACGACACGGTTTCGCAGATGGGCGTGCTCGCGATAGGGCTCGCGACCGGGTCCGCAGCGGGTATCGCAGGGTCCACCTACCACCTGGTCAACCACGCGCTGTTCAAATCGCTGCTGTTCCTGTGCGCCGGCGCGATCACCCACCGCACCGGAGTGACTAAGCTCTCGGAGATGGGCGGCTTGCTGCGCCGATGGCCGTGGGTCGCGGGGGCGTTCATAGTAGGCGCGGCCTCGATCGCGGGTGTGCCACCGCTCGGCGGCTTCGTTTCGCTCAGCCTCATCCATCACGGGCTGACGGACAGTCATCAATACGTGCCTTATGCGCTCATGCTTCTAGCGCAGCTGATCACGATCGCCGCGCTCGGCCGCGCCGCCTGGTTGGCCTTTTTCCGCAAGCGGCAGGAGGAGTACGAGCGCAGCGAATCGCTCCGGCCCGGCATGCTGACCAGCCTCGTCATTCTCAGCGTTTGCTGCATCGCGTTCGGCATCGTGCCCGGAACGGTTATCAACCACGCGATGGCCCCGGCGGCGTCTGGGCTCTTACATCCGCAGCAGTACGCCCATGACGTGCTCGCCGGGGTGGGCTCGCTGCCACACGTGTTGGTGGCGTTCGACTACACCGACGTGATGGAGCTGGTGCTCCTCGTCGTGAGCGTCGGTCTCGGCGCACTACTCACAGCGCTCTATCTGCGTTCGAAGGAACCGCTGCCGGTCCGCGCGCTGCGCGCCGTCCACACCGGTTCAGTGAACGACTACGCAGCGTTTCTCGCGGCCGGAACGGTTGCCGTCATCGCCGCCCTGCGCTGGGCTTGACGTGCTACTCAGCAGTGCCGGTCCGGTAGTCGCTCCACACGTGCGTCGCCATGCCGACCGCGCCGGTGATGACGACGATCGCCACGCCGATCCAGATGAGCACGCTCGGGCCGACCGTCAGGCCGATGCCGCCGAGAAGGAAGCCGAGCACGATCACACCGGAGGCCACGTAGCCGATCGGCCTGCCGCTGTGACCGGCAGGGTTCTCCCAGGTCTCGGAAACGTTGGCCGAGTCAGTGAGCTTCTTCCGCTCATGGCCCTGCGCGCCGCGCGCCTTCTGCGCCGCGTTGTAAGTCTCCTGCTCGACCTCGGTGTGGATGCGCGTCTCTTCGCTCGGTTCCCGCAGGATGTTTTTGCGAGGTTCGTAGCTGCTCATTGCGAGCGCATACCCTTCAGCTGCGGCAGGATGCGCTCGCCGTGGAAATCGAAGAAGCCAAGCTGACCCGGCCCGATCTGGTTGATATACACCTCGTCGTATCCGGCGTCGGAGTATTCGGCGAACCGGCGCAGGTGCGCTTCCTCGCTTTCGCGCCCGGCGCCACCCGGCTCGCCGCGAGCGGCCTGACCGCGCTGACCGGTTCCGACTTCCTGCACTTCCTGCGCGCCAAATTGACGTGACTGACCGCCGCCTGTCCCGCTCAGCGGGACAACCCGCCTTTCCTGCCCCCGGCCTACCGCCGCCCGCCGTCCCGCTCTTCCCCGAATAAACCCATGCGATGACATCTCCGCGACGCGACTTTCGTACATCGACGAGTCTCGTTCACGGCTTTGCTTGGCCACAGACGCTCGTGCGCGCTGGTTGTCTCGCGATAGCTTTGCCGACGGCGGATGAGGGTTACGCGGGATACGCGTCGACGGATCTTCAGAAAAGCGGGTACCAGCCCAGCCGCCGGTTCCCCGCTACGCCGCATACCCTTCCGCCCGCCCGCCGCTGTCCCGCTCAACGGGGCAGCCCGCCGGCTCGGATCGAGTCGGCGGGCTGCGTCAGTCGTACTCAGCCCATTTCGAGCAGGGAAAGCATGTCCTCCGCGTGTTCTTCTTCGGTGGCGAGTACTTCCTCGAAGATGCGGCGAGTGGTGGGGTCACCGTCGCCGAGCCAGCCGATGATCTCGGTGTAGGCCGCGATGGCGATGCGCTCGGCGATCAGGTCCTCCTCGATCATCGCCCGCAACTCGTGCGAGGTGACGTACTGGGAGTGCGAGCGGCCGGTGAGTGTTTGCGGATTCAGGTCGGGCACACCGCCGAGCTGGACGATGCGCGTGGCGAACAGGTCGGCGTGCTGCTGCTCCTCGTTGGCGTGCTCAAGGAACTCCGCAGCAACCGGCCCGGCGTTCAATCCGTTGGCGGCGAAATGGTGCTGGCGGTACCGCAGGACACAGACGATCTCGGTCGCCAGCGACTGGTTCAGTACTTCGAGCACGCGGTCCAGGTCTGCCCCGTAGGCGGACGTGACCGGTCCTCTGTCCATCTGTTCGCGCGCCTTGGCCCGCAGTGTCTCGATGTCACTGAGGAAAGGCTGGGCGGGGTTCATCGTCTCGGGCTCCTGCATGTACGCGATCCTCCTCGTTTCGGCCGCCGATTGCTGACGGTTACCCCGAGTGTGCGCAGTCAATCGAGCCGTCCGGCTGGCTCGCCGCGTCAGTCGCGCGACAGCGGATCCCGCCAGCTCTCGGCGGCCTCGGCGTCCCGTTCGCGGGTGTCTCTGACGTCCGCGTTCGCTATGTGCATCGCCGCCTCCTCGGCGCTGGCCGCGCCGCCGGCTGTGCCCATGTCGCGGGCGAGGTAGTTCGGGCTCATCACCGTGTGCGCGCCCTCGTCTTCCGCGATGAGGCGCCCCGCACGCTGGTCGGGTTCCAGGTACTCGATCGGCGGGGCGTCCTCCTCGAGCTGCGGCCGGTTGTCCAGCGAGGCGGGCTCGCCGACGTCGGGCTCTTCCTCGGCTAGACGCTGGTCCAGCGGCGCGCCGGTGCGGGCCTCTTGCAGAGTCACGCCGTACTTCTCAGAGGCGGGCCTGCGTTCGGGCGGGCTGATGCCGGTATCCAGCGGGTCGTCCGCCAGATCGTCGGTCTCGAGGCTGTCGCTGGGCTGCAGGACGCCGTCGTCCTCGGGCACGTCCTGCGACTGGATCGGGCTTTCGCCCGGGTCGGTAGCCATTTCACTCACTCCTCAGTGTCGCGGCCCAGTTCGGCGAGCACCGCGCGCACGATGTGCTCGGCGTTGATTCCGGCGGCCTCCAGGGCCTGCGGGGTGGAGGTGGAGCCTGGCAGCGAATCGACGGCCAGGTGCGCGAACCGGGCACCGGGCTTGCCCGGCCCGCCCTTCGCGAGCACGGCCGCGACCGCCTCGCCGATTCCGCCTTCGGGATGGTGGTCCTCCACGACCATCAGCAGCCTGGTTTGCTGCGCGCAGCGGCCCAGGCTCTCGGCGTCGATCGGCTTGATCGAGTACAGATCCACGACGCGCGTCGCAACTCCCTGACGCGCAAGTTCGGTCGCGGCGCTCAGGCACTCGTGCAGGGTGACTCCCGCGCCGACGAGGGTCACCACGTCGTCCGGACTCTCGCCCCAGACCTTGCAGCCGCCGACCGGGAAGTGCTCATCCGGGCCGTAGAGCACGGGATATCCACCGCGCGTGGTCCGCAGATAGCTGATACCCGGCAGGTCTGCCATGGTGAGTGTGAGGGCGGCGGCGCTCGTCGCATCGGACGGGTACAGGACGGTTGAGCCCAGGATGGCCCGCATCATCCCGACGTCCTCCAGACCCATCTGTGACGGCCCGTCAGCGCCGATTTCGACGCCGCAGTGCGAGCCGGCGATACACAGGTCCACCTGCGAGATCGCGGCCATGCGCAGGAAGTCGTGCGCGCGGGTGAGGAAAGCGGCGAAGGTCGCGGCGAACGGCCGGTAGCCGCGCACCGAGAGCCCGACCGCGGTGGCGATCATCTGCTGCTCGGCGATGTACATCTGGAAGAAGCGGTCCGGATACTCCTTCTCGAAGAGCTCTGAGTAAGTGGAGTTGCCCACCTCGCCGTCAATGGCGACGACGTCGGGACGCGCGCCGAGGGCGGCCAGCGCCTGGCCGTAGGCCTTGCGGGTCGGGATCGGCTCGCCGAGTTCGAAGCGCGGGGGGTCGATGGGGCGGGAGGAAGCAGAGTGTTGTGACGATGGGCCGGAGTCGGCGGGCAGCGGGCCGCGCACGTGGATCGCGGTGACGCCGCCGAGTTCTTCGATCGCCCGCTGCGCCATGTCCTCGGGCAGCGGCTTTCCATGCCAACCCGGCTTGTTCTCGATCTCGGAGAATCCGCTCCCCTTGACCGTGCGCGCGATGATGACGGTCGGCCGGTCCGCGAGCGCTACGGCCTCGTACGCGGTGGCGATCTCGTCGACGTCGTGCCCGTCGATGGTCAGCGAGCGGCAGCCGAACGCGGTGACCCGGTGCGCGTACCGCTCGACATCCCAGCCGTATTCGGTGGCGCCGGTCTGGCCGAGCCGGTTGACGTCGAGGATCACGGTGAAGTTGTTCAGTTCGTAGAACGAGGCCTTGTCCAGCGCTTCCCAGACCGAACCCTCGGCCATCTCGCTGTCACCGCACAGCACCCAGACGCGGTAAGGCAGCCGGTCGAGCTTGCGTCCGGCCAGCGCGACGCCGACGCCGTACCCGACGCCCTGGCCGAGCGAACCGGTAGCGACGTCGACCCAGGGCAGGATCGGCGTCGGGTGGCCCTGCAGCCTGCCGGCGCGGCGGTAGGTGTTGATCAGCTCGTCCTCGCTGATCACGCCTGCCGCGCGGAACATCGAGTAGAGCAGCGGCGAGGCATGTCCCTTCGACATGATCAAGTGGTCGTTGGCGGGATTGGCCGGGTCGTCCCAGTCGTAGCGCAGATACCGGGCCATCAACACGGCCATCAGGTCGGCGGCCGACATGCTCGACGTGGGGTGACCGGACTCTGCGGCGGTGCTGGAGCGCACCGAGTCGACGCGCAATTGGCGGCCGAGGGCGTACAACTCGGCCCGGTCCGCCGCCGGCCCGACCCGCAGGTCGCTTCCGATCGCGTTCATGTCTCCGGGACTCCGTTCGGTGCGTCCGCTGGTCCGTTGCGTTCTGTTCGTCACCTATTGGCGCTACCCCGACATGCGGAATTGATTCGTGTCACAGGGTGGCGCGCACGAGGGCGGCGGCGAGCCGGGGAAGGTCCTGCTCGGAGACGAGCGCGGCGAGTTCGTGCGGATCGGTCGGCAGCCCGGCCTTGGCGGCTCCCCGGATGGCCCGCTGGTCGAAAGTCGGGCGCAGTTCGGGCCAGAGGCTCTGGGCTTCGCGGCAGAAGATCTCGGCGCCGACCGGCCCGATGCGCGGGACCTCCTGGAGCATTTCGCGGATGCGACGCGGATCGTGCCCGGCTTCGGCGCGCAGCTTGCGCAGGTCGCCATGCCAGCGGTCCAGGATGAGCTGCGCGCCGTCGCCCAAAGCGGTCGCGGTGCTCTCGTCGTAACGCTTGTAATGCGCGCGGCCCAGAGCGTCGACACGTTGTTGCCAGGTGGCGTTCAGCATGCGCGTCGGGGATCGGTAGCCGGCGGCGAACAGTTCGCGCGCGGCGGCTACGGCGATGTTGGCGCGGATGCGGATTGAGGACACCACGCATACGACGAGGAGTTGGTAGAGCGGTCCGGGGGTGTCACGCAGCCGTACCCCGGCCTCGTCGGCGAAGGTCTGGCCGTGCTCTTTAAGCAGGTCACCGATTCGGCAGCGTAGATCATCCGGTGCGGACATCGGTTCCTCCGATCAGCTCGCGAGTGCGGATCACGCGATCGGGTACCCGGCTTCGTCCGTCCTGCACGAATGAGGAGGCAATGTGTCTGAAGGAACCAGCGCCGCGTCCGCGAGTGGCACCTCACCTGCGAACGACGAGATGCAGCAGGAGAGCGATCACCTGCGCGAAGTGATCGATGACGCGCGGCAGGCGGTCGCGAGGGCGTCGGACGCGGATTCGATGGAGTCCGGCGGCATCGGCATTCCGCCCGAGGACGTGCAAGACACCGGCTCGGGTCATGCGGAGGGCGGGCAGGAGCAGACGCGTTCGTAGGGTGGGGCCGCGGCGGACCGGAGCGCGTCAGGCGACGCGGTACCGGTTCGCCACGGCGCTGCGCAGTTCGAGGCCGAGGCCGGGAGCCGTGTTCTCGCACGGACTGATCGCGCCGCCGTTCGGGTCGAGCGTGCCGTCGAAGAACATTGACTCGATCCGGGTGTGGTCGTGGAACCATTCCAGGTGCCGCAGATTCGGCACCGAGGCGGCGACGGCCGCGTGTGCATGCGGGGCGCAGTGCCCTGAGATCTGCAGACCGAGTGATTCGGCGAGCGCCGCAGTACGCTGCCAGATGGTGATGCCGCCGCACCTGGTCACGTCGGCCTGTAGACAGTCGACCGCGTCCGCGTTCACCATCCGGGCGAAGTAGGGCAGGTCGTAGCCGTATTCACCGGCCGCCACATCCGGGGTGATCGCGTTGCGGATTTCGTGCAGACCCACCAGGTCGTCTGAGCTGACCGGTTCCTCGAACCAGGTGACGTCCAGGTCGGCGAGCGCCCGCCCGACCCGGATCGCCTGCTTGCGCGTGTAGCCGCCGTTCGCGTCCACGTAGAACTCCACGTCGTCGCCGACAAGCCCCCGGGTGAACTCGGCACGGGCCAGGTCGCGGCGCTCGTCGCGGCCCCAGGATTCGCCGATCTTGATCTTGACGCGCGGGATGCGCTGCTCCTCGACCCAGAACCGCAGCTGTTCCTCAAGCTGCTTGTCGTCGTAGGTGGTGAAGCCGCCGCTGCCGTATACGGGCACGTCAGGGCGCGCCGCACCGAGCAGGCGTACCAGCGGCACCCCGAGCACTCGGGCTTTCAGGTCCCAGAGCGCGATGTCGACGGCTGATATAGCCATCGCGACCAGGCCGGGTTTGCCCGCGTTACGCACCGCGCGGCACATCGCGTCGTTGGCTGCCGGAACGTCGAGCGCGCTGAATCCGCGCACGACGTCGGCCAGTTTGTCGGTGATCACATTCGCCACGGCCGCGAGGCCGTAAGTCCAGCCGATGCCGGTGACCCCGGCGGCGGAGACGCGCGCGATGACCATCGTGGTGGAGTCCCAGGTCAGCGTGCCGTCGCCCTCGGGGCTGTCGGTGGGCACGGTGAACGCGGCGGCGCTCACGACCTCGACCGGAACGTCGGTGGCCGGCGGTACGCCGCCGGAAGCGGAAGCACTAGGTGGAGTCATGGCGCGTCAGGAAGTCGAGTTCTGATTGTCGGACGCCTCCACGCGGACCCGCACCGTGGTCCCGGTCTGCGGAGTGGACCGGATCTGAACCAGGTCGCACAGCAGGTTGGCGATCCACAGTCCGGCGCCGCCGCCGCTCTCCGGATTCGGCTTGCGCCGGCCGACCAGCGGATCCGTGATCAGGCCGCGGTCGTGCACCTCGCAGACCAGCTCGCCGCCGTCGCGCCACATGCACAGCGTGCCGGAACCACCGCCGTGCTTGATGCTGTTGCAGGCCAGCTCGTTCGCGACCAGGACCAGGTCGTCCACGCGGGGCGGGGCGACGTGCTGAGCAGCGGCGCAGCTGGCCACGGCTTGGCGGATGCGCGGCAGGTCGGCCAGGCCGAAGTCGATGCGATACAGGGGTTCGGCGGGCTCGGGAGGAAGGGCGGCTGAGAACATGGCTGATCGCGTGAACTCCGGATGGGGATAGTTGTCACTGCGATACGCGCGGTCCTCGTTCACCAAGCCCGGATGAGTTTGATGCGCCCGCACGATGACATCGGAGTCGAGCATCGAGGCGTCGTAGGGACACAGCAGCCACCACGGCGGTCCCTCGTCGAACGCGGTGTTCAACAACGCCTCGTGCTGCTGGCACTCGATCAGCGCTTCCGGGCTGCGGCCAGGCCAGATCGGCTCGCCGATGCCGCGGAAGCCCCGGCCGGCGCCGCGGTGTTGGATCACCCACTCCTGCCAGGCCGGAATGATCCTGGCCGGATTGCGGCCGACCGCCTCCATGTCGATGAAGTTCACCAGCCGCGCGTCCGTGCCGAGTTCATCGCGCAGCAGACTCGCCCGCGGTTCGATCACGGCCACCATGATCGCTTCTTCGGCGGCCAGTGCGCCGCGCACGAACTCGGCGGTGCGCTCGACGAACTGCTCATACCCGCGGTACAACATCGCGTCGTGCCGGAACCGGCTGGGCCGGGGCGCAACGGCCGACATCTCGGCAAGCTGGTCGGTGCTCATGTACTGAACTCCACGTTCGGGGCGGCGGCGTGCAGGTCCAGCAGCGACCACGCGCGACGCAGCATCTCGTTGGCGCCGTTCACAACGACCGGCGAGCCCAGGGCGAGCGCGGCCGAAGCGATCACTCGCAGTCCCGAGACGTCGATGAAACTGAGTTCCCCGCAGTCTAGAACCAGTTCGTGGCGGCTCACGCTCGCCGTGAGCATCGCTAGCCGCAGCACGCTGTCGGCGCTCAGATCCGCCTCTCCGGCCAAGTGCCAGCGGTTCTCTCCGGAGGTCCACGCCCGGAAGCCGCGCATACCGTCGCAGGCTTCGGATTCGACGCAGCCCGGTGGGCTAACTGGCGGCATGGCCTGACCTTCTCCTTTCGCCGGCCGGGCAGCTCGGCTTTCGGGCGACCGGCTACCCGGATAACGCCACTCCATGCGACGGCGAACCCGGATGAATCAAGCGACGTGCCCGACTGGAACATCATTGCGATGGTCTTGTTCGGCCTTGATCACGCGAAGAAAATCAAGACACTTGTGCCAGCGAGTGGAAAAATGGACGCACCGGGTACTCCCCCGGAGACTCGCCCGAACCGTCACGGCCGGCAACAGGCCCGGAAGGTCCGGCGAAGGGAGCGGATCATGGGCCATGGCGCGGACCTCGGCACCGAGCTGGCCGCCGACCGCAAGCTGATCGAGCTGGTGGCGGGCCAGTGCGCGGCCGAGCGGGATCCGGCCAGGCAGCGGGCGCTGGTCAAGCAGCTGACCGCGGCGGTCGAGGAGCACGTCGCGCTGACCTCGAGGTGCCTCTCCGGAGCGCTGCGCGAATACGTTCCGGGCGGCCGAGAGCTGTCCAAACAGGGCGAACGGGTGCGTGACCAGGTCAGTTGGACGCTCGGCCGGGTCGCGGAGGAGAACGGGTACGGCGAGGCCGGCCCGGAGTTGGTCAATGCGCTCGCGGCGCAGGCGCGCGGATTGCTCGAGGTGGAACAGAGCCGGCTGCTACCCGCGCTCGAGCAGGCGGTGACCTGGCACGTGCTGGAGGATCTCGGCGACAAGGTCCGGGCCGGGCGGCATTGAAGCCATGGCGAATGAGACGACCTGGGCCGGCCTGCGCGCGATCGCACCGATGCTGGCCACGCCTGGCCCACTGCCCTCCGCGGCGCAGGACGAGTTGTTCGGTTACGAGGTGAAGTGGGACGGGGTGCGCGCGGTCGGTTACCTCGGCAAGGACCGGTTCCAGCTGGTCTCCCGCAATGATCGCGATATCACCGCCGCTTATCCCGAGCTGGCGCCGGAGCACGGTCGGCGGCGCGGGCTCGTCGTGGACGGCGAGATCGTCGCGTTCGACGCGAACGGCCGTCCCTCGTTCGCCACTTTGCAGCAGCGGATGCACGTGCGCGACGAGGCGCGGATCGCACGGCTGAGCGAACGCACGCCGGTGGTGTACATCGTGTTCGACGTGCTGCACGTCGGTGCGCGCTCGCTGATCGACGAGGCCTACCACGCGCGGCGGGAGGTTCTCGGCTCGCTGGATCTCGCGGCCGAGCCGAGTTGGCGGGTGCCGGAATACCAGGCGGGCGACGGCGGCGGGCTGTATGCCGCGACCCGTGAAGAAGGACTCGAGGGAGTGATCGCGAAGCGGCTGGAGTCTACGTATCAGCCCGGCCGGCGCAGCGCGGATTGGATCAAGGTCAAGCACGTGCGCACGCAGGAGGTCGTCGTCGGCGGGTGGACTCCCGGCGAGGGTCGCAGACGCGGGGCGATCGGATCGCTGCTGTTGGGCATTCCAGTCGCGGGGGACGGGAAGTGCGGTGCGCTTGAGTTCGTGGGTCTTGTCGGCACCGGTTTCAGCGAGCAAACGCTCGCGGACCTCGGAAAGCGGTTGGACGCGCTGGCCACTGAGCGCAGTCCGTTCCCCGGCCGCGTGCCGGCCGCGATCGAGCGCGAGGCCCACTGGGTGCGGCCGACGCTTGTCGGCGAAGTCGTCTATGCCGAGCGGACGCGCGATGGGATGCTGCGCACGCCGTCGTGGCGTGGGCTGCGTCCGGACAAAGCGCCGGATGACGTGAAGGTCGAATAGCGGTCACGGGATATCAGCCTACGTAGCGACGCGCCGCGGACCCGCGCTGTGGCGCCTCAGGCACGTGGCGCAGCCATCAGCTACGCGCCGTGCGGTCCATCGCCGGTAATTCCTCCTCGCCGCCCGGCCACAGCCGTGGGTTGAATCTGCCGACCTGCCGGAACTCGCGACGCGATTTGGGCTACGGACGTCGCCGCCGCGGTCGGCAAGCTCCTCGACGCGAACCGGGAGACGCACCGCTTCGTCAGAGTTTGATCCGCTGCGTCCGGGTACCCGGCGGGACGCAGAACACGAGAGACGAGACCGAGCGCCGCAATGACGACGGCGACGTGTGGAAATCCAGAAAGGGAACACTATGAAGCACGCAGAGACGGAGCGCACGCAGGCCGCGAGGCTGCCCCAGGGCAACATCATCCGCATCCTGCTGGAGCAGCACGCCCAGATCCGCGAGTTGTTCGTCGCGGTCAAGGCGTCCACGGGCGCGCCGAAGCAGGAACGCTTCGACGAACTGCGCGAGTTGCTGGCGATCCACGAGGTCGGCGAGGAGATGATCCTGCGCCCGGTGTCCAAGAACACCGCCGGCCATGAGGTCACCGACGCGCGCAACCACGAGGAGGACGAGGCGACGCACGTCCTGGCCGAGCTCGAGAAGATGGACGTGAACAGCCCCGAGTTCGAGGCCAAACTCAGCCGGTTCGAGCAGGCGGTCTCGGACCACGCCGAGCACGAAGAGCACCAGGAATTCCCCACCGTGCTGGCTCAGCGCACCGAGGAGGAGCTCAAGCGGCTGGGTGAGCGGTTGCTGAAGGCACAGAAGACGGCGCCGACGCACCCGCACCCGACCGCCGCGGGGTCCCCGGGCATGGTGAAGATCGCGGGACCGTTCGCCTCGATGCTCGACCGCGCTCGTGACGCGTACAAGAAGAACTCTGACGACAGCTGAAGCTGGCGCAGCGGAAGCCGATCAGCGGGCAGCTGATTGCTGATTGGCGGCGAGCGCCGGACGGCCGGTGGCGGGAACGTGATTCTCTTGCGTTCCCGCCACCGGCCGTAGTAGTGCGAGCTAGGCGGTGTTGGGGAATGTCTCAAGGGGCGAATCCGGTGATCGACTTCGCCTGGACGCACGGCCGAAACGCCCACAGACAACCGGTATGAGGACGCTGCGGCCGCACGCCCAGGCTCGTCGCGCAGTGAACCATCTGC
>DASUAR010000320.1:0-10132 GCA_035763685.1 Actinocrinis sp. | reverse complement strand
GTCCGGAAGAGGTGTAACCGGAATGCCAGCGCTTGTGCTCGTCGGCGCCCAGTGGGGCGACGAAGGAAAGGGCAAGGCCACCGACCTGCTCGGCGGGTCCGTGGACTACGTCGTGCGCTACCAGGGCGGCAACAACGCGGGGCACACCGTCGTCATCGGCGACCAGTCCTACGCGTTGCACTTGCTGCCTTCCGGCATCCTGACCCCCGGCTGCATCCCGGTGATCGGCAACGGCGTGGTCATCGACCCGGCGGTGCTGCTCCAGGAACTCGACGGACTGACCGCCCGGGGCGTGGACACCTCGAATCTGATCATCTCCGCCAACGCGCACCTGATCACGCCGTACCACCGCACGATCGACAAGGTCACCGAGCGGTTCCTCGGCAGCAGCCGGATCGGCACCACCGGCCGGGGTATCGGACCCACCTACGCGGACAAGATCTCGCGAATCGGCATTCGGGTGCAGGACCTGTTCGACCCGGGCATCCTGGCCAAGAAGGTCGAGGCGGCACTGCGCGACCGCAACCAGATGCTGGTCAAGCTGTACAACCGGCGGGCAATCGCGGCCGATGCGATCGTCGAGGAGTACCTCGGCTACGCGGACCGGCTGCGCCCGCATGTCGCGGACACCTCGCTGTTGCTCAACCAGGCGCTCGACGAGGGCAAGGTAGTGCTTTTGGAGGGATCTCAGGGCACGTTGCTCGACGTCGATCACGGCACGTATCCGTTCGTTACGTCGTCGAACCCGACTACAGGCGGCGCGTGCTCCGGTTCAGGCATCGGGCCTACGAAGATCACCCGCTCGATCGGCATCCTTAAGGCGTACACGACGCGCGTCGGTGCGGGACCGTTCCCCACCGAACTGTTCGACGCGGACGGCGAGGCGCTGCGGACGAAGGGCCACGAGCGCGGCGTGACCACCGGCCGGGATCGGCGGTGCGGCTGGTTCGACGCGGTAATCGCGCGGTATGCGACCCGGGTGAACGGCCTGACCGACTTCTTCCTCACCAAGCTGGACATCCTCACCGGCTGGGAGCAGATCCCGGTGTGTGTGGCTTATGACGTGGACGGTGTGCGGTACGACGAACTGCCGATGACGCAGACCGACTTCCACCACGCCAAGCCGATCTACGAATTCCTGCCCGGCTGGGACGAGGACATCACCAAGGCCCGGGACTTCTCCGACCTGCCGACCAACGCGCAGAACTATGTGCGCACGCTGGAGCAGATGTCCGGGGCGCCGATCTCCGCGATCGGTGTCGGCCCGGAGCGGGACGCGACGATCCAGCTGCGCAGCTTCCTCTAGCCCGATCGCCGCGCGGCGGCACCCGCGTTCTAGACAACCTGCCCGGATCGGGCTGTCCCGTCGTACAGAGTGGCGATGGAGCGGCCCGATCCGTGTTTCCTACGCTGGATGCCATGACCGACATCGCGCCAGCCGCCGCTTCCCTCCCCGCACCCGACCCCGCTGTGTCCGATCCCGCTGTGTCCGATGCAGACGTGGGGAAGGCGGTGTTCGAGCGCGACCGCGCGCACGTCTTCCACTCCTGGTCCGCACAGGATCAAATCACCCCGCTGCCGATCGCCGGGGCCGCCGGCGCGCGGTTCTGGGACTACGAGGGCAACAGCTACCTGGACTTCGCCAGCCAGCTGGTGTTCACCAACATCGGGCATCAGCACCCGAAGGTGGTCGCCGCGATCCAGGAACAGGCGGCGCGGCTGTGCACCATCGCGCCGGGGTTCGGCAACGACAAGCGCGCCGAGGCGGCAGAGCTGATCACCTCGTACGCGCCGGAAGGCCTCAACCGGGTCTTCTTCACGAACGCGGGCGCGGACGCGATCGAGAACGCGGTCCGCATGGCGCGAATCCACACCGGACGGCCGAAGGTCCTGACGGCGTACCGGTCGTACCACGGCAACACCGCGACCGCGATCAGCTTGACCGGTGACCCGCGCCGCTGGGCCAACGAGAACGCCGGGCATCACGACGGCAACGTCGCGCACTTCTTCGGGCCGTACCTTTACCGCTCCGCCTTCTACGCAGCGACGGAGGCGGAGGAGGCTGAGCGCGCGCTGGACCACCTCGAGCAGACGATCGTGTTCGAGGGTGCGGGCACCGTGGCGGCGATTCTGCTGGAGACCGTGGTCGGCACCAACGGCATCCTCGTTCCGCCGCCGGGCTACCTGGCCGGCGTGCGGGCGCTGTGCGACAAATACGGCATCGTCTACATCGCCGACGAGGTGATGGCCGGCTTCGGCCGGACCGGGGCCTGGTTCGCGGTGGACCACTGGAACGTGCGGCCAGATCTGATCGCCTTCGCGAAGGGCGTCAACTCCGGATACGTGCCGCTCGGCGGCGTGATCATCTCCGACGCGATCCACGACACCTTCCGCAACCAGGTCTTCCCGGGTGGCCTTACCTACTCCGGGCACCCGTTGGCCTGTGCGGCCGCCGTCGCGACGATCGAGGCGATGCGCGATGAGCGGATCGTGGAAAACGCGGCGTGGCTCGGCGAGAACGTGTTCGGCCCGACACTGCGCGAGTTCGCCGAGCGGCATCCCTCCGTCGGCGAGGCACGCGGCATCGGCGCGTTCTGGGCGCTGGACCTGGTGAAGAACAAGCGCACGCGCGAAATGCTGGTTCCGTACGGCGCGGGCGGCGCGGCCGCGGCACCGATGAACGCGGTGCTCGCCGAGTGCAAGAAGCACGGAACCTGGCCGTTCACCCACTTCAACAGGCTGCAGATCACCCCGCCGCTCAATCTGACCGAGGCTGAGGCGCGCGAGGGCTTGGCGGCGATCGACAAGGCGCTCAGCGTCGCCGACGAGTACACCGAGGCGGGCTGAGGGCATCGACGCACGGAAGTTAAGCTGCGCGGATGATCGATGACGTGCACCCGCTGGCGGATGGTGTGGTGATGCGGCCGGCGGCGCTCGCCGACGCCGAAGGCCTGGCGGCCGCCTACGTCCGCAATCGGCAGCATTTGGCGCCGTGGGAGCCCGTGCGTAGTGAGGAGTTCTTCACTGTGCACGGGCAGGCTTCCCAGCTGAATCTTGATCTGGATAACCGCCGAGCGGGCAGATCAGCGCGCTGGCTGCTGGCCGATCAGTCAGGCGGCATCGTCGGCAGCTTCAACCTCAGCGGAATCGTCGCCGGGCCGTTCCGCAGCGGCAACCTGGGTTACTGGGTCGACAGCGGGCTGACCGGCCGGGGCCTGGCGACCGCGGCGGTGCGATTGGTCTGCCACCTCGCGGATGCCGAGTTGAGCCTGCACCGGATCCAGGCAGGCACGCTGCTCAACAACGTCGGATCGCAGCGAGTGCTGATCAAATCCGGTTTCGAGCCGTTCGGGGTGGCGCCACGCTATCTGCACGTCGCAGGGCGATGGCAGGACGTTCGGATCTTTCAGCACATCCTGAACGACCGGGCTCCGGGAGAGCCGCCGGCAGGTTCACCGGCAACGTGAGATCGCGGATCCGGCTGCACGCATCTACGCCGGCGGCCACTGCGGCTTGCGCTTCTCGGCGAAGGCGCGGATGCCTTCGATCCGATCTGCGGAGAATGCAGTGGCCCGCCAAGCTGAGTCCTCGACGTCGAGCCCTGCGGTAAGCGGCAGTTCGATGCCCATGCGTAGTGCGTGCTTGGCGTTACGCACACCCACTGGAGAGTTCGAGGCGATCTGCGTAGCCAGCTCCAGGGCAGCTTCGCGTGCGGTGTGCTGACCGGGCACGCGGCGATTCACAACGCCGAGTGCGGTCGCTTCGTCGGCGGTAACGCGCCGACCGGTGTAGATCAGATCGGCAGCAAACGTGGCTCCGATACGGCGCGCGAGCAGCTGCGTACCGCCGCCGCCTGGTACTAGTCCGACGGTGACCTCAGGCAGTCCAAATTGCGCGCCGTCATCCGCGACGATCAAATCGCAACCGAGCGCAAGCTCAAACCCGCCGCCGAGCGCGAAGCCACTGACCGCCGCGATCGCAGGCACCGGCAGGTCGATGATCGAGCCGAAGGCGCGGCGGAAAACCGGTCGTTGGGCGAGCAGGTCGGCGTCTGTGAATCCGTTGCGCTCCTTGAGATCCGCGCCGACACAGAACGCCCGCTCGCCGGCGGCGCTGAGCACGACGGCGCGGACGCCGCGATCATCTGCGAGCGCGGAAGCCTTATCGCCTAGCTCGGTGGCCAGCGCGGTGCTGATCGCATTGAGTGCGTCGGGGCGGTCCAGGACGATCTCGGCCACATGACCATGCCGCCGCACTGCGATGTTCGCGGTGGGCACAGTGCTGTTCGGGGACACGCTTTCCATAGACACGCCTTTCCTGGACACGCCATTCATGGACGCGCCCTTCATCGAGACAGTGCGAGCGTATCCAGGCTGACTTCCACGTACACCCGCAGGCCGATGCGTGCCCCTCGAAATGCACCTAGGCTGATCAAGTGGCCCAGACAACGCCGTCAGGCACCGGCGGCGGATCCAGTTCCGGTGCGCGCGTCGGCGCCTTGATGCACGCGCTGCACACCGTGCTGACCGGGCCGCATCTGCGCTCGTTCCGGCTGCTATTCGCCACCCGGATCGTCGGCCAGCTGTCCGACGGCGCCTTCCAGGTCGCGCTGGCCTCCTACGTGATCTTCTCGCCGGAGAAGCAGGCGACCGCCGCGCAGGTCGCGCAGGCGTTCGCGGTCCTGCTGCTGCCGTTCACCATCGTCGGTCCGTTCGCCGGAGTGTTCCTGGACCGCTGGCCGCGCCGGCAGGTGCTGGTCTGGGCGAACCTGCTGCGCGCGGCGCTGGTGATCGTGGTGGCGGTGCTGGTGGATCTACAGGTGCCGAACGTGCTGTTCTACATCGGCGCACTGGCGGTGCTTTCCGCGAACCGGTTCATCCTGGCCGGCCTGTCCGCCTCGCTGCCGCACACCGTCCCGGCCGGCCAGCTGGTCACCGCCAATTCGGTGCTGCCCACCGCCGGGACCCTGGCCGCCACGGCCGGCGGCGCCGTGAGCCTGATCGTGCACGCGATCCTGGGCAGCGGGAACCCCGCCACGATCGGCGAACTGGTCTGCGTCGCAGGGCTCTACACGGTCGCGGCACTGTTCGCGCTCGGCATCGGGCGGTCGAAGCTCGGGCCGCTGGAACTGCCGCAGGAAAGCACCTGGACCGCCGTGCGCTCGGTAGCCCGCGGCGTCCTCCAGGGCGCACGGCATCTCGCGGCGCGGCCGATCGCCGGGCGCGCGCTGGCCGCGGTCACCGTCTCCAGGTTCTGCTACGGCGTGGTCACCATCATCACGCTGCTGCTCTACCGCAACGCCTTCAACGACCCGAACCAGCCGAACAAGGGTCTGGCCGGATTCGCCCTCGCGGTCGGGATTTCCGGCGCCGGATTCGGAATCAGCGCCGTGATCACTCCGCTGGTCACCCGGCGGATCCGGTTGCCCACCTGGATCACGCTGTGCCTGCTCGGCGCCGCCGTCGCCGAGCTGTGTTTCGGGCTGCCGTTCCGCCCGGTACCGCTGCTGATCGGCGCTTTCCTGCTCGGGGTGGCGTCGCAGGGCCAGAAGATATGCACCGACACCCTGGTTCAGCGCTCCGTCGACGACGAGTTCCGCGGCCGCGTGTTCGTGTTCTACGACATGGTCTTCAACGGGGCCTTCGTGCTCGCTGCCGCCTTCGCCGCGGCAGCGCTTCCGGCCGACGGCAAGTCGTACCTGGTCGTGATCATCGTCGCGGCCTGCTATGCGGTCATCGGGCTGTGGTACGGCGTCAAGACTCTGCGTGATCCGATCAGCGTGCCGCCGCCTAGCTCTGATACTCCGGCTGAGTCGTCCACCACTCCCGCAGTGCGCTGACTGCCGCCTCGTGCTCCAGTGGGCCGCGGTCCAGTCGCAGCTCCAGCAGGAACTTGTAGGCGCGGCCGACCACCGGGCCGGGCGAAACACCCAGCAGTTCCATGATCTGATTGCCGTCCAGGTCGGGCCGGATCGAGTCCAGCTCCTCCTGCTCCTTCAGCCGCTCGATTCGGGTTTCGAGTGCATCGTAGGTCGCGGCGAGCGCCGCGGCCTTGCGGCGGTTGCGGGTGGTGCAGTCGGACCGAGTCAGCTTGTGCAGCCTGGTCAGGAGCGGTCCGGCGTCACGCACGTAACGGCGTACCGCGGAATCGGTCCACTCGCCGTCGCCGTAGCCGTGGAAGCGCAGGTGCAGCTCGACGAGGCGGGCCACGTCGTCAACGAGGTCGTTCGAGAACTTCAGCTCGCGCAGCCGTTTCTTGGTCATCTTCGCGCCGACCAGCTCGTGGTGGTGGAAGGAGACCCCGCCGCCCGGCTCGAAGCGGCGGGTGCGCGGCTTGCCGATGTCGTGCATCAGGGCGGCCAGGCGCAGCACCAGGTCCGGGCCGTCCTCCTCCAGCGCGATGGCCTGATCCAGCACGGTGAGCGTGTGCTCGTAGACGTCCTTGTGCCGGTGGTGTTCGTCGATCTCCAGGCGCAGCCGCGGCAGTTCGGGCAGCACGTATTCGGCGAGGCCGGTTTCCGTCAGGAGGCCGAGGCCGGTATGCGCGTTCGGCGCGAGTAGCAGCTTGGTCAGCTCGTCCCGGATGCGTTCCGCAGAAACGATCTTCAATCGGTCAGCCATCTCTCGCATCGCGGCGACGACTTCAGGCGCAACGGTGAAGCCGAGCTGCGCGGCGAAACGCGCGGCGCGCAGCATACGCAGCGGGTCGTCTGAGAAGGACTCTTGCGGGGTGGCAGGGGTACGAAGGGTGCGCCTCGCCAAGTCGAGCAAGCCACCGTGCAGGTCAACGAACTCGCGCTGCGGTAACCGCAATGCCATTGCGTTAACAGTGAAGTCACGACGAATCAGGTCGTCCGCGAGCGTCTCGCCGTAGGACACCGTGGGCTTGCGCGACGTTCGGTCGTACGCCTCGCTGCGGTACGTCGTGATCTCCAGCTTGTATCCGTCCTTCTGGCAGCCGACCGTGCCGAAGGCGATGCCCACCTCCCAGACCGCTTCGGCCCAGCCCTTGACCAGCTTGAGCACCTGCTGCGGCCGCGCGTCGGTGGTGAAGTCGAGATCCTCTCCGAGCCGGTCGAGCAGGCCGTCGCGTACCGAGCCGCCGACCAGTGCGAGTTCGTGACCCGCGGCGGCGAAGCGGGTGGCCAGGTCGTCCGCGACCGGGGCGAGGTTCAACAGCCGTGCGGCCGCCGCGGCGGAGCGGCTGGACGAGCCGGCACCCGGGCGATCGGGCAACTCGGCATCCGAAGGAGAGGTAGACACGTCATCCAAGGGTACGTGCTCCGCTCGGGCTACCCGTCCGTCCGGCGCTCCGCCGCACAACTAGGATTCCGCCCGTGAGTTCGCTCCGTACCTTGCGGCGCCATGCCCGCGACCTGCTCTCGCTGGTCGTGGTTCTGGCGGCCCAGGTCTTGATGTTCGCCGCTCCCGCGCCGTCATACGCGGCAAGCGGGGGTGCGAACGCGGTCACGGTCGAACTCTCCGCACTGAGCCCGGCGATAGCGGTGAAGGGCAGCACGCTGCACCTGGCCGGGAACCTCGTCGGCGGTACCGCTGCGCATTCCGACGTGGTGGTTCGGTTGGCGGTCGCTGAGATGCAGGTTCGCTCCGACATGACCAGCAATGCCGGCCTCGATTCACGCCTCATCTTCGGCCACGACTACACGGCCGGCACGATCGCAGCCAACGCGACGGTCCCGTGGTCACTCTCCATGCCGATCTCCGCGCTCTCGTTGACCAGCCAGACTGTGTATGCGCTCGACATCGAGGCGTTTTCCGGTGACGTACGCGTCGGCGCGGTACGCACGTACCTGCCGTACGCGATGAACAGCGACTCAAGCTTCCGTGCGACGCAGATGGTCGTGCTCTGGCCGGTTACCGGAGCGCCGACGCTCGACGGGCAGGTCGACAAGGAGGTGCCCGAGGCCGTTGGTGATGACGGCCTTTCCACCCAGTTCGCCGCGGGTGGCCGGCTCGACAAGGCGCTGAGCGTTCCCGGCGCGGACAAGAACCTCACCATTTCCTGGGCGGTGGACCCCGACCTGCTGACGACCGCCGACAGCGCGAGCCACGGGTACTCGCTCTACCCGAACGGCGATTCGGGGGCAGGGGCACAGAACGCGTCGACCTGGCTGACCGAAGCGAAGAGCGCACTGAGCAGCGAGGGCGAGCTGTGGCAGTTGCCGGCGGCCGATCCCGACCTCGGCTCACTGGGCCGTTCGAACCCGACCGCCGCCACGGCGTTGGTCCAGAGCGCGACGACGCGGTCCGGGACCACGATTCAGCGCCTCATCGGCCGCACCCCTATGGGCACGCTGGCCTGGCCGGCCAACGGCCAGGCCGATTCCGGAACGCTCAACCTGGCCAAGGCCGCGGATCCCGGTGCGGTCATCGTGCGCTCGGACTCGATCGGCCTGCACACTCCGCTCGACAGTTACACCCCGACCGGACGGGCGCAGGTCAACGGTCAGCCAGTGGCAGTCAGCGACGCGGCTCTCGACGCGATCTTCGCCGGCGACTCAGCCGACTCGGCATGGAAGGGGTCCAACCAGTCCCTGCTGGCCTCTCAGCGCTTCCTCGCGGACAGCGCGCTGATCGCCCACGAGCGGCCGAATCTGTCCACGCCGCGAACGATCATGGTTACCGCTCCGCGCGGCGGCACACCGGATCCGGCGCTGCTCACCGCGGTCAGCGAGGCCGGTTGGATCAAGACCGTCGGCCTTTCCACGCTGCTCAGCGCGAAGCCGGACGGGCACGCGCAGAGCTCCGCGCCCAAGCGCGACGCGGCGACGGCGCAGTCGGATCTGACCACCGCTCAGCTGTCCACGACCTCCGAACTGGACGCTTCGGCTCACGCCCTTGCCGCGATCATGGACGGGCCGCAGGCGCAGCACTCCGTTGACAGTTACGCCCCTGCGGTGCTGCGTACGATTTCGACCGCTTGGCGCTCCGCCCCTGCGCAGCAGGTCGCGTTCAGCGGGGCTGTGGACAGCCGGCTGGACACCACGATGAGCCTGGTGACCCTGGTGAAGAAGTCGGACCTGACGCTGTCCGGCAAGAGCGGGGTGATCCCTTTCACGGTCGAGAACCACTTCGACCACCCCGTCCGAATCGGCATCCGGATCACCACCGACCACGCCGGCCTGGCTGTCCAGTCGATCACGGTGCAGACCGTGCAGCAGGGGTCGACGCCCATAAACGTGCACGTCAGTTCCAAGGTCTCAGGCACCCGCGTTACCGTCACCGCGCAGTTGGTGACCCCCGACGGCGCCGACTACGGCGAACCGCAGTCGCTCCAGGTGACGGTGTCATCCATCGGCTCGATCACTTTGATCATCTTCGGTTTATCAGCCGCGCTCCTGGTCATCGCTGTAGGGTTGCGTATCTACCGGGGCAGACGACGGACCCGTACCGCGCAGGCCGAGCCCGACCAATCCGGCGCGTCCATGGACAATGGCGCCTTAGCCGAGGCGGAGCGGGAACAATGACTAGTTGAACGCGGGGCCGCCCGCGCGCGATGAAGGGTACCGAGGACCGCAGCCATGGCACGCTGGGCAGAAGACGATCGACCGCGCGCCGCCGCCCGGACGCAGCCACCGCAGCAAGACCTTTGGTACCCGGCGATACCCGAGGACGAAGCGCCTGAAGAACGCGCCGCTCGCCGTGCCGCCTACGCCGAGGCAGTCGACGCCACCCGCTTCAATCTGCCGGTCTTCGGCACCTCGTTCTTCGACCCGGCGTCGATCCAGCAGCTGATTCCGCCGCGCCGCGGCCAAGTCCAGGGCCCGGCCACCCGACCCGACGAGCTCGGCCCCTTCGACCCGTGGACTCCCGCTCCGGTCGCCGGCACGACCGAGGCGGTGCGCGAACGGCCCGCCGCACCGGCCGGCAGCGTGTCGCGGGCCAGCCGGATCATGGCGCTGGGCACCATCGTCTCCCGCGCCACCGGCATGATCCGCCAGCTGCTGCTGGTCGCGGCGCTCGGCACCGCGGCGCTCGGCACCGGCTACAACATCGCCAACAACGTGCCGAACACCATCTACCTGCTGGTGATCGGCGGCGCGGTCAACTCCATCTTCGTGCCGCAGCTGGTGCGCGCGATGAAGGACGACGCGGACGGCGGCCAGGCGTTC
>DASUAR010000319.1:0-4760 GCA_035763685.1 Actinocrinis sp. | reverse complement strand
GACCGCGCGTACGCCTGAGGCGGAGCCGCTGCTGACCCCGGCTGAGGTCGCGACGATGTTCCGGGTGGACCCGAAGACGGTGACCCGCTGGGCCAAGGCCGGCAAGCTCACCTCGATTCGCACCCTCGGCGGGCACCGCCGATACCGCGAGGCCGAGGTGCGGGCGCTGCTGGCCGGGATTCCGGCACAGCGCACCGAGGCCTGACAATCACAACGGGAACACCGTCAACACACGGCATCATACTGAGCCGGTCCGCGTGGGAAGCCCCCGCGCGGACCGGCTTCGTGCTGCCTCCGGTCAGGAGCCAAGCGCCTTGCGCACGCGCTTCTCTGACACCGGGTAAGCCGTCCCCAACTGCTGTGCGAACAGGCTGACCCGTAGCTCCTCAAGCATCCAGCGCGCCTGCCGCAACTGCGGGTCTGGACGGCGTCCACGCGGTACCCGAGCCAGTGCCGCCTCGTACTCCTCGTCCAGTTGCTGGATCTTCGCCAGGTTGGCTTGATCGCGGTACGGATCATCGGTCATCTTGTCCAGCCGATAGCCCAGGGCACGCAGGTAGCGCGGTAACTGCGCAAGCTGTTCGTAACCGGTGTCCGAGATGAATCCCGGCCGCACCAGCCGTCCCAGCTGCATACGGGCATCGTTGAGCGACGGAAGCAGCGACAGGCTCGCGGTACCGCGCAGCCGTCGGTCCAGCTCGTGTGCCGCGGCCAGGATCTCCGCGACGAGCTTCACGACCCTCTCCGCAGTCTCCGCCAGCTCCGCGCGCACCTTGTCGCGCAGCTGTGCGAAGGCCTCGGCGTCCCAGGTCGGTCCGCCGTGACGATCGATCAGATAATCGGCGGCGCACGCGACGCAGTCGTCAAACAGCTTCGGGACCGGGCCGTACGGGTTCGTGCCCAGCGCCAGCTTCTCCCGGTTGTCCAGCACCGCGAGCATCGAGCGGGTCGGCGAGACGACGTTCAGCAGGAGCAGCCGACGCGTTCCGAGCCGCATCGCCTCTTCCTGCTCCTCGGGCGTGTCCAGCAGCTTCACGCCCACCGAGCCACCTTCGTCGACCAGCGCCGGATACGCCTTCATCGCCACGCCATGCCGCCGCTCCTCGAAGGTGCGCGCCAGCGTGCCGAACTCCCAGGTCCGCAGGCCGGTGCGCTCGAGGTCGTCAGCCACGGCCGAGATCGACTCGCGCACCTTCGCCTTCAGCCGCAGCTTGAGCGCTTCCAGGTCCTTGTCCTCGGCGAGCCTCTTGCCGCGCTCGTCCAGGATCCGGAAGGTCATCTTCAGGTGATCCGGCACCCGGTCCAGATCCCAGTCCGAACGCTCCAGACCCGGCGCGCCCATCCGGCGCATCTCCCGCTCAAGGCTGTCCAGTAGCGAGCCCTCACGCGCCGGCAGCCGCTCGAGCAGCGCCTTCGCATAGTTCGGCGCGGGCACGAAACTGCGCCTGATCGGCTTGGGCAGCGAGCGGATCAGCTCGGTCACCAGCTCCTCGCGCAGACCCGGGATCTGCCAGTCGAAGCCGTCCGGCTCGACCTGGTTGAGCACGGCGAGCGGGATGTGCACGGTGACGCCGTCCGCGTCCGCGCCCGGCTCGAACTGGTAGGTCAGCGTGAACCGCAGCCGCCCCTGCCGCCAGTGGTCCGGGTAGTCGTCCTCAAGCACCGCCCCGGCGTTCTGGTTGACCAGCATCGCCCGGTCGAAGTCGAGCAGTTCCGGCTTCTCCCGCCTGGTCTCCTTCCACCAGCGGTCGAAGTGCGCGGCCGAGACCACGTCCTTGCCGACCCGGCGGTCGTAGAACGCGAAGATGGTGTCGTCGTGCACGGCGATGTCGCGGCGGCGCGCCCGGTTCTCCAGCTCCTCGACTTCTTCGAGCAGCTTGCGGTTGCGCGCGAAGAACTCGTGATGAGTACGCCACTCGCCCTGCACGAGGGCGTGCCGGATGAACAGCTCGCGGCTCAGCTCCGGATCGATGCGGCCGTAGTTGACGCGGCGTTGCGCGACGATCGGCAGGCCGTACAGCGTGACCTTCTCGTAGGCGAGCACCGCGCCTTGGTCACGTGACCAGTGCGGCTCGCTGTAGCTGCGCTTGACCAGGTGGGCAGCCAGGTCTTCGGCCCACTCAGGTTCGATGCGGGCGGCGATGCGGGCCCACAGCCGCGAGGTCTCGACGAGTTCGGCCGCCATGAGCCACCGCGGCGACTTCTTGAACAGCGAGGAGCCGGGAAAGACCGCGAAGTGTGCGTTACGCGCCCCGACGTACTCTCGTTTCTCCGGCTCGTACGTCCCGATGTGTGAGAGCAGGCCGCTCAGTACCGCCTTGTGCACCAGCTCCGCATCGGCTGCCGCCGAGTTCGCCGTGGCCCCGAGATCCTTCGCCACCTGCCGCAGCTGCGAATGCAGGTCCTGCCACTCGCGCACGCGCAGATAGTGCAGGAACTCGTTCTTGCACAGCTTGCGGAACTGGTTGGAGGAAAGCTCGCGCTGCTTCTCGCGCAGGTAGTCCCACAGCCGCAGATAGGTCAGGAAGTCGGACTGCTGTTCCTTGTCCACGAAACGGGCGTGCGACTGTGTCGCGGCCTGCTGCTTCTCCGCGGGCCGCTCCCGCGGATCCTGAATGGACAGCGCCGCCGCGATCACCAGCAGCTCGTTGAGGCAGCCGGTGCTCGCGGCCTCGATCACCATGCGGGCCAGGCGCGGGTCGACCGGCAGCCGGGCGAGCTTGCGCCCGACGTCCGTGAGCTTCGGCTGCCCGCCCGGCTCCGGCGCCTCGATCGCGCCAAGCTCGTGCAGCAGATCCACGCCATCGCGCACGTTCCGGCGGTCCGGCGCCTCGACGAAGGGGAACGCCGCGATGTCCCCCAGCCCGATCGAGGTCATCTGCAGGATCACGGAGGCCAGGTTCGTGCGCAGGATCTCGGGTTCGGTGAACAGCGGACGCCCCGCGAAATCCGTCTCCGAGTAGAGCCGGATACACACGCCGTCCGACGTTCGGCCGCATCGCCCCGCACGCTGGTTCGCAGAAGCCTGGGAGACCGGTTCAATCGGCAGCCGCTGCACTTTGAGCCGGTGACTGTAGCGGGAGATGCGCGCTGTACCCGGGTCGACGACGTACTTGATCCCTGGGACGGTCAGCGACGTCTCCGCCACGTTCGTCGCCAGCACGATCCGCCGGCCTGTGTGCGGTTGGAAGACCCGGTGCTGCTCCGCCGTCGAGAGGCGCGCGTACAGCGGCAGCACCTCGGTGTTCCTCGCGTTCATCCGGGCCAGCGCGTCCGCGGTGTCGCGGATCTCCCGCTCCCCGCTGAGGAAGACCAGCACGTCCCCTGGCGCCTCGTGCTCAAGCTCGTCCACCGCGTCGCAGATGGCCTGGATCTGGTCTCGGTCGGCATCCGCGTCCGGATCGTCGAGATCCACGATCGGCCGGTACCGAACTTCGACCGGGTACGTCCGACCCGATACCTCGACGATCGGTGCCCTGACAGTCTCGCCGTTTTCGCCGTGCTTCGCGATGGCGAAGTGCTCTGCGAACCGCTCCGGATCGATCGTCGCCGAGGTGATGATCACCTTGAGATCCGGGCGCCGGGGCAGCAGTTGCTTCAGGTAGCCGAGGATGAAGTCAATGTTCAGACTTCGTTCGTGCGCCTCGTCGATGATCAGCGTGTCGTACTGCAGCAGTTCGCGGTCGTGTTGCAGCTCGGCCAGCAGAATGCCGTCCGTCATCAGCTTGACGTTGGTCTGGTCGCTGCTGTGATCCGTGAACCGGACCTTGTAACCCACCGCCGACCCCAGCGGCGTCTTCAGCTCCTCGGCGATCCGCTCGGCGACAGTGCGCGCCGCCAGTCGCCGCGGCTGGGTGTGGCCGATGACGCCGCGCACGCCGCGTCCCAGCTCGAGGCAGATCTTCGGCAGCTGAGTGGTCTTGCCGGAGCCGGTCTCCCCCGCGATGATCACGACCTGGTGATCCCGGATCGCGGCCAGGATCTCGCCGCGTTTCTGACTGACCGGCAACTGCTCCGGATAGCTGACCGTCGGTACGTTCGCCCGGCGAGCCTCGACCCGAGCCGCGGCCGCGTCGATCTGCTCCGTGATCTGCGTCCGGATCGCGGCTATCGCCTCGGGCCGCCGGGCCTTGCGTGCCCCGTCAAGGCGACGTCGCAGCCGTGCCTCGTCGCGCAGCGAGACCTCGCCGAGCCGAGCACGCAGATCGTCCAGCGCCCCCGCCGCATTGGCACCGCGCGGGGCTGAGCCCGATTCCGAGCCAGGACCGTGACCCGCTGCCTGGGCGTCGGCGACGGAGGAGGGAGGAGAAGGGAGGGAACGCGCGCTTGCCATAACCCGTCAAGCATAGGTGTCCAAAACGGAAACGACCTTGGATTAACGGCCGGGCCGCAATCCAAGGTCGTCGGGTGGGCGTGTGCCCTGGTTCCGCCCGCCTTACGGCATGTTGCTGCCGTTGCAGGCGCTGTACTGGCCCGCGTCCGGCCCATCGAAAAAGCCGGTCAGGACGTCGCCCGGGCCGGTCCAGTACCACGGCGCGATGCACGAGTCGTCCAGCACGCCGGCGATCTGGCCGGCCTTGTGCTCGTGGACGGACTGGGCGTTGCACGCCGAGTAGTCGGTGTCGTGGGTCAGGACGTTGAGGGGGCCGTCCCAGTGCCACGGGGCCACGCACGCGCCCTCGCCGACGGTGATGAGCGGACCGTCGTCGTCGGCCATCGCCGGGGCAGAGGCCATCAGCGGGGTGGCGAGCGCGACCCCG
>DASUAR010000318.1:0-4208 GCA_035763685.1 Actinocrinis sp. | reverse complement strand
CGCCGTACTGGAGTTGTCGCCCGGCTTCACCGCGGTCACCGGTGAGACCGGCGCCGGCAAGACCATGGTCGTCAGCGGGCTGGATCTGCTGTTCGGCGGCCGCGCGGAGACCACGCGGATAAGGCCGGGCGCCGACCGGGCAGTCATCGAGGGACGGGTGCTGATTCCCGCCGAAGGCGCGGTCGCCCGGCGCGCGACCGAAGCGGGCGCGGCAATAGACGCCGCGGAATCGGGCCCGGACGGCACCGCACGAGCCGAATTGCTTCTCGCGCGCGTTGTCGGCGGTGTAGGGCAGGGGCAGGGCTCCGGGCAGAACGCTGCGGTACGCTCCCGCGCGCACCTCGGCGGCCAGGCCGTTCCGGTCTCGATCCTCGCCGATCTGGGTGAGGACCTGATCGCGATGCACGGGCAGTCCGCGCAGCAGCGACTCCTGCAACCGGCAAGGCAGCGCGCGTCCCTGGATAGGTATGCCGGGGATGCGGTATCGCGTCCGTTGGCCGATTACCGCACCGCCTATAACCGATACCGCGAAGTCGCTGCGCGGCTGGAAGAACTGACCACCCAAGCCAAAGAACGTGCTCAGGAAGCCGACGCACTGCGTTACGGGCTCGCGGAGTTCGACAAGGTCGAGCCGGTTACCGGCGAACTGGAGAAGCTGACCGTCGAATCACAGCGCCTCGGTAACGCCGAATCGCTGCGCGCAGCCGCGGCTACCGCACACGAGGCCCTAGTCGCGACCGACGACACGGCGGGCACCGCAGATGCGTCGTCCCTCGTGAACGCCGCACGGCGTGCCCTGGAACAGGTGAGCCGGGACGACGCGGCGCTCACCCCGATCGCCGCGCGCCTCGAGGAGCTCTACTGGCAGCTCACCGAGACCGCTACCGACCTGGCCGGCTATCTCGCCGGGATCGAAGCTGACCCGGTCCGGCTCGAAGTGGTCAACCAGCGGGTCGCGGACCTGGAGAATTTGTGCCGCCGCTACGGCCCGACGCTCGATGAGGTGCTGGCCTGGGCCGAGCAGGCCACCGCGCGGCTGGCCGAGCTGGAGGGCGACGACGACCGGATCGAGACGCTCACCGCGCAACGCGACGAACTGCGTGTCCAGCTGGCCGGCCATGCCGCGGAGGTATCCGCCGCGCGCCGCGCCGCCGCCGAGAAGTTCGCCGCGGCAGTCACCACCGAGCTGGCCGAACTGGCCATGCCGCACGCGCGCATCGCCGTCCACGTGGCCCAGCGTGAGCTGCCCGCGACCGCGGAAGGCTCGGGGGCCGTCACGGGCGCGGCCGCGAACGCGCTTCCGGTACCGGACCCGGAGACCGGCGCCGAACGGCTCGTCGCCTTCGGCCCGAACGGCATCGACGACGTGGAGCTGCGCCTCGCGCCGCACCCCGGCGCGCCGTTCCTGCCGATCGCCAAGGGCGCCTCAGGCGGTGAACTCTCCCGGGTGATGCTCGCGGTCGAGGTGGTCTTCGCCGGCGCGGATCCGGTGCCGACCTTCGTCTTCGACGAAGTGGACGCCGGAGTCGGCGGCAAGGCGGCGGTCGAGGTCGGCCGCCGGCTGGCCAGGCTGGCCCGGACCGCGCAGGTCATCGTCGTCACCCACCTGCCACAAGTGGCCGCGTTCGCGGACCGTCAACTCCTGGTGCGGAAGGAAAGCGACGGCTCCGTTACCTCATCGGGGGTAACTGTGCTGGATGAGGCGGAGCGCAGACGCGAGTTGGCGCGTATGCTCTCCGGCCTGGAAGACTCCGAACTCGGACAGGCTCACGCCGACGAGTTGCTCGCCGCCGCTCACGCCGAAAGGCGCTGACAGCGGTGCTCGGCGGCCGGCGATGGCGCGGTCGCCCGGCCGGAAGCTCTCCCGGCGATAGCCACGTAACAACCTCGTCACGACCGGCTGAAGGCGTGTTAAGAACTGGTGCTACGGGACGAGCCAGGCCGCACGGGCCTGGCAGGATTGTCCCGATGAGGATCACCGTGCGCGCTCCGGAGCGCCCGGCGGAGCAGGCCGAGGCGCGGCCGGCCCCCGCCGCGGGCGGGCTCGCGCGCGTGGACCAGCGCACCAAGAACCTGACGAAGCGGCTTCGTCCCGGTGAAATAGCGGTCATCGATCACCAGGACATCGACAGGGTCGCGGCGGAATCGCTGGTCGCCTGCCGCCCGGCCGCCGTCGTGAACGCCGCCGCCTCGATCAGCGGCCGCTACCCGAACCTCGGCCCGGAGATCATCGTCTCGGCCGGCATCCCGCTGCTCGACGAGGTCGGCCCGCAGGTGATGAACCTCGCGCGGGAAGGCGAGGAACTGCGCGTCGTCGGCCACGTGCTCTACCGCGGCGACACCCCGCTGGCGGCGGGCAGAGTGCTGGACGTGCCCACCATCCTGGACGCGATGGAGGAGGCGCGCGCCGGGCTGTCCGAGCAGCTGGAGGCCTTCGTCGAGAACACGATGGAGTACCTGCGCAAGGAGCGCGACCTGCTGCTCGACGGCGTGGGCGTACCCGACGTGCGCACCGACTTCGACGACAAGCACGTGCTGATCGTGGTGCGCGGCTACCACTTCCGCGAGGACCTCAAGGCGCTGCGGCCGTACATCCGCGAGTACCGGCCGATCATGATCGGCGTGGACGGCGGCGCGGACGCGATCCTGGAGGCCGGCTACAAGCCGCACATGATCGTCGGTGACATGGACTCGGTCTCGGACGACGCGCTCACCTGCGGCGCGGAGGTGGTGGTGCACGCCTACCGGGACGGGCGCGCCCCCGGACTGGAGCGGATGAGCAGCCTCGGCCGCGAGTGCGTCGTCTTCCCGGCGGCCGGCACCAGCGAGGACGTGGCGATGCTGCTGGCCGACGACAAGGGCGCGAAGCTCATCGTCGCGGTCGGCACGCACGCGAACCTCGTGGAGTTCCTGGACAAGGGGCGCGGCGGCATGGCATCCACCTTCCTCACCCGGCTGCGGGTCGGCGGCAAGCTGGTGGACGCCAAGGGCGTCTCGCGGCTCTACCGCAGCCAGATCTCCTCATCCTCGCTGCTGCTGCTGATCAGCGCCGCGCTGATCACCATCATCGCCACCGCGCTGGTCTCCCCGCTCGGCGAGCTGTATTGGCAGGTCCTGCGCGGATACTGGGACTCCTTCGTGTTCTGGGTGCAGGGACTGTTCTCGTGATCGACTTCCGCTACCACGTGGTGTCGATCGTCGCGGTGTTCCTGGCGCTGACGGTCGGCCTGGTGCTGGGCGCCTCCTTCCTGAGCAAGGCGCAGATCCAATTCCTCAACGGGCAGATCACCAGCGCCAACAACGCCAAGAACCGGCTGGAGACCAAGCAGCGGACGCTGACCACCGACAACCAGCATCTGAGCGACTACATCGACGGGACCAAGAACAACCTGGTCAGCAACCAGCTGTTCAACGACGCGGTCGTGGTGGTTCGCGCCTCCGGGTACAGCCAGGATCACGTCGCCGCGACGCTCGCGCTGGCGAAGCAGGCCTCCGCGACGATCACCGCCGACATCACGATCAACCCGACCTTCGCCGACTCCAGCAGCGTCGCCTCGCTGCAGCAGCTGGTGGCCGACTTCGCGCCGCGCGGGCAGTCGATCCCCGGCGGCGACCCGCAGACGCAGGCGGTGAACCTGCTGGTCGAGGCGTTGACCGCGCAGGCGACCACGACGTCGGCGTTCGCCGGATCGGCTTCGGCTTCCTCCGCGCCGTCGCCGGGCAGCACCCCGACCACGATGACGCCGGCCTGGGCGGTCAGGATCCTCCAGGAGTTCAAGGACATCGGCGTGATCAGCGTGACGACGATGCCCACCGCCACGAACGCGCTCAAGCCGACCGCGGCCTTCATCGCCGCACCGGAGGCCTCGCAAGCGGATACGCAGAACGCCCTGTACGTCTCGCTGGCCCAGGCGTTGCACACGGCGGACGTGGGCACGGTCATCGGCGGCGCGGCGCCCGACGCCGGAACCGGCGGCGTCATCAGCGCGGTCCTCAAGAACGCGACCGCGGCCAAGACCGTCGCCACCGTCGACGACATGGACGAGACGATCGGCCAAGTCGCCGTCGTGTTCGTGCTCTACAACGAGAGCAACAACGGCTCGGCGCCGGCCGGGCATTACGGTATGACCGGAATCACCGACGGCCTGTTGCCGAAACTCCCGAACCTGCCCCCGGTACCCTCGCCGAGCGCAAGCTAGGACTGCCGC
>DASUAR010000317.1:0-72059 GCA_035763685.1 Actinocrinis sp. | reverse complement strand
AAAGAGTGTCAACGGCCGTTTGGTTGTGGCTCAGGCGCAAGTTCCGTGAAGCGGGTCTTGTGATCTTCAGTTCGCGAGCAGGACGCGCTTACGCAGGAGATCCGGCTTCGCTCTGCCGAACATCTGGCGTTTCAGCATCTTGATGCGGTTGACGTGGCCTTCGATCACTCCAGAACTCCACGGCAGGCTCAGTCCGGCCAGGACCGCGTCCCAGTCTTTGCCGAGGCCGGCGGCGAAGTTGGCGAGCTCGGTGACGCCGCTGGTCGTCGCGGACTTGGCCCAGTCCTCGAGGTTGTCCTTGCCGGTGCGGTCGACGAGCATCTCGCCGAACGCCTCGGCCAGGCCGAACACGACGTCCAGGTCGGGGCAGCGGTCGCGGAGCTGCTCGGCGAGGGTCGTGTCATCCTCGCTCAGCGCGGACGGGCGGGTGAGGACGAGCGTCGTCACCTCTCTGACCTTGGGTATCGGCGGCTTCGTGGTCGGGGCGGCATCCGCGCGCATCCGGTTCAGGAACCTGCGGACGGTCCGCTCGCTGACCGTGATGCCGCGCTCGGCAAGCTCGGCGTGCAGCTTCTCGCCGCTGTCGCAGCCCTCGGACCAGCGGCGGGCCAGGAACTGGGCGTGGTCGTCCAACACAGTACGGCGAGTCGCGATCGCGCCGCGGATCAGCTCCTCCGGGACGGCGGCGTGCAGGTACTTGCGCGCGGTCTTGCGGTCGATCCGCAGCTCAAGTGCGATCCGGCCGACCTTCACGCCCTTGTCGCCCAGGGCGTGGACGGCCGCGTGCAGCTCGCGGATGCGTACGGTCTCGACGGTGTTGGGCGCGTCCGGGACGTGGACCGGCGTGGGTTCCGGCGCGGGCGGGACCCACGCCGATCGCAGGCGCCGGACCGCGTTCTCGCAGGCTTTGCCGAAGTTCGACCACAAATGCCAGCGATCAGCGACCTGGATCGCAGCCGGTGCTCCGCGTGTGGCGCCTTCGGAGTAGCAGCCGCCGCGGTCGCGACAGATCACTTCGATGCTCTCGTGGGCTTGCAGCCAGGTCACCAGTGCGTCGGCCGTCCGCTCCGGCAGTACGTCGATCGCCTGGCCGGTCTCGACGTCGACCAGCACGGTCCCGTAAACATTGCCCTTCTTCAAGGCGAAGTCGTCGACTCCGAGCACCCGTACCGGGCCGACCTGAGGGTCCGGCAGAGCGCGGACCAAGCGCAGCATCGAGTCCCTGCTCACGCCGACAGCCATTGCCTCGGTCAGCCTGGCCCCGGCGCGGCCGGCCAGGGCGAGCGCGACGTGTTCGCGCAACCGTCGCAGCTGAAGCGTCGAGCGGCCGTAGCGGAACGTGAGCTGAGGGACCTGCTCGGCGAACGTCGTCTTCGGGCAGGTCCCGTCGTTGCAGAAGAATCGCCGGACGGTGAGCTTGATGACCGTGTTCTGCCCGCCGACCGCCGCATCGACGACGGTACGCACGTAGCGGCTGTGCACGCGACCCGACTCCGCGCCGCATCCAGAACACGACGCCGTCGGCGCCGTGCAGCACGCGGACATACGCAATGTCGTGCCGAGCACGGATATCGCGCTGACGTGCAGCAACGCGAAATGCGGGAACAGGAGGCTCAGCAAGTCGGAAGACGTCACCCGGGCTTAGGTATCAGAACCCGGATACCTGCAAGACCCGCTTCACGGAAGAGCGGTCATTTCGCAGAACTCTCACACTCCGGCCCTCGCACACACGTCACGGCAGGCCATGATGAGACACGATACGACCGGCTCGATTGTCACGGGAAAGGGTGCGGCCGCATGGACTCGGAGAAACCGACGCTGCCAGTCGAATTCCTGACCGCCGTTGCCGAGCAGGCCGCGCCGGGCTCCCCGGCCGCACGCCTTGCAGCCGATCAAGCCGAGGCCATGGTCGACGGGCTTGATCGCGAACGACTGTTGACGACGCTGCTGGCCGGACCGTACCGGCTCGCCGCCCCGGCCTGGATGCTGGAGGCAGCCGTGGTCGGCGGCTTGAGCGGCGCGAACGATCACTGGCCCGGTTCCTCCATCGGGCTGGCCGTACAAGCGCTCACCCACCCCGACTGCACTGGTGACCTGCGAAGCACCGCCCTCCAGGGCTGCACGGAGGTTCAGCTGGCGCATCTGGGAACGGCCGACCGACCCGCAGCGATAACCCAGGTTGTCGCCGCGGAGCTTCGGCGGCGCACACCAGACGTGATTCCCATGACCCGGGAGTTGCTCGATCAGCCGAGCCCTGCCCAGATCGTGCTGCGCAGCAAGCGTCTCGCCGACGTGGTGTTCGACACAGCCGTCGAGCTACTGCCAACTTGCCCCGAGCCGAGTAAGGATGACAACGAGGACGGCGCAGACTGGTACAAGCGGTACCGCGACTTGATGGACGCATGGGCGAAGATGTGGGGGCAGGTCCTGCGCCAGCACCCTGACCGTCATGCAGCGCTCGTCGAGCGTGCCGAAGGCGACGCGACCGACTACACGATCCGTCACTGCCTGATCGCGGAGCTTCCCTGGATGGTCGAGCCGGGGTTGTTGAAGACGCTGGCCGTATCGGACCTAGACGGGTTCGATGCTGCGATTCTCACCACCAATGTGTGTCGTATGCTCCGCGGCGGCGCCTCCAAGCAGGCCGCGCGGGCGCATTTCGCGGACGAGATCGACGCGCTCACTGCGTCACAGCAGCGGCTGGTGAGCGACTATCTCAATGAGGATGGACTCGACCCGAAGTGGGGTTGCGGCGCGGCCGTCGCATGGGCCGCGGACGCCGCGGCCGTCCGGTGGCGCCACCTGCTCAATCCAGCTGAGGCCAGACCCGACTACGGTGAGCCCTACGTTTGGCGCGTCTCCGAACGGGATCTCGCCGAGCTGGGCCGGCTGTTCGCCCAGAGCACCGTCACGGCGCTGGAGTTGTGGGAGCCGAAGCCGGACAGACCCCTCACCGAGCCGTCCAGCGTGCGCTGGGTCCTCGACACTCTCACGCACCTGCCGGAGATCACCGACTCCGTCAAGGACGCCGTCCGCTCCGTCGTTGCTGATATCCGAACAGGCCAAGGCAACCGCACGGCCTACTACCGGTCGATTGAAAGCCGCCGCAAGACCGACGAAATCCTTGAGGCGATCGTCCGCATTGTCTCTGATCCGGCTCCCCAAGGCGCCGGCCGCAGAACACCTTTAGGCGACCCGAGCGACGTGACGGTCCGCGCTCTGTCCGTCGTGGCCGGTGACGTTTTGGCCGAATATCTGGATCGTCACACCGGCAACGAAGCTCGTCGAGAAGGGCCTCTTGGCGATCGTGTCGAACGAATACCGTCGGGAACCTTCGTTCGCCGACGTTCTCGCGCGGCACTCTGACCCGCACCGCGCGATCATAGAACTCACCTACGATCTTCGCCGAAGACTGGGAGGCAATCCGGCCAGCCGCGAAGCGTGGGTGCGCGCGGTCTTGGCCAACCCTGCCTGCGACGCCGACACGATTCGCGCGCTTCCGGCGTGGACCGCGCTCAAGACCTGCGGATATCGCACTGGCCAGGTGGGTACCGAGATCATCGACGCGGTCCTGGCCACGCTCGGCGATGACGCCGATGCCTGGCAGCGTCTGAGCGACAGCCCGATCAGACGTACCGGACCGAGCGCTTGGCTCCGCCTTGGAGACGTTCTCGACGCGGCGCGCGACAACACAAACTGGCCGCAACCTCCATCGGCCCGCTAACGGTTTACAGGCTCGCTCCGCGGATGGCACTTTCATCTGGTGTGGGGTCTTACACCGTTGAACACGACCGGGCTTAGCAAGCAAGCCGATTGTCAACGATGGCATTCGGTTCGGCGGGAGGCGTTTGTCACCACTATCCGCAACTGTCCATCCGCCTGGACTCGAGCCAGTAGGGGCACGCGTTATCACTTATAGACCGTCATTCCGCTGCACCGCGCGGTTCGAAGACATCCTCGAGCACGAGGCGCGCTCGGGCTGGAAGCGGCTCATCGGGGAAGATCTCATCGCACAAGGCGACCACCGATTCGACATCGGTCAGTTCGAGCTTGTCGACGAGGAAGCGGATGTCGTCAAGATCGCGCCGCCGAGCCGCATGCACCTTCATTGCCAGCAGATGCTCCGGCGAGGCGGCGGACACCCGCAGACCGCGATGCTCGAAGATCGTCGCCGCGTTGGCATCGCCCCCGCTGGCGACGTATACGCTGGCCTGCTCGTTGAGCCACCAGTGCGGCAGTCCGAGCTCATCGGCCACGGCTCGGGCTTCCTCGACCACTACTCCATGCGGCTTGAACAGGGCGTCGATGTCCCGCGTCGCCCGTCGCGCGTCATAGGCCAGTGCCATCGCCGCGCCACCGAAGACGTACACGTCCGCTGTAACCCCGCGTCGCGCCAGGCGTTCACCCAATCGGGTCAACGCGCCGCGGATGCCCTCCCGATCCAGCAGCGGCCCCTCGCTCACGCGACCTCCAACTCCTGCGGCGCGACGAACACCCCGCGCCGACGGAACGCTGCCGGCGCGTTCACCAGGGCATCGGCGCGCGCTGCACGGGTGTTGAAGGGGAACCAGAACGAGCGTAGTTTCCGTCGACCGGCCCACTGCGGTGAGGCCTGATCAGCCAGCGCAGCCAGATGCTCGGCCAGTGCGCCGAGGAGCACGTCCCACCTCTCGTCCCCGGTCCCAGCCGGCTCCGATTCCAGCAGCGCCAGTCGGATCCCCGGCGGTTCGTGGCGGTACTCCTCGAGAAACTCGGCGACGAGCCGCCACCGTTCCTGCTCACTGCAGCCGGCGAGCCAATCGGCAAGATCGGCCAGCGAAGCGGCACGGTACGACGTCGACATGCCACCACCTTACGGAACCTCACGGGAACTAGGCCAGGACACGCGGTGTCGGCTGCGCCGCGCGACGAGATGGCGAGGTCTCTGTCTGCCTCTGCTCCGCTGCGACGCAAAATGCTTGAGTTAGGCTGCAATGACCATCCGCGGGCCATGCTGCGGATCTGGCGTACCGAAAGAGTGCCATCGGTGTCGATGAGGCGCGAGATGTCACGAAGCGTAGATTCCCGGGTTCGACAGCGAGTGAGGGTATTGATCGAGAGCCGTCCTCATGAGCGACCCTTAAAGCGCCGTGCGATGCGGTACGCGCCGACGCCTTTCGGTACCGCGCGCCGCCTCTCGGCACGATTGGCGGCGGTGCGACGCGGCGAAGTGTTGTCGGGTGTGATTGGCGCGGGCTCGATGCGCGTCAGCACCTCCAGTCCGCCTACCTGCAGTCTTACGGGGCGTCAGTTCCTGAGGGCTGGGTCAGCACCAGGATCGTGCGCGTGGGGTATCTGCCCGTTTCCAGATGCTATGAC
Organism: Actinocrinis sp.; assembly: GCA_035763685.1. GTDB lineage: Bacteria > Actinomycetota > Actinomycetes > Streptomycetales > Catenulisporaceae > Actinocrinis. The sequence goes on along the minus strand of DASUAR010000317.1, from coordinate 66,701 downwards.
GGGTGCCGAAGCGTAAGTCGAGGATCTGGCCCGCTTGCTGCGAGTTCTCGAAGATCGCAGGTCAGAGGCCATTCAAGAGTCTATGGATGGATGTACCCGGCTTACAGACCGGCTCGCCGCCAGATATGGCCGGAGCCAACAGGATCCGGCCATATCTGGTATATTAGAAGGCTAATTCAAGCAATCCGATGGCCTTCGCTCTTCATGCCACAGTTGACCAGTATTCGTCCTCTGATCGCTTTGTTCGGCATGTTTCAAGATGTAGCTGCGTGTATGTCCTCGTGACCATCGGTGTCGCGGGTGGTCTTCTCGTCGCCGTGCGTGCCGTTCTGTTGCAGAACTTCTGTCCGGTTCGCCGCTTCCCCATGGTCCTGACCTGCGTCTTCTCGCCGGGCAGGGTCGCCGTGCGGGGCGAGGTCACTTCCGTGGTCATCACCGCGCCAAGCGGACCGGGCCGAAAGCCGTGCGCAAGTGGCTCACCGCCTCGGTGGCCGACGATCCGGCCGATGTCATCAAGTGCGTGTTCGACCAGGCCGAGGCCCGCGACCCGGAACACCGGCGCACCTGGATAGTGCTGGTGGACGGCGCAACGGCGCAGATCGACGCCATCAGCGCCGAGGCCGCCAAACGGAACGCCCCGATCCACATCGTGATCGACTTCATTCACGTGCTGCAGTACCTGCACCAAGCCGCCTGCATCCTGCACGGCGACGGCGACAACGTCGCCGTGCAGGATGCAGGCGAACACGCCCTGGCCGTCCTGACTGGCCGGGACGAGAAGGTCGCCGACGAACTCGCCGCCGCAACGGCGACTCGGCCCGACGCCGACGGCCACAAGAAGATCGGCGAGACCGTCACCTACCCGCGGAACCAACACGACTACCTGCGCTATGACACCGCCCTGCCCTCAGGATGGCCGATCGCCCCCCGGCGTGATCGAGGGCGCCTGCCGCCATCCGGCCGCCGACAGACTGAACATCACCGCAGCCCGCTGGTCACTGGCCGGCGCCGAAGCCGCCCTCAAACTCCGTGCCCTGACCTCCAACGCAGACATCGAAACATACCGGGCCCACCACCTGGGTCGAGACACCAGCGCACCCACCGATCCCGCTACGGCTCGCAGCACGACCGTTGAGGACACCCCGCATCATCCGCGCGCACGGGCGACGGCATCGGGGCCGTGCCTCGTCGAGGACGGCCGGCCAGACTCGCCGGGTCTCAGCCTCCTGTTTTTCTTGCGCGAGTCTGGCTGCTTTCTGCCGTCTTTTCCTTAGCTTCCTTAGCTCGCCACGAACTGCCATTGCTGGTTGGTGCCGCCGTTGGCAGTCCATTGCACGACCTGGGCTCCGTCGCTGGTTGACCGGCCGTAGACGTCTGCCACCAGTCCACTGTCGTGGCTGACGATGGTGTAATACCCGTCACCGGTGGGCTTGAGGTACCACTGCTGGTTGGTGCCGCCGTTGGCGGTCCACTGTTCCAGCTGCAAGCCTGCGGTCGAGGAGCCACCGTTGACATCGAGCACCTTGCCGGTGGCCGTGTAGGTCAGGGTGTAGGCGCCGCCCGATGTAGTAGCGATGCTCCACGCCGCGCCGCCGGTCTGCTGGACGGCTTTGGCGCCGTCGGCGGCGGAGTTGCCGGCGATGGCGAGGGGCTTGCCGCTGTTGCGGTTGACGATGTGGTACGTGCCCGGCGTGGGGCCGGTGCTGGAGCCGCCGCTCAGGGTGAAGTACTCGGCCGCGTCGCTGAAGGTGGTGGTGCCGGACTTGCTCGTGGCCAGCACCAGGTAGATCCGCGAGCCGGAGGCCGGGGCGGTGAAGGTCACCGGTTGGGTGAGGCGGGAGCCGAGCGGGATGGTGAGGGTGTTGGTGCCGGTGGCGATGACCGTGCCGGTGGGCTGGTCCAGGTGCGCCGTCCAGGTGAAGCCGACGGAGGTGGTGGCGAAGTCGTCGTTGAAGACGGTGATGTTCCGTGTCACGGTGCTGCCGTAGGCGTATGAGGGCACTGATGTGGCCAGCGGGAAGTCGCCGTTGGAGTCCGAGACGCCGGAGGCCGACCAGTAGGGCAGGTCCAGGGCGGCGATCGGGTTGAAGGCGGCCTGGATCCGCTGGATCTGCGGGTTGCTCCACGGGTCGGACAGGTTGTCCGCGCCGTAGACGGGGTGCCCGCCTTCTTCGGGGGTGAAGTCGGTGGTTCTCACACCGGGCACGAACCCGGCCCAGGCGGACAGCAGCGTGTACGGGCGCAGGTCGCTGGCGTCCTTGCCGCGCTTGGCGGCCGTGGAAGTGGCGAACCACTCAAAACCCTGCTTCGTATTGCAGGCGGGCCAGATGTACTCGCCGTCGCCGAGGGGGCGCCCGGTCCCGGACCACAGATTCGCGCCGTAGTGGCCGAAGCCGTCCAGGTAGTGCGGCACGAGGTTGAAGTTGGCGTACGTCATGTGCGGGTACTGGTTCGGCGACGCGCCGACACCCGCGTCGACGCTGATCGGCCGGGTGCCGTCGTTGCCGTTCATCGCCGCGTACAGGTCTTGCTCGAACTGCTCGGAGTCGAAGGAGCTGCCGTTAGGCTCGTTGGCCTGGCTCCAGCGGATGACCGAGGGGTGATTGCGGTCGCGCAGCACCAGGGCGCGGGCGTGGTTGACCATGTTGTCGTGTCCGGCGACGAAGTCCTGGGTGTTGTTGGAGCCGCGGATGGCGGTCTCGTCGATGATCATCAGGCCCATCTCGTCGGCCACATCGAGCATGTAGGGACTGGCCGGCTCCTGATGGATGCGCACCACGTTGTAGTTCAGCCGCTGGTAGTTGTCCACCGCCTGCGGCCAGCCGCCGTTGGTGCTTGAGGGCGGCAGGAAGCCGGGCAGCGTGTCGTAGGCGTCGCCCACGCCGCCGTTGTTGACCCGGTCGTAGTCGGCGCCTTGGAGGTTGTCGCCGCGCAGGTTCGCCCGGATGCCGTTGAGGTAGTAGTAGGAGCCGTTCTGGGTGAACTCCCGGAATCCGAACCGGTAGGTGGCATCGCTGGTGTGGCCGTCGTCGGTGGATGCGTGCACGGATAGATCGTGCAGCTGGGCACGGTAGCCGGAGCGATAGGGCACGTTCGGCCACCAGTAGGAGGTGGTGCCCAGGTTCCAGGCCACCGGACCGACCGTCACCTTGGCGGTCGAGTGCGCGGCCACCGTGACGGTCGCGCTCGGCAGTGTCGGGTAGCTGAACGATGTGCCGTTGTCGGAGGCGAGCGAACCGGTCAGCGTCACCGAGCGCGAGCTGCTCGAGGTGTTGGTCACCGACACGTCGTAGGTCAGGCTCTGGTTGGCCACCGAGGTACGCACGAACGCGTCGCTGACGTAGACCGCCGGATACACGCGCAGGAACGCGGAGCGGAAGATGCCCTGGGGGATCGCTTCGCACCAGTCGGCGGCGACGGGCACCAGATAGTTGCCGGACGAGGTCTTCAGCGCATTGCGGCCTTTGACGTCCACGCTGATCGTGTGCGTGGAACCGGGCGTCACGTACGCGGTGATGTCGAACGTCGAGGGGGTGAAGGCGGTGGCCTGGGTGCCGACCACGCGCCCGTCCACCGACAGCGTCGCCTGGTGGTTCACCACGCCGAACTCGATCCACACCGACTGCGGCTGCCCCGAGTCCGGCACGGTGATGCTGCGCGAGTACACCGCCTCGCGCACGTTGGTGAAGCCCTGCTTGTACCAGCCGCCCCCGGGCACCATGATCGAGGTCGTGCCCTGGCCGGCCGGGGTGAAACTCCACGACCCGGACAGGTCGACCGACGCGACGGCGGCGCCAGTCGCGGCGTAGCCGCGGGCACCGGCGTTCGCAGAGGCCGCGGAAGCCGCGGGGGCGAAGCGCGGCAGGCCGAATGCGGCGGCCGCACCCGCGCCGGTGGCCAACAGCCGTCGACGCGTGAGCTGGTGCTGGTGCTCTGGGATCGAGTCCGAAGCGGGCATGGAACGAGCCTCCTACCGTAGGGTCCACTTTTGGTTACTGCCGCCGTTGCAGGTCCACAGCTCGAGCGGCGTGCCGTCGGCCGTCCCCGCGCCGGTGGCGTCAAGACAGAGCCCTGATTGGACTCCGGTGATGCCCCCGTCGGGGTGCACCGTCCATTGCTGGTTCTGCTGGCCGTTGCACGACCAGATGATCACCTTGGTGCCGGGGCTGGTGCCCCGGGCGTTCGCGTCGAGGCAGCTGGTGCCGAACACCTGCAGCTGCCCCGCGGCGGTGTCAGTCCACTGCTGGCTGGTGCCGCCGGCGCAGTCCGCCAGCTGGACCTGCGTGCCGCCGGTCTGCGTCCCGCCGGGCACGGTCACGCACCGCCCCGAGCCGGTGCCGACGATCGCGACCGACGTGGGCGGCGGCGGGGTGCTGCCGCCCGAAGGCACGTACGGGCACTTGGGCTGATAGGCGGAGATCGTGGACGGGTCGGGGAGCGTCGGGCACAGGAACTGGGTGTAGCGGGTGTCGCTGTCCACGAACACCTTGAGCCACGGGATGATCAGCTTCATCTCGACGTTGTTCGCATGCGTGTAGTACACGTGATCCGCTCCGGCGATCTGCGCGAAATCGCTCTGCGCCGAGGCCGGGAGCGTGCCATACAGGTTGCTGAGATACGACGGCGTGACGGTCCCGTCGTTCTGGCCGCCGACGATCAGCGTGGGCACCGTGTCAGTAGCCAGAGTCAGTCCCTGACCCGGGAAGCCGGGAGCCAGCCCGATGGCCGCCCGCAGCTCGGGGTGCTGTTCGGCCTCCTCCATGGCCCCGGCTCCGCCCGCGGAGTGGCCGAGCACCGAGAGCCGGGCCGGGTCGACCTCGCTCTTGACCGGGCTCTGGGTGGTCAGCCAGGTCAGCGCGGCCTGGAGTTCGGCGGCGCGCTGGCTGTCGCTGTCGGTGCGGGTGTTGGTCTCGGTGCAGATCACAACGAAACCGAACGAGGAGAGCCAGGGGCCCATCCAGGCTTCCTCGGTGGAGCACAGCGCGCTGTATCCCGGCACGATCGCCAGTGCGCCCCAGGTGCCCAGACTGGTGTCCGTCGGGTAGTAGACCACCCCGCCGCCGAACCCGTTGCGGGACGGAGCGCTGACCTGCGCGGTGGCGAACGGCCCGCGGGTCGCCTCGATCATCGCGATCGTCGGGTCCGGACCACGCTGCGTCCCCGTCGCCTGTACCGCCGCAGCGCTCGCGCCCAACTCAGCCGGTCGGGCGACGGCCGGTCCGGCCGCGAACACCGCCGCGCCGGCCGCGGCCACGGCGACCGCCAGCCGAATCGAGTGCCGCCGAAGCGCTGCCCCGGATTCCGTTCGTGCGCAGCCAATCGGCACCGCCGCCCGCCTATGCCACCACACGACGCGACCTCCTCATGACTTGCGCAGCGTTCACCGCCCACGCGGTCAGGCGGGCGCACAGCTCGCCCAGAAGAGATGGGATGTGTACACGAGTTGTCGGACCGCGCGGGTGAAGATGGCAGGACATCGGCGAGCACGCAAGGATCGGCTATGGGCTCGCCGGGACCCGCTGAAGATCAGCCAGTCTTCGCGAAGCAGCTGACCATAGCCTTCCGAACCGATTCGACGTTCGACTCTTGTGCGCCGCCGGTCGCCGCCCGGTGAAACTTTCCGCCCCATAGGCACGCAGGTCCGATTGATCAGCCTCCTTGCCTGGTATGCCGCCAAGCACGGTTGACATCCCATGTCATCAGTTCCCGGGGACGGCAGCAAGCCAGCTGGTGTGGGCGCGGATGATGCGGGGTGTCCTCAACGGTGATGCTGCGAGCCGTAGCGGGATCGGTGGGTGCGCTGGTGTCTCGACCCAGGTGGTGGGCCCGGTATGTTTCGATGTCTGCGTTGGAGGTCAGGGCACGGAGTTTGAGGGCAGCTTCGGCGCCGGCCTGGCTCTGTTGGACGAACTGGCGGACCGTTTCCAGATCGTGGTCTTCACCCACCACGACCATAGCGGCCGGCTGGCGCAGGCTTCGCTGCCGCCCGACCGCGTGCACGTTCATGACATCACGATCACGCCGAACGCGGCGCGGCTACCGGCGCGAGCAGCACTGTAAAGAGCTGTAAGGGTCAGCGGCCGTAGAAGATCAGGGATCGTAGGTCGGTTCGTCGGCGACGAGGCTGTGGCCGTTCCAGGTGAAGCGCGCCGCGGCGTGGGCGCACAGTGGCTGGTGGCGGTCCGCTCGGCACTCGCAGTGCGCGGCGAGCGCTCCGCCTATGACGCCTACCCAGCAGTCCAGCACACTGCCATCCGCAGTGGTCACGGCGGCGCGTGCTCCGCCGTCGCTGGACCGCAGCGATCGGAACCGCGCTGGCGCGTCGAGCGCCTGGTTCCGGACGTCGATCGGAAGGTTTTCGATCAGGGCGTCGGTGTCGATGCGTACGGCCACGATCCGTCATCCGATCATGCCTCGTCGACAGTGGTCGGCGCGGGTGGTCAAGCGGAGCCGGGGCACGCTGCCCGCAGATCGGCGATGAGCAGGTCGAGTAAGTGTTCTTCTTCGACGCGCATGCCGCGCTGCGCGATGGCCTCGCGCAGCCGCGGATCCCACGGGGTGTCGGCGGGCACGCCGGTGGTCAGGGGGCTGCCATGGCCGCGGTCGAGCGCGGCGAGGTAGGCGGTCTCGTCGAAGCGCCAGGGCGAGGTGCCGACGAGGCGGAAGACGACCGCGGCGATGCGTACCCCGCCCCAGTCGAAGTCGCCGTGGTAGGCGAAGCGGGCACCCTGGTCGGCCAGCCGGGCGAGAAGCGTGCGTGCGGCGGCCGAGAGCTGTCCCTCCACGCAGACCAGCGGGGGGCAGGCCGAGCCGAGTTCGTCGGCCGCGGCCGCGACGACGGCGGGGTTCTCGCAGATGAACACCGTGCCGACGCCAGTGCCGGCGCCGAGATCGAACGGCGGGTCGTCGCGCGTCAGCTGCCTGAGGGTCAGAACGGCGGGTTCGCCCGCTTCGTGCGCGGCGTTGAGGATGCGTGCGGTCGAGTGGTGGCGGTCGCCGGTGCCCGCGCCCCCGGGCAGTCCCAGGACGAGCACCCGCGAGGACAACTCGTCTCGGGCCACCCCGACGGCTGCCCAGGCGGCGCGGCGCTCGGCGGCGGTACCGGTATCCCGGGCCGCGAGGCCGGATAGGGCGCGCACGGCGGAGAGGACGAGCGTGCCGAGAGGTCTTCCCTCATCGAGCGCGTGGGCGTCTCCGGTGGTGCGCGCCGCCAGGACGGCCAGGCCGACGCCCGGAGAGGGCAGCGCGTCGATGACGCGCGCGGCGCTTGCCGAGAGCGCGGCCGCCGCTCGAGCGTCGTCTTGGGACAGCCGCTTGAGCAGGCCGGTCGTCTCCAGCGCGGCGCGCCATCCGGCCAGCTCGGGTCGCGTCCGCGCGCACTCGTCGAGGGGGCGCAGCGCGGATTCCCAGGCCAGGCGCTGCGCTTCGGCTGCGGTACGGCGGTCGGTGACCGGGCCGGTGAGGGTGACGACTGCGGCGGCGAGGCCTGCCGGACAGACCTCTGATGCGCGCAGCGCGGCGTCGAGCTCGGACAACCGGACCGACAGTGAGTGGCCCGCGCCGGGGGCCCGGCCGAGCAGCAGTTCGACGGCCCTGCGCTGGCCGGCGGTCGCCTGGGCGAGGGTGACGACACCGTCGAGTGTCCTGCCTTCGGTGAGGCGCCGGCGGATCCGGTCGACCAACCACGCGGTGTCGGGGCCGCCGAGCAGGCGGCGCAGCCGTGGTTGATCGGTCCGGGCGTGTCCGGTCGGTGAGGTCATCGCGGCGGGTCGAACAGCGGCTGTGGGCCGACTTCGGGTCCGGGGGAATGGGGTGCGGCGGGGACGTACGGCTCCGGACGCCGCAGTCTGGCCCGTTCACGTCCGTCCCAGCGCCACGGGGTGACCAGGACCGCGTCGATTCCCTCGCGCCGGGCGAGCTGGGCGATGCCGATACCGGGCACGGTCGGGTAGCAGGCCCATTCGCGTTCGCTGGTCATCACCACGTCCAGGTCGAAGGAGGCGAGCAGGCCCAGGCACTTGGCCCGCGAGTCGTCATCGACCCCTGCGAAGGCCTCGTCCAGGGCGATCAGGCGCGGCGCGTGCGGGCTGCCGGAGGAGTAGTGCGACGAAGCCGCCGCGAACAGCGGAACGGACGCGGCCAGCACGCGCTCGCCGCCGGAGGCCGGCCCGCTCGCCGGGCGCCACTGACCGTCCTGGCGGCGCTGGATCGCGAACTCGTGCCAGCCCCGGTAGTCCAGGGCCCGGGTGAGCTGGTCGTGCCAGGAGTCACCGGGATGCTCCTGGCGGTCGGCCGCGATGCGGGCCTGCAGGAACTCCCCGACCTGAGCGCGGTCGGCCGGCCGCCAGGCGTCCGAGGACTGGCGCAGCAGCCGCCTGCGCACGGCCTCCAGACCCTCCGGCGCGTCGCGGGCCGGATTCCACTGCAGCCGCAGCGCCATCCCGGTGGAGGTGGGCCGCTGCTCCAGATCCCGGTTCATCGCCAGGACCTGCTCCTCGGCAGCGGCGATGAGCTCCTGGAGCGCTCCGGCGACCTCGCCGACGAGATGGTTCTCCAGCAGCTCGCGCTCCTTGGCGGACAGCAGCCGGCCGCGCTGCTCAACCTCCTGCACCAGGGACTGAGCGAGTGAGGGTACGTCCTGGGTGCGGCCCTGGAAGAGCACGTCGACGACCATCACGCCGTCGTGCAGAGTCATGCCGACCGAGTGACCGTGCCGGCCGAGCGCGTCGGTGAGCACCTTGTGCTCGGCGGAAACGCGCTGCTGGATCAGCTCCCAAGCCCGCTCGCCGTCGTCCACCGAGTCAAGATCCTGATTGATCTGGCGGGCGAGGGCGACGGCGCGGGTCGGTGCCCACGGCTCGGTGTGCGGCGGCAGGTCGAGTTCCGGGAGCGCGGCGGAGAGCAGGCCGGTCTGCGCGAAGGAGCGCAGCGAGACCACCGCGCGGTCGCGTTCGCCGACCGCGTCCTCGATGTCGCGGCGGATCCGCTCGCGCTGCCCCTCGGCGCGGGAGCGATCGGTCAGGGCCCGTTCATGCTCGGCGCGCGCGGCCTTCTCGGCCCGGTCCCGCTCCTCGATGGCGGAGGCGGTCTCGGCCAGCCGCCGGTAGAGCTCCTCGACTCCGGAGCCCACGGTCTCGGCCAGCACGCGCCGGTGCTCCTCGGCGCCCTCGGCCTGGAGCCGTGCCTCCTCGGCCGCCGACTCAGCCTCGGCACTCGCCGTCTGCGCGCGCTCGGCCTCGCCTGTCGCGTCCCGCTCCTGCTCGGCCGAGCGCGCGGCGGCGGTGGCGGCCGGCAGCAGCGCGGCGAGCGCGGCACGGTATCCGGACACTGCGTCGCGTACGGCGGCCAGGCCGGACCGATCGGCGGGCAGACCGGTGTCCTGCGCGTATTCGGCGGTGGCGGCGTCCGCGAGTTCGGCGCCCTCCTGGCGGTCGGCGGCTTCGAGCGCGGCCTGGTCACTGCGCTCGGTCAGCCGCCGCACGACGTCGTTCTCGGCGCTCAGGCGGTTGTGCGCGGTGCGCAACGGCTCATCCGACGGCTGCGCGGCCAACTGCTCGGCGAGCAGCGCCGCGCGTTCGCGCACCTGCTCGCGAGCCCCGCGGATCCGGTCGAGTTCCGCGGCGAGTTCGGCGCGCAACGCGGCGAGTTCGGCCAGCCGGGCCCGGCGCGCGGCCTCGCGAGAGCCCTCGCCGATGTAGCGTGCTGATTCCTTGCTCCAGGAACCGCGCAGTGCGCCGATCCGATAGCCGCCATCCGCCGCGACCCACGTCGCATGCGTACACTCGCTCAGCCCGATCGCCGCGAGGACGGCGCGGACCGCGTCGTCCGAGAGCGCCGCGGCCTGCGGATCGTCCCGGTCGACCGCCGGGTGCAGCACTGCGGTCAGCCCTCCGGCGGGGGCGGGGGAATCGGGAAGGACGACCGCGTCGCCGGTACCCGAGGCGAGCAACACGCCGTCCGGGGTGAGCCAGGCGTCGAGCAGACCGGCGGCTTCGAGCGCTGATTCGATCCCGGCGCGGTCCTCTTCGTGGACTTTCTCCGCGAAGTCCACGGCGCGCCACAACGGCGCTCCAGGACGTCCGGCGCGCGCGGCGTGGTCGCGGGTGTGTGTGACGGGCGGGGCGTCGTGTCCGCCCGCTTCCAACCGCGCCGTCTCGGCAACGAGTGCATCGTGTTCACGGCTCGCGGCGGCGTGCTCGGCGTCGAGTTCGGTCTCGCGGCGGGTGAGCGCGGCCGAGGCGAGCCGGTGCGCCGCAGCCACCGCGACAGCGGCCGGGTTGGGACCGTCGAGCGTGTCGGCCCAGGACTCCAGCAGCGCGACTGTTTCTTCGGGCTCTGCGACGCTCAGTTCGCTCGCCGCGTCGATCCAGGCGCGATAGTCCGCGGCCAGCCGCGCGGCGTACGCGGAGACTGCCGTCTCCGCTGCGACGACCCGTTCGCGCCCGTCCGCGAGTTCGGCGCCCGCGCGCGACGCCTCAGCCCGCGCGGCGCGGGCACGTTCATGTGCCTGCTCCGTGGCGGACAACAACGATTCGAGCCCTGCGACGGCATGGGTGCGGCGTTCGGCTTCCCGCTCCCCGGCGCGCCTGGCCTCGGGATAGGGCGGCAGGTCCCGGTCCAGGACCCGGGTCACCGCCGGATGGTCGATTCCCGCGACCCCGGCCACGCGCGCCGCGCCGGCCCCGGCAGCGTCCAGCTCCCGTGCGTCCGCCGCCGCCTTGATCGCCGACTCGGCCGCGCGCCGTGCCCAGCCCTCGGCTTGGGAACGGGCGGCGTGGACGGCGGAATCCCGGTCGGCGGCGACCCGTGCCAGCGTCGCCGCGGTCTTGCCCGTCTGCTCCAGCTCTCGAGCCGCGTCCATCTCCGGGCTGCGGTTGAGCGCGTCGTGCGCGGCCGAAAGGCGGACGCGCTCGCCGTCAAGGAACTCAAGGCTCTGTAACGCCGCCGTCAGTCGCGTCTGCGCCTCGCCGTGCGCGGCGTCTGCCTCGCCAAGGTCCCGGCCCAGGTGCTCGTACTTGCTGTGCGCCAGGCGCAGCACCGCAGCCTGGCGCTTGGCGGCGACGCGCGCGTAGCGGCGGTAGTGGCCGAGGAAGGCCGAAGCGGCGCCGGAAGCCTCCATGAGCGCTTGGAGGGCTTGGCGCTCCTCGTCCAGGCCGCGGAACGCCTCGGCGATCTCCCCGACCAACGCCGGATCAAGCGGCGGCAGCGCCTGGGTCAGCGCGCGGGAGAGCAGTTTCTCGTCCGGCCTCTTCGACAACTGCGGCTGGCGCAGCTGGATCAGCAGGCCGACCAGCGCCTCGTAGCGTTCCTGGCCGAGCCCGAACAGGTTCTCGTCCACCGCGCGCCGGTATTCCGTAGCCGTGTCGTACACGTGGCCGCGCCCCTCGAGAGTCTCCCTGAGGCGTTCGCGGGCCAGCGGCACCCGGGTCGCCGACATCAGCGCGAAGCGCGGGCCGATCCGCTCCGGAGTGACGAAGAACCAGTGCTTCGCGATGCCCCGGCCCTTGACCGCCTTGAGGCCGCAGCCGACCGTGCGGTACTCGGCTGCGCCGTCCTCGGCGATCCGGCCAAACTCCAGCCACGTGTAGCCGGTGCGCTCGTCGTTCGGGTGCTTGCCGCCGAGCAGCAGGTTCCACTCCATCCGCTTGTTGCGGTCCCCGTCCGGCTCGACCCGGTTCGGCGCAAGCTCGCCGTCCAGCAGGAACGGGAGGGTCAGGGCGAGCACCTTCGACTTGCCGGTGCCGTTATTGCCGCGCAGCAGCAACCGCCCGTCGTGGAAACGAAACTCCTCGCTGTCGTAGTAGAAGATGTCCACCAGCCCGGCGCGCAGCGGCTGCCAACGCGACCTGGTGGGCTCCGGCAGGTCCACGGCGTGCACCGGCGGGGGCGTCACAGTGTTCGCAGCCGCGGCGTCCGTAATCACACTGTTCGTGGTCATTGCGGGCGGCCCTTTCGGATGGTCGGCGCGGCCAGCGCGTACCGGGCGATCGCGGCCTTCGGGGCGACCGTCTCGCGTTCGTCGCCCACGTACTCGATCAGGTCCAACGCCTCGAGCCGCGCCAGCGCCTGCGCCACCAGGTCGGCGGCGGCGGCCGGTTCGGTCGCGGACTTGCGCCAGTAAGCGCGGTGCTCGATCGCCAGCCGCCGCACCAGACGCGTGAGTTCGAACACTGATTGCTGGCGTACGGCTGTGGCCAGGTGCGCGGCGATCAGCAGCGTCACGTGGCCTTCGGTCCCCTGCTCCGGCATGCGCACGTCGGTCAGCTCGTCGTCCGGATCGACCATCGCGACGCCCTCGGCGCGCAACTCGGCGACCAATCCCGTCAGCTCATTGATTCGTCGCGCGATCGCGTGGCGCTGCGAGACCAGGTAGGCCCGCTCCTCCTCGGAAAGCTCCGCGTAGTAGACCACCGGATCGTCCAGCAGTCGCCGGGTCAGCCGATGCCGCAACGCGCGCAGCCGCAACTCGTCGGTGTCCGGAGCGGGTTCGGCCGTCAACTCCGCCAGCCGCCGCTCGAACCCGGACTCGCCCACGGTCGAGGGCCCGCGCGTGGTGGCCAGCAGTTCCGCGAGCACCCGGCGCTCCACGTCGTAGAGCACGTCGCTGTCGGTGCGCACGGACTTTCCGGGCGCCGCATCCGCCGAGCCCGGCGCGGACAGAAAGGCCTCCTCGTCTCCGGCGACCCGCCGCAGCGCACCGAGGTCGAGCAGCACGCGGACCGCCGCCACCAGGTCGGAACGCTCGTCCCGCCGCTCCAGGCGGAACTCGATCCCCGTGTCCGCCAGCGCCGGATCGGCCGCCCCGGTCAGCACCCCCTCGGCGAGCCGGCCGAGGGTGATCTGTGCGTCGGAGCGCTCCAGGACCGCCAAGGCCAGGCACAGCAGGACGTAGCGGCGACGGGTGAACGGCACCCGGGTCTTGGGCGCGAGCGCGGGCCGGGTGTGATCCTTCAGCCGGGCCGGGGTCTTGAACAGGCGGGCGGTCTGGGTGTCGACCACCAGCCGCCACCCGGTCTCCTGCGTGAACCACGCCGCCAGGTCCGCGGCATGCTTGCGCACCAGCCGGAACTGCTCGGTTCCGGCGGCCAGCAGCGGACGAGCCAGCAGCGCCCTCGCGGCGCGTCGCCGCTCGCCCTCGACGTCGATCAGCGTACTGATGGTCATGCGCCCGCTCCGTGCCGGGACGGGATCGCCGGGACCAGGTCGAGGATCTCGATGATGTGCTCAGGCCCCGACAGCACCCCGTCCTCGGTCGGGATCTCGACGATCCGATCCGCGTCGACGAGTTTGAGCCGGACCTCCATCGTGCCGTCGCCGGTGATCGCGCCGGACTCCGACTCGCCGGGCGTGCGGGCCGCCAACGCGTCGCCGAGCACGGCGAGGAAGAGCCGGAACGCGCCCGGGTCCAGTGCGCGCGGACCAGCCAGTTCGGACAGCAGCACCGGGCCGTCCGTGGCCAGTCGGGCGCGTGCCGCCGCGGTCTCGGCGGCCTCCCGCTCGGCCTGCTCGGCCAGCACCCGCCGTGCCGCGGACCGGTCGGCCACCCGGTTCGGCTGTCCGCGGCGCTCGTACGAGCCGGTCTCGCGCAGCCGCGGGCTGATCTCCAGCGCCGGAGCCTCGGCCCACGGGGTGTTCGGCGCGGGCTCGGCCTCGTCCCAGGCGGCCTCGGTCGCGGCGTCCACGGTCAGGTGTCGCGCGGGGGAGAGCGCGAACGCCGCCCGCCAGAGCCGGTGCGCCGCTTCCTCGTCCGGCGCCTCGGCGAAGAACCGGGCCAGCGCGCGGAAGTCGGCGGAGCGGTCCGAGCGCCCGCCGCGCCGCTCGTTGAGCGCCGCGACCGTGTTGACCAGGCTCGTGATCGCGCTCACCGCCGAACCGCGCAGCAGTTTCGCCTGAGACGGATGGCGGCTGCCGCGGCTGACGAACCAGTCCGACAGGCCGCGCCACCGGTTCTCCCAGGCTGCCAGCGCGCCCGTCAGAACGCTTTGCCAGACGTCTGAGACGCCGTCGTTCTGCGCCGCGCCGTCGCCCGCGCCTGGCGTGTCCGGCACCGCGTCGGCGGCCTCACGCCGCGCCGCGGCCTCCAGCAGTCGGCCGATCCCGGCCTGCTCCAGCCGCCCGATCAGATCGGCGATCTGCGCGCCACGGTTGGCCAGGTCCGCGATGAACCGTTCGATGTACTCGACGAGACGGTCCTTGTACGCGACGAACGCGTCCTCGTCGCCGTCCTGGAAGTCGATCGTGCGCCGCAGCGATGCCATGAAGGCCTGCGCGTTGTCCGCGAGGCTGCCGAATCGGTCGGCGAGACCCAGCAGCAGAAGATGTACCTTCGCCGGGTCCGGGTCCGGGTCCGCCTCGCCGGCCAGTGCGAGCAGCGAGCCGAGTTGCTCGGCGATGTCGGCCAGAGCGACCGACTGGAGCTGTCCGCGTCGGCCGAGCGCCTGCTCGTAGACGGCGATCGCCTGGATCGCCGCCTGCCCGTGCTGGGTGAGCTGGTAGAGATAGCGGGCCCGGTGGAAGTCCTCGACCGTGGTCACCCGGCCGGTGTCGGCGTCGGCGCGCAGATTGCGCCACTCGACCAGCTTCTCCAGCGCGGCCGCCACGATTTCGACCGACATCGTCTCGACGGCCCCGGTCGGTTCGGACGACGCTCCGGCGTCAGCCGGGTCCGCAGGCCCCGACGCGGTCCGGCGTAGTTCGGCTGCCACGTCCTCGGGTCGCAAGTGCACGGTGAACCGCTCCCTGGCCTGCCCGAACACCCTCAGCACCGCGCTGTAGAGCCGGGCGTTCGGCGCACTGAGGTAGGCGAACGGCTGTGGCTGCGACTCGACGATCACGAGGTCCATTCTGCCGGAGTCCGTCTGGTCGCGAGGATGGATTCACCCTGCTTGGGGACATGTTCCGAGCCACCGCGTGCCCTCGTCCTGCGCCCGTGCGCCGGGCTGGTGCCGACGACTGGTGCTGTTGCCGCCGATTCGCAGTGGCGGACTCATCCGGTGAGGGCGCGCCAGGCGCTGAAGACGTCGAGCGGCAGTTCATATGCCAAGCGCCAGTGGATCCGCATCGGCTTCTGCCCAGAATGCGACACGTAGGTGGCCGGCCCGAGGTAGCAGTAGGGCGGGGCGCCGAGCTTTCCGTCGGCCTTCTTGCGCTTCCGGACGAACAGGTGGACTGTCGTTCCGCGCTCGGCGTGATGGATATAGCGCTGGCCGACGGCCGAGGCCGTACTCGTCGAGTTCTGCGATTCCCACTGGAACAGTGTTGGCGTGATCACCCGGTCCTCGTACCGGGTGGACTCCGAACGGTGTTTCTCCGACTTCTCCAAGTCCACGAAGAACAGGTCGGCCGCCTGCTGCGGCAGCCACGTCACCCCAGTCGGCTGCCCCTTGAACTCGCCGCCGAATGCTGCTTCCGCCTCCACTCGGCTGTAGCGGGCGTGGATGTGCAGGGGTAATGCACCGTCCCGGTCCACCGGCCGGGCCGCCCGCCGCAGCCGGGAGCGCAGCACCGGCAGCAGTTCCCGCAGTTCTGCAGTCCGACGCTGTTCGAGCAGAAGCCGGCTGAGCATCGCCTCGGCCGGGCTGTCCGCGTGCGCCGCTTTCCAGAGCAGACAGTTGGCCATCGCCAACAGCCTGCGCGTGCGCGCGGTGTCCTCGGGCTCCTCGCCGTTGGCCAGCTGCTCCAGCAGATCGAGACGCTCGGTGTCGTCGATATGCAGCATCCGGCGCAGTGCCCCGTCGAGCCGGCCGTCCTGCGGTCCGGCATCCGGGACCGCAAGCCCGGCCGCTGCACGCAGCCCGCTCCACGTGCCGTTCGCCGGACGGTAGACCTCTTCGACGTCCAGGCCGCACTGATCGAGGAACTCGGCGAGGGACACGTCGCCGAGACCGCGCAGTTCCCCTGTGACTCGGTTCCAGCTCAGCCGGAGATTTCCCCGCAGACTGTTCAGGATCGTCTGCCGGGCGATCCGGTCCAGTTGGATGTCGCAGCCGGAGGGCAGCGAGGGGAATCCGGCCTCCACCGCTTCGATCGCCTTCTTGCGGCTTCCGCCGGCCAGGGCCCGGATCTTCGCCTCGAAGCTGAAATCCGCGTGCTGGACACCGATGAAATCGAGCACGGTCAGACTCGCCTTGTCGGGCGCCCGACGCAGTCCGCGCCCCAGTTGCTGCAGGAAGACCGTAGCGCTCTCGGTCGGCCGCAGCATCAGTACCGTGTCGATCTCGGGCAGGTCCACGCCCTCGTTGAACAGATCGACCGTGAACAGGATATTGACGTCGCGCGCCTTGAGCCGGGCCAGCGCGCCCGCCCGCTCCTCGGCCGCGGTCCGTGACGTCACTGCGGCCGCCGGGATCCCGGCCTCGTGGAACTTACGGGCCATGTACTCGGCGTGCTGGATCGAGACGCAGAAGCCGAGCGCGCGCATCCGCCGCCAGTCCTCGACCTGGGCCTCCACCGCCTTGATGATCAACCTTATCCGGGCGTCGTTACCCGTGTAGAGCGCTGTCAACCCGGCTACGTCGTAGCCGGTGGCCCGCGAGAACTTCAGCTGCGCGAGACTCGTCTCGTCGTTGACGCCGAAGTACTGGAACGGCACCAACAGTCCACGGTCGATTGCCTCCCACAACCGCAGGTCGACCGCGACGCGTCCCGCGAAGTACGAGGTGACGTCCCGGCCGTCCGCCCGTTCCGGGGTAGCCGTCAGGCCGAGCAGCACCTTTGGTTCTACATGGTCGAGCAGCCGGGCGTAGGTCGCGGCGGCGGCGTGGTGGAACTCGTCGACGACGATCACGTCGAAGCGTTCCGGATGCAGGTCCCGATCCAGGTCGATCTGCGCGAGGGACTGGACCGAGGCGAATACGTGCTGCCACCGCTGCGGCTTCTCATCCCCCGTCAGCAGCTCGCCGAAGACCGGGTCCTTGAGCACGTGCCGGAACTTGATCCTGCTCGCGATCAGGATCTCCTCTCGGTGCGCGACGAAGAGCAGCCTGCTCAGGCCCGTGGCTGCCAACCGCTTGTAGTCCAGGGCCGCCACGATCGTCTTCCCGGTTCCGGTGGCCATCACCACCAGGTTCCGGTACCGGCCGTGCACCGCCCGCTCCGCCTCGAGTTCGTCGAGGACCTGCCGCTGGTGCGGGTGCGGGGTGATGTCGAAGGTGACGAGTTCGGGCGGCAGTTCCCTGGGACCCTGCCGCTCCAGGGACAGGGCTTGGCGCAACCGGTCCCGCTGCTGTACGTCGCGTGTGTCGTAGGGCTCGAAGCCCTCGTCCTCCCAGTAGGACTCGAAGTTGTCCGCGAACGCCTCGATCAGGTGCGGCGCCTCCACCGCGGACAGACGGACATTCCATTCCACTCCGTCCGTCAACGCCGCTCTGGACATGTTCGAGGAGCCGACGTAAGCGGTCGAATACCCCGTGTCGCGGTGGAAATGCCAGGCCTTGGCGTGGAGCCGGGTCGCTTGCGTCTCATAGGAGACCTTTACCTCGGCACCGAGCCTGGCGAGCTCGTCAACCGCTCGCAGGTCCGTCGCGCCCATGTACGTAGTCGTCACGACGCGCAGCCGGCCGCCGCGTTCCACGAGGCCGGCCAGGGGTTCGAGCAGCATCCGCAGTCCGGACCATTTGACGAAGGCGCAGATGAGGTCAACCCGGTTCGCTGAGGCGAGCTCGCTCCGGAGCGCGTAGAGAATCCGCTCGCCGCCGCGGTTCGCCAGCAGCGCACTGGAGGCCAGGGGCGTCGTCGGGCGGATCGGGAAGACCGCCGCGCCCGGTCTCGGATCCGCCTTGGCGATGGCGAGCAGTAGTTCGTGCGAGGCCGCGATCAAGTCACCTGCTTGCGCCTGCTCTGGCACTAGGCGGCCGAGGAGTGCCACCACCTGGTTCGCCGTCGTGATCTGAGTGGCGAGCCGACTTGCCTCGTCTCCGCTCCTGCTCTGCGCGCGCAGGGCCCGGCGAGCCAGCGCTCCGATGTACCGGGCCAGGATTTCAGGCGCGTCGTCCGGCTCCAGCTCTTCCCGCTGCACGAGGCCGGCCGCGGCGGTCGGAGCCAGGCGCGCGTGCAAGCCTTGAGTGATGACTTCCTCGTAGAGCCCTGCGGGCAGGTCCGTCACGCCGGCAGAGTACGCCAACAGGTCGGCACGAGGTTGACTACCGCGAGTTATGCCCAAGTGCGGGTCTGCGCGCTCTGTCGTTACGGGATCTTTCCCCTTTTGACTAACATTCATGTTACTGACATGATTGTTAGTAACATGAATCTCGGGCTGGAAGGCTGGCGTGATGGCGGACTTCGTCGGGCGCGCGCGGGAACTGGCGCTCTTGCGGGACGAACTCGAGCGGGTGCGCTCCGGAGTCGGCGCAGAGCGCCCAGGGCGCTGCCTGCTCCTGCGCGGGCGACGGCGAGTGGGCAAGTCGCGTCTGGTCGAGACGTTCGTGGAGCGCGCGGGTGCGCCCTACCTGTTCTTCACCGCCACCGGCGCGGCGTCTGCTGCGGAACTGCTGCGGCTCGCCGAGGACGCACAGCGCTCAACCCTGCCCGAGCGGGAACTGCTGGCGGCCGCGCGGCCGGCCGATTGGGGCGCGGCACTCCGGCTGTTGGCGGCGGCGCTTCCCGACGATCAGCCCTCCATTGTGGTCTTGGACGAGGTTCCCTATCTGATGGGGCGCGATGACGCGTTCGAAGGAGTGCTGCAACGCAGTTGGGACCGCCTGTTCGAGCGTAAGCCGGTCCTGCTCCTGCTGATCGGCTCGGACCTGTCGATGATGGAGGCTTTGACCGCCTATGAGCGCCCGTTCCACCAGCGGGGACGGGAAATGGTGATCGGCCCGCTCAATCCGCGGGAGATCGGACAGATGCTGGGTCTGGGCGCGGCCGATGCCTTCGACGCGGCCCTGGTGACCGGTGGACTTCCGTTGATCTGCGCGGAATGGCCGCGCGGTGCGTCCGTCGAGCAGTACCTCGCCTTGGCGCTGGCCAACCCCGTCAGCGCGCTGCTGGTGTCCGCGGAACGCTCTCTGGCCGCGGAATTCCCCGACCACACCCAGGCCCGGACCGTACTGAGCGCGATCGGTACCGGGGAGCGCAGCTTCACCAATATCGCGAACGCCGTCGGGGGGATCGCCGCTACCCCTCTTAACCGGGCGCTTGGCACACTGATGGACAAGAGGATCGTGGCCGGGGAACTCCCCGTCGCCCTTCAGCCCTCCAAAGACCGACGCTACCGGGTAACAGACCCCTACCTCAGGTTTTGGCTGCGCTTTCTCGGCCCGCACCTCGACGAGATCGAGCGCGGCCGGGGCGATACCACCACACAGCGCATTGCGACAAGCTGGGCCAGTTGGCGTGGGCGCGCCATCGAGCCCCTGGTCCGCGAGTCACTCGCCCGACTGCTACCGGACCAAGGCCTACCCGACGCCCCGGTAGTGGGCGGGTACTGGACACGGAACAACCAGATCGAGATCGACATTGTGGGCGCGGACCGGGGACCGATTGCGAAACAGCTACTGTTCGTCGGCTCCATCAAGTGGCTCGGCAGCGCCTTCGACGAGCACGACAAGGCGGAGCTGCTGCGGCACTGGGCGGCGCTGACAGATCAACCCCTCCCCCTGGTCGCCGTCAGTCGAAGCGGCGTCCAGTGCAGGGAGATTGACGCCGCTTTCGGACCGGACGACCTGATTCGGGCGTGGCCCTGAACAGCGGAATTGAATGGTTCGGTCTGACGCTGCGAGGGATCGGGAGCTCGCGCGGGGTGTCGTGGGCGGACTGTCGACCCGTCGAGAGTGCCGGCTCGCGGCCCCTGCGCCGCGATCGTTCGGCACAAGGCCAGCCTCTGGCACAAGGTGGCGCTCGGCGAGCCGAAGCGCTTCGGCTCGCCGACGGGCGGGCAGACGATTGCGGCTTCACGTTCTCGGCCATGAGGATTCTTCATCCTGAAGCAGCAGGTCGGAGGGGCTGGTCGCGGGTTGTCTGTAGTGATCGTCTGCCACGGGGTCGCAGTTGGGGGGCCTGGCCGCAATTCGGGCGGTCAACCGTTCGACGTTGGTGGTTCGTGTCGGCCGATGAGCTGGGCTACTGGCGGGGTTATCCGGTCGTGCCGGATGTGGCGATGCATCGTGCGCTGTTTGCAGGCCCGTTGAACAGGATTCCGTCATGCCTGCCGATCCCGACGTGCTCGAGCGGTGCAGCGTTTTGAAGATCTCGATGTGTCTCGCGCAGCGCAACCGGATGACCTGCGGTGTGACTGGCTGTCAGGTCACGGAGGCTGGGTCAGCACCATGTCGCTGCGTGAATGGTATCGACGGGTGTCCGAGCGGCACGAGACGCCTCGAGGTGCACGGGCCCTATCCTGCAGGTTCTCGAATTCCTGCAGGTAGGTCACGTGGATTCGGACACCGATGGCAGCGCCCGGCTTACAGGCCGGCTCGCCGCCTTCGTTGTGGTTCTCCGCGTGCGCTGGGAGTGTCTTCGGTCCGGTACACCGTTACCTGCCTCCGGAGCGACGCAGCGAGGCGCAGACGGTCAGGTGCGCTACGCGATTCTTCCGCCGCCGGGTCCGGGTCGCCGCACCGGTCAGTGCGAGCAGTGAACTGAGTCGGCGGGTTCGG
This sequence comes from Actinocrinis sp., assembly GCA_035763685.1. Lineage (GTDB taxonomy): Bacteria > Actinomycetota > Actinomycetes > Streptomycetales > Catenulisporaceae > Actinocrinis. The sequence continues at coordinate 46,107 of DASUAR010000317.1, read as the reverse complement.
AATGGGCTCCGGCGCCCGGGCCCCAGGTCACGCGTTAGGCCACTGACCCGGCGCTGACGGATCCTTGACCGATCGTTGACGGTCAGCAGCGGGTCAGCAGTCTGTCAGATCATCTCGGAAGACTGACGGGAAAGCACGGACCCGACTGAGGACCGAGGATATCGTGACGACTCAGCAGTCGCTCATCAGCTATATCGCCGAATTCTGGCTGGACGGCGATGCCGAGGGGCTGGACAGTGACGTCCCTCTCGCCGAGCTTAACATCATCGACTCGGCCGCGATCTTCGATCTGGTGCATTTTCTGCAGGGCGAGTATCGGATCACGATCCCGCTGACAGAGGTATCGCCGGCGAACTTTCGCACCGTGAACTCGATAGCGGCGCTCGTCGACCGGCTGCGGTCCGAGCGGGACGGTGTCCGGTGAGCGCGGCGCGGACTCTCGGGAGGCGCTGGGACGCCGCCGAGATCGAGCGGCGGGTCACCGAGATCGTGGCCGCCCGTACTCTCTACGACGAGGCGTGCCTGCTTCCGGAGAGCCACTTCGAAGGCGAGTTGGGAATCGACTCGGTGATCCTTCAGTCGATCCTGGCGTCGGTGCGGGAAGACTTCGGCCTCAGCGCCACACCGCCGGGGACCGTGTCGACCATCCGCGATCTGGTCGCGGCAGTGCGGGCGGAGCTGCCCGCCGCTGACGTGTCGGTCCCGGTCCCGGCTCTGGTTTCCGCCTCCATCTCGGTCTCGGCCTCAGCCTCAGCTGCGGACGGCGGGCCGCGGCTGCGTGAAGCGGCCTCAGTTGGGGGGCGCGGTGTCGCCGATCGCGTCGTCGACGAGCTCACCGAGACCGTTCTCGCGGTGGCTATGCGGCATACCCAATACCGGCGTGAGCAACTCGATCTCGATGCCGACCTCGAGGGCGAACTCGGCATCGACTCGGTGGTTTTGACCTCGATCATCACCGAGGCGGCGGCGGAGCTCGGCGTGGCGGGCGCACCGGGCGGGGTCGCGGCAACCACGCTGCGGGCCGTCGCCGACGAGTTGCGCGCGCTCGTGCCCGACGTGGCGCCCGCCGAAGCGGACGCGTGGGACAGCCGGTCGATGAAGGACTTTCTCGAACGCCGCGACCCCGACGTGTTCGTCAAGGCGCGCGAATTCACGCGCTACTTGCGGCAGCGCGAGGACGACCGGCTCTACTGGTACGGAATGCCGCTGCTGTCGCGCTGCCAGAACCGGGCCGTCATTCACGACGAACTCACCGGGCGCACCCGCGAATTCCTCATGTTCGCCTCGAACAACTATCTCGGCCTGGCCAATCATCCGAAAGTCATCGAGGCCATCCGTGATGCGGTGGGCGTGTACGGAGCGACGAACACCGGATGTCGTTTGATTGGCGGAACCAATACTCTCCACAAGGAATTGGAGCGGCGGCTCGCCGCATTCAAAAAGCGACCCGCGTGCATTGTCTTTCCCGGTGGGTATTCCGCGAACATCGGCACGATCTCGGCGCTGGTCAAGAGCTATGACGCGCTCATCGTAGACAAGCTCAACCACATGAGCATCGTGGACGGCGGCCGGCTCTCGGGCGCGATTCGCAAGATATTCCAGCACAACGACATGGCGGACCTCGAGCGCGTACTCGGCCGCTGCGATGACCGCGCCGGAAAGCTGATCTCGGTCGACGGCGTGTTCAGCATGCACGGCGACATCTGCGATCTGCCGGAAATCGTCCGGCTGGCGCGGGCGCACGGCGCACGCGTGCTGGTCGACGACGCCCACGCGACCGGCGTGCTCGGCGCGCACGGCACCGGCACCGCCGAGCACTTCGGGCTCAAGGGCGAGGTCGACCTGGAGCTGGGCACGATGAGCAAGACGCTGGCGGGCGTCGGCGGCTTCGTCGTCGGCGACGAGGACGTGATCGAGTACCTGCGCTTCTACGCCAACTCATACGTCTTCGCCGCGACGATCCCGGCGGGCGTCGCGGCCGGCCTGATCGCGGCGCTCGACGTCATGGAGACCGAGCCGGAGCGGATCAGGACGCTGTGGACGAACATCCGGCTCCTGCGCGACCGGCTGACAGAGGCCGGATTCGACCTCGGCGGCAGCGAGAGCGCGATCCTGCCGATCGTCATCGGCGACGATCGCTTGGCCCTGGAGATGGGGCGCGCGGTCCGTGCTCGGGGTCTGTTCTGCCAGACCGTGGTCTTTCCCGGCGTGCCGCTCGGCGACGCCCGGCTACGCGTCAGCGTGACGAGCGAGCACACGGTCGAGGACCTGGAGCGGGCGGCCGAGATCTTCGTCGATGCCGGCCGCGAGACCGGCGTGCTGACCGCGACCCGCCGTCGCGAGCCGCTCGAAGCCGGGAGGCGGGCATGAGCCCGAATATCCCGGACGCGGCGCCGGCGACGGAGACCGTCGGGCTGGCCCAGCCGCTGCCTGCGGCGATCGCGGATCGGCCCGCGCTGCTCGGCGCGCAGACCCTCACCTACCGCGAACTCACGGACAGGGTCGAGGCTTTCGCGGCGGCGCTAGCCGCCATCGCCGCCGGACCGGGCGAGCGCGTCGCGATCTGGCTGGAGAAGCAGCCCGCATACGTCGTGGCGATCCTCGGCACCCTGCGAGCCGGCTGCGCCTACGTGCCGCTGGACGCAGCACAGCCACCCTCGCGAGTCGAGACGATCCTGGTCGACAGCGAACCGGTCGCGCTCGTCACCGACCAAGCCCATCTCGCGGCGGTGGCGGGGCGGATGCTGCCCAAGTCGATCCGGACGATCGTCGTCGACGGCGACGCGGAGGCCGTGACACCGGCCGGCGGCCCCCGCGTCGAGACCTGGGAGGAATTCGCTGCCCGAGCGTCGGCCCCAGCCGCACCGCCGCCGACAGACGGCACGACGCTCGCGGCAGTGCTCTACACGTCAGGCTCCACCGGCGTACCCAAGGGCGTCATGATCTCCCACGGGAGCCTGGCGAACTTCGTCGGCTGGGCCCGCGCCGAAATGCACCTCGGCCCCGACGACGTCTTCGCCAACCACGCCTCGTTCACCTTCGACCTGAGCACGTTCGACCTCTTCGCGGCCCTCTCGGCCGGCGCGGCGCTCTGGGTGATCAGCGACCGGGAACAGCGCGACGTGTCGGCGCTCGCTGAGGGCATCGCCCGGCACGGCGTCACCGTCTGGTATTCGGTTCCGTCAATCCTCCGGCTGCTGACCGCATCCGGCGCGCTGACCGCTGAGGCGGCACGCTCCCTGCGGTACGTGCTTTTCGCAGGCGAGGTCTTTCCCATAACGCACCTGCGCGCCCTCACCGACCTGCTGCCTGCCGACGTCGCGCTCTACAACCTCTACGGGCCGACCGAGACGAACGTCTGCACCTACCACCGGGTCACCCCCGCCGACCTGTCCCGAGAGCAGCCGGTGCCGATCGGCCTGCCCATCACGCGTACCCGGGCGTCGATCCTCGACGCGGACGGTCGCGCGCTCACCGGCCCGGACGCGGTTGGCGAACTCGTCATCGAGGGCGACTGCGTGACCCCCGGCTATTGGGGCCGCGGCGGCGAGCCGATCGCGGCGCAACACCGCGACCACCGCCATCCGACCGGCGACATCGTCAGCCTCGAACAGGGCCGATTCGTGTACCGCGGCCGCAAGGACCGCATGGTCAAGCTCTCCGGCTACCGCGTGGAACTCGGCGAGGTCGAGGCCGCCGTGCTGCGCCACCCACAGGTCGAGGAGGCCGCGGTCGTCGTGCGGCACAACGGCGAGCGCAGCCAGCTCACCCTGTACTACACGTCGCGCGACGCCGCGGACCGGCCGAGCCTCTTGGAGCTCAAGCGCCACTGCGCCCGATTCCTGCCCGCGTACATGGTCCCGCACGCGGCGACCTGTCTCGACGCGCTGCCACGCAACGCCAACGGCAAGACGGACTACCGGCGCCTCGCGGACGAACCGGCAACCCCGGTCGCGGTGCCTGCCAGCACCACCCAGTGACCTACGGAGGGGATCATGAACGCGGTCGCGATCAGGACAGCGCACCGGGGTAGCGAACCCGCCACCGTGGCCGGATGGCTGCGCCATCACGCGGAGCACCGGCCCGACGCCCTGGCCTACCGGTTTCTCACGGACGACCAGGGCACCGCTGAGGAGTGGAGCTACCGCCGGCTGGACCAGCGGGCGCGGGCGACCGCCGCCCGCCTTCAGGACGAGGGGCAGCGCGGCAGGCCGGTGCTCGTGCTCCAGGAGCCGGGGCTCGAGTACATCGCGAACTTTCTCGGCTGCCTCTACGCCGGGGCCATCGCAGTGCCCGCATACCCGCCGGACACCAGCCGCTTCGGCCAGACCATGGCGCGGCTCGCCGCGATCGCACACGACGCCCGAGCCACGCACGCCCTGACCACCGCCGCGCTTCAGCGCTTCGCCGCCGAGCACCCGGACGAGCTCGAAGCGCTCGGCCTCGGCACGCTGCGCTGGCTCGCCACCGAGACCTTCGACGACGCCGAGGCGTGGTGCGAGACCGAGGCCACCGGCGGTTCGCTGGCCTTCCTGCAGTACACGTCCGGGTCGACTTCGGCGCCCAAGGGCGTGATGGTCAGCAACGACAACCTGATCGCCAACCTGCGCTCAATCCATCGGCACCTCGAACACGACGAGCGCACGCAGTTGGTGTCGTGGCTGCCGCCGTATCACGACATGGGCCTGATCGGCGGCATCCTGGAGCCGCTGTACTTGGGCGTCCCGGCTCACCTGATGGCGCCGTTCACCTTCATCCGCCGCCCGCTGCTGTGGCTTGAGACGCTCTCGCGGACCGGCGCCTCGACCAGCGTCGCGCCGAACTTCGGGTTCGAACACTGCCTGCGCCGGATCACCCCGCGCCAGCGCGACACGCTGGACCTACGGCACTGGACGAAGGCGCTGAACGGCGCCGAGCCGGTCCGCGCCGAGACGCTCGAGCGCTTCGCCGAGTACTTCGCGCCCTGCGGCTTCGACCGGCGCGCGCTGCTGCCCTGCTACGGCCTGGCCGAGGCCACCCTCATGGTCACCGGGGCCGCAGTGGCCGAGCCGCCGACCGTCCGGACGTTCGCCACGCCGAGCATCGAGGCCGGCTCGCCGGAGCCGGCCACCGCGGGATCTGCCCGTGTCACCGAGGCCGTCGGTTGTGGCGCGCCCATCCCGGACATCGAGATGGCGATCGTCGACCCGGCCACGCTGCGGCGCGTCCCCGCGGGCGCCGTGGGCGAGATCTGGGTGACCGGCCCGAACTGCGCCCGTGGCTACTGGCGCCGGCCCGAAGCCACTCGCGAGACATTCCAGGCCCGCATCGAGGGCGAGGCCGGGACCGCGTACATGCGTACCGGCGACCTGGGCTTCCTGCACGAAGGCCAGCTTTACGTCACCGGTCGGATCAAGGACGTCGTCATCCTTTCGGGCCGCAACCACTACCCGCCGGACCTCGAGCTCACCGTCGAGCGCGCCGCCGCGGTGCGCGCGGGCGGCGGCGCCGCCTTCGGGATCAACGTCGACGGCGCCGAGGAGCTTGTGGTCGTCTACGAGGTCGACGGCGCGAAGCTCGAGAACGCGGGAGCGCTGCTGGCGGCCATCCGGACCGCCGTCGCCACCGAGCATGAGGTCACGCCGCACACCGTCGCACTGCTGAAGCGCTCCGCGGTGCCCAAGACCACGAGCGGCAAGACCCAGCGGCAGGCTTGTCGGCAGGAATTTCTCGGCCTCGGCCTCCCCGTCCTGGCCGCGAGCGTCACCCGCGACGTCGACGCGCCTGCGGGCCGCGATGGCCTGGACATGCTGTCCGCCGCCGAACGCCGCGCCCGCGTCATCGGCGCGCTCGCCGCGGAGTTTGGTGACGCAGCCGTCGAAGACGCAGCGCTCATCGACGCAGCCATCGTAGATACAGCGCTGGCCGACCTCGGCCTCGACTACCCGGCCCTGATCCAGGTCGTCCGACGCCTCGAAGCGCGCCTCGGCGTCGAGATCCCGGTGGGGGAGCTGTTGGTCAGGCCGCGAATCAGCACACTCCTGAGCCTTTGCCTTGGCGATGCGCTTGCCGCACAGGAAGAACCGGACGCGGTCGAGCAACAACGCGAAGAACCGCGCGAGGCCGGACCCAGCGCCGGCGAGATCGAGACGTGGTTGGTCGAGCGGGTCGCCGGCCGCCTCGGCCTGCCCGGCAGCGCGATCGACATCGACCAGCCCTTCGCGACCATCGGCCTCGATTCGAAGCAGGCCACGGCGATCGCCGAGGAGCTCAGCCGGCACCTGGGCCGTGCCACGTCGAGCGCGCTGGTCTTCGACCATCCGAGCATCCGCCGGCTGGCCCGGCACCTGAGCCCGGCGCCCGTGCCGCAGCCGCAGGGCCCGCCTCCCGCGCCGTCTCGGCCACGGCCGGCCATGGGCGTCGACCACGGCGGCGAACCGATCGCGATCACCGGCATGGCCTGCCGGTTCCCCGGCGCCCCCGACATATCCGGCTTCTGGCGGCTTCTGCTCGACGGGCGCGACGCCGTCGCACAGGTGCCCAGCGACCGGTGGGACCCCGAGACCGTGCCGGCGCCGAGCCTGGGCGGATTCCTCGACGAGGTCGGCGAGTTCGACGCCAGATTCTTCGGCATCTCGGCGCGCGAGGCCGAGCGGATGGACCCGCAGCAGCGGCTCCTGCTCGAGCTGGCCTGGCTGGCGCTCGAGGACGGCGGCGTCGCGCCGACCGGCCTGGCCGGCTCCGACACCGGCGTCTTCGTGGGCCTCAGCAACAGCGACTACGGGCGCTTGCAGCTACGCCGGCTCGACGCCATCGACCTCTACTCGGCCACCGGCAGCGCCCACGCCCTGGCCGCCAACCGGCTCTCGTACGTGCTCGACCTGACCGGGCCCAGCCTCACGCTCGACACAGCGTGCTCCTCCTCGCTGGCCGCCGTGCACGCGGCCTGCCAGAGCCTGCGCGCCGGCGAGTGCCGCGCCGCGCTGGTAGGCGGCGTCAATCTGCTGCTCGCCCCCGGGCTTACCAAGGCCTTCGCCGACGGCGGCATGCTCGCCGCCGACGGGCACTGCCGCGTCTTCGACGACGCGGCCAGCGGATATGTGCGTGGCGAGGGCGCCGGCGTGCTGCTGCTCAAGCCGCTTTCCGCCGCGATCGCCGACGGCGACCGCATCTACGCGACGATCAAGGGCTCCGGCGTGGGCCACGGCGGCCGCAGCAACGGGCTGACCGCACCGAAGAGTTCGGCGCAGCGCGCAGTGATTGAACGGGCCCTGACGGCGGCCGGCCTGCGCCCAGGGCAGATCGGCTACGTCGAGGCCCACGGCACCGGCACGCCGCTCGGCGACCCCGTCGAATGGGAGGCGCTGGCGGCCACATATGGCCGGGAGCGCACCGGTGAGCCCTGCCTCGTCGGGTCGGTCAAGGCCAACATCGGCCACCTGGAGGCAGCCGCAGGCATCGCCGGGCTCATCAAGGCCGCGCTCGTCCTGCACCACCGCCGCGTACCACCCCAGCTGCACCTCACCACACCCAGCCGTCGACTCGCCTGGGACAGCTCCGGCCTCGACGTGCCCACCGAGGCGCGGCCGCTCGCCGACCCGATGGCGCGCGCTGCGGTCAGCTCCTTCGGATTCGGCGGTCACAACGCCCACGTGATCCTGGAGTGCGCGCCGTCGCCCGCCGCCGTCGTGCCGCAGGACACGTTGCCCGAGCGCCCGATCCACGTGCTCTGCCTCTCCGGGCACACGCCATCCGCACTCGCCACCCTCGCCCACCGTTACCGTTCGCACCTGGCCGCCGACCCCGGCGTCGCGCTCGGCGATCTCTCCCACGCCGCGAACACCGCCAGGGCCCACCTCTCGCACCGGGCCGCCGTCCTCGCGGGCTCGACCGCGGAACTCGACACGGCCCTGGAACCGCTGACCCGCGGCGAGTCCTCAGCCACCGTGCTGCGCGCAGAGGCCGGCGGCCGCAGCGAGCCGCGGGTCGCGTTCCTCTTCAGCGGCCAAGGCACCCAATACGCCGGAATGGGCGAAGCCCTCTACCGAGGCCACCCGGTCGTGCGGCACGTGCTCGACCATTGCGACCGTGTGCTGCGGCCGCTGGATGTTCCACTGCTCAACCTCATGTTCGACCAGGACGGCGCCGCCCGGCTTGAGCGCACTCGGTACTGCCAGCCCGCGCTGGTGGCGCTCGAGATCGCACTCGCCGAGCTGTGGATGTCGCTCGGCGTACAGCCGACGGCCGTCCTGGGCCACAGTGTCGGCGCCATAAGCGCCGCGTGCGTCGCGGGAGCCCTTCCGCTCGACGACGCACTGAGACTCGCCGCGGCCAGGGGCCGCCACATGGACCAGCAGCCGGGCGATGGCGCCATGATCGCCTGTGTCGGAGACGCGGACACAATCCGCTCAGTCGCCGACCGTTTCGCCTCGGTTGCGGTCGCGGCGGTCAACACGCCCCGGCATCTGGTGCTCTCCGGATCCGCGGGCGAGATCGAGGCCGCACGGGAGGCCCTGGAGGCGTGCTCGGCAGCAGTACGTCCGCTCAGGGTCTCCCATGCGTTCCACTCGAAGCTCATGGCCGGCGCGGTGGCGCCGGTGCGTGAGGCGGCGCGGCGGATCGAGTTCGCCACGCCCGCGCTCCCATGGATATCCGACGCCACCGGCCGGCTCGCCGGACAGGTCGACGCCGACGCGTGGGTGGAGCACATGCTCGGCACCGTCCACTTCGCGGCGGGCTTCGAGACCGCGCGCGGCCTCGGCTGCGACGCCTTCGTCGAGATCGGCCCGCACCCCACCCTGCTCGGCTTCGGCCGCGAGATGACCCCGGCCGGGGAACTGGACGGCGCGCTCTGGCTGCCCTCGCTGCGGCGGGGCGCCACCGAGCCGTGGGAGCCGCTGCTGCGCTCGCTCGGCCGGCTGCACTGCGCCGGCGGCACCGTCGACTGGGCCGCGCTGGACGCCGGACGGCGCCGGCCGCCCACCGCCGTGCCGCACGCGGTCTTCGAGCGCCGGCCCTACTGGTTCGTCCCGGCGGACGCGCAGGAGGCGCAGATCTCCACCGCGCCCGGGCACGAGGCGCAGAACCTCCCCGCTGCGACCGTGCCGCGCGCCGCCGGGCGCCCCTCCGTATCCCGCGACGGGCTGCTCGGTCACATCGCGCGGATCTGTGGATATCCGGCGAACGAGATCGCGTCGCAGGCACGCCTCGGCGTCGACCTGGGCTTCGACTCGCTGATGCGCACGGAGCTCGAACGGTGCCTCGGCGCGGACCTCGGGCGCCCGCCGGAAGAGCTGCGCGGGACGCTGCCGGAAGATCCGACGGTCGGTCAGATCCTCAACGTGCTCGGCGGGGACACGGGCACGGACGCGGTCCCGGCCACGCCCGCTGCGGCTCCTGAGCCTGCACCGGCAGCGGCACCGGCAGCGGTACCCGAGGCGGTGCGTGCCCCGGCTCCCGAGCCCACACCTGCACCGGCCGCGGCGCCGCTGGTCGAACGGGAGCGCTTCTTCGAGGAGTCGGAGGAATACCAGCAGCTGCGCGCCCGCCGCGCGCAGGCTGAGGCCGACGGCGCGAACCCGTACGGCCGCATCCACAGCGGTTTCAACGCCAGCCGCACCTCCCTCGACGGACGCCCCGTCACGAACTTCGCCGCCTTCAACTACCTGGCGCTCTCTCACCACCCGCGGGTGCGGGAGGCCGCCAAGGCCGCGATCGACCGATACGGCACGTCCACCTCGGCCACGCCGCTGCTGTTCGGCGAGACGCCGCTGCACCACGAACTGGACGCCGAGCTGGCCTCCTTCCTCGGCACCGACGCGGCGATCGTCTTCGCCGGCGGCCACGCCACCAACGTGGCCACCATCGGCCACCTCTTCGGCCCGCAGGACCTGATCCTGCACGACGAGTGGATCCACGACAGCACCATCCGCGGCTGCGTCCTGTCCGGTGCGCGCCGCCGCCCGTTCCGCCACAGCGACTGGCAGGCCGTGGAGGAGCTGCTGCGCGGCATGCGCTCTCAGTACCGCAGGGCGGTGATCGTCATCGAGGGCGTCTACAGCCAGGACGGCGACGTGCCCGACCTGCCGGCCCTCATCGACATCAAGAAGAAGTACGACGCGATGCTCATGATCGACGAGGCGCACTCCGTCGGCGTGCTCGGCGCGACCGGACGCGGCATCGGCGAGCACCACGGCGTCGAGCGCCGCGACGTGGACCTCTGGATGGGCACGCTGAGCAAGGCCATCGGCAGCCTCGGCGGCTACATCGCGGCCCGCTCGTCGATCATCGAGTACCTCAAATTCACCACCCCGCTCTACATCTTCAGCACCGGCATCTCGCCCGCGAACGCCGCGGCCGCGCTCGAGGCGCTGCGCGTCATCCAGGACGAGCCCGAACGGGTAGCCCGGCTGCGCTCGCTCTCGGAGTACCTGCGGGCCGGCGCCCGCGCCCGCGGCCTGGACACCGGCGTCTCGCACGCTTCGGCGATCGTCCCGGTCATCACCGGCGAGTGGCAGCGGACGATGGCGATCTCCAACCGGCTGCTGGAGCAGGGCGTCAACGCGATGCCGATCGGCTACCCCGCCGTCGCGCGCGACCAGTGCCGGCTGCGCTTCTTCGCCAACGCCGAGCATAGCGAGTCAGACCTCGACTACACCCTCGACCTCCTGGGAGGGCTCATGACAGGGAGCGAAGACTCCGCCGCCCGCCGGTCGGCCCCGGCCGCCGTCCCCGCGCCGTCGCGGCGGGACGCCGATGTGCTGGTGGTCGGCGCCAGCGGCTTCATCGGCGGCCACCTGACCCGCCGCCTCGTGGAGCAGGGCCGCCGCGTCAGGGTACTGATGCGACCGGGGAGTGACCGGTCCGGCCTCGACGCACTGCCGGTCGAGGTGGAGGTCGGCGGCCTCGACGACGAAGCCGCGCTGCGCAGCGCCGTGCGCGGCGTGCGGCACGTGTACAACGTCGCGGGCAAGTCAGCGGACTGGGGCGACTGGCGTGACTTCGAACGCACCAACATCGACGGCTGCCGCGCACTGGTCGAGGCGGCGGGGCGGGCCGGCACGGTGGAGCGCCTGCTCCACACCAGCACCACCGACGTGTACGGATACCCGGTGCGGCCGTGCGATGAGAGCGCCGAGCCGCGCGACATCGGTCTGCCCTACAACCGCAGCAAGGTGCGCGGCGAGCTCGCGGTCCGCGAGGCGGCGGAGCGCACCGGCCTGCCGGTGACCATCGTGCGCCCCGTCTCGGTCTACGGCCCGCGCAGCAAGGACTTCGTCATCGAGATCGCGAACCTGCTGGTCCACAAGCAGATGGTGTACATCGGCGGCGGGGCCGTTCCCGCCGGGCTGCTCTACGTCGCGAACGCCGTCGACGCCATGATCGCGGCCTGCGAGAGCGAGGCGACCGCGGGCCGCGCCTACAACCTGCGCGACCCCGAGCTGACCACCTGGCGCGAGTACATCGAGGCGCTCGCCGACGGCCTCGGCCTCAAGCGGCCCTCCTTCAGCCTGCCCGGGCCGGTGGCCATGGGCGTGGCCCGCACCTCCGAGGCGCTCTACGGCGCCCTTCGGCTCAAGGCCCGGCCGCTGCTGACCCGCCACGCCGTCCACCTCTTCGACCGGGACCAGTCCTACGGCATCGACCGGGCCCGCGAGGACTTCGGCTTCAAGAGCGCCGTCAGCTTCGAGGAGGGCATGCGCTACACCGTCGCCTGGCTCGACTCGACAGAGGGACGCATCTGCGTACCCCGCTCGTGACCGCCCGCAGCCGAGGAAGGAGACGCCCATGACGCGCACCGCGCGGCCGCTCGCCGGCTGGTTCCCCGCGCTCGCGGCGCCGGTGCCCGGTCGGCCGAGGCTGATCTGCTTCTCCTACGCGGGCGGCGGCCCCTCGGTCTACCACGCCTGGGCGCGGCATTTGGGCGAGCACGTCCAGGTGGTGCCGGTGCTGCTGCCCGGCCGGGGCACGCGACTGCGGGAAAGCCCGTACACCGCCATGCGGCCACTGGTGGACGACGTCGCGACCGCGATCGCCGATTGCGCACTCGCCGCCGACTACGCCCTCTTCGGGCACAGCATGGGCGCCCTCGTGGCGTACGAGGTCGGCTGCGAGCTGCGCCGCCGCGGCGCCGGCGAACCCCGCCACCTCTTCGTCGCGGGCAGCAGGGCCCCGCACCAGTACGGCGACCCGGCCGCGCCGCTGCTGCCCGACGACGACCTGCGCCGGGCCGTGCGCGACCTCGGCGGCCTGGGCACCGACGAGGAGATCGGCGACGCCTACCTGACCCGCCGACTGCCGGCGCTGCGCGCCGACCTCGATATCTGCCGCACCTACCGGTGGACGCCGCGCCCGCCGCTCAGCTGCCCGGTGACCGCCTACGGCGCGTCGGACGATCCGCTCGCGTCACCCACACAGGTCGACGCGTGGCGCGACTACACCGCCGGCTCGTTCCTGCGGCGCCGGCTGACGGGCGGTCACTTCTTCCACCTCGGCCCGGCCCAGGGCGCCCTGCTCGCCGACTTGCGCCGCGAAGTGGACCGGCTCGCGACCGCCGCCCCCGCCTGACCCCGACCCAACGGAGGACGATCCATGGACACGACCCCGTCCAGCTCGGCCCTCGTCGGCCACGCCGCGTCCGCGCTCACCCGCGCCCGCCGGGCCGACCTGGCCGTCGATCTCGGGCGCCGCCTGCTACAGCGCCCCGCCGCACACGAGGGCGCCGGCCAGGTCCCCGCGGGCCTGTTCTACCTGGCCAACGCCGTCGACGCGGTGATCGCGGCGCTCGCCGCGCAGATCGCGCTGGACCACATGCGGGCGCGGTACGGCGCCGCCGGCGCCACCCCGCGCCGCCGCTACGGCGAGGCGCTCGTCCACGCCCTCGGCGCGATCTCGCCGGTTCCCCGGCTGCCGAGCCCTCTCGCGCTCGGCCTGGCCGCGGTCGGCAGCTCCCGCGTCCGCCTGCTGCGCGACCTGCGGGACGCGCTCGACCGCGCCCGCCCGGCGACGCCCGTCCGATCCGACGCACCCAGGTAAAGGGGAGTCACGCCATGGATCTGTCCACGCTCGGCAAGATCGTCAGGGAGCGGGAGCTCCCGGTGCTGCTGGCCCTCACCAGAGGCCTGATCAACCCGGTGTACCGGGCCGCATTCCTCGCCGCCGCGAGCCGCTACGGCGTGCTCACCTGGCTCGCCGCCCGCCCCTGCGACCTGGCGAGCCTCGCGGCGAAACTCGAGATCCGCGGCGATCCGCGGCAGCTGCGCGCCTGGCTCGACATCGGCGTGCGGCTCGGCGAACTCGAGATCCGCGGCGACGGCACCTACGCGCTGCACGGCCGGGCCGCCAAGGCGCTCGCCGCGCCCCGGCACCGCAGTTCGGCCGCCGCGCTCGAGGAGGTGCTCAGGTTCCAGCTCCCGGCGCTGCTCGAGGCGCCCGGCATGCTGCGCGACGGCCGCCGGCTTGCCCTGACGGACCAGGACGGACCGGTCATCGCCCGCTCCACCAGGATCCTGAGACCGTTCGTCGAGGGGGCCGTGGAGCGCGTGCTCGACCGCGCGGGCGCGGTCCGGCTGCTCGAGGTGGGCTGCGGCAGCGGCGAGTACGTGCGCCACGCCGCCGCCCTCAATCCCCGGCTCACCGCGCTCGCGATCGACTTGCAGGCCGACGTCGTGATCGAGGCCGCCAAGAACGTCGCCGACTGGGGCCTGGCGGATCGGGTCGAGGTCCGCAGGGCCGATCTGCGCACCCTCGAGCTCGAACCGCAGTTCGACCTGATCACGATGCACAACAACATCTACTACTTCGCCGAGGCGGAGCGCGTCGCAGCCCTCGAACGGGCCCGCGCGCTGCTCGCGCCGGGCGGCCGGCTGCTGCTGACCACCGCCTGCCGGGGCGGGCAGGTCGGCCTCGAAGTGCTCAACCTCTGGTTCGAGCTCGCCGACTTCGGCGGGCCGCTGCCGCAGGCCGCCGAGCTGGCCGAACAGCTGCGGCAGGCGGGCTTCGCCGACGTCCAGGCCCGCCGGCTGACCCCCGGCGAGCAGTTCTATGCCTTCACCGGCACGGAATCGACCGCATCCATCCGCACGCCGGTCCGACCGGGAGGCCACTGACATGCCAGCCGCAACCACGAAAACCCGCCCGGCGGCCGCCGCTGCCCAGGTCGCCGCCGCCCAGGTCATCACGCTCGGCGCGGCCGCCGCCCTCGACACGGCCCAGGTCGGCGGCAAGGGCGCCCGGCTCGGCGAGATGCTCGCCGCCGAGCTGCCGGTGCCGCCCGCCTTCTGCGTCACCACGGCCGCGTTCGAACAGTTCATGCGCACCGCGGCGCCCCGCCCGCCGTCCGGCGCCACCCCCGCCGCCATGCGTGACCTGGTGCTGGCCGCCGAGATCCCCGAGCCGCTCGCCCGCGCGATCCTGGAGGCCTACGCCGAGCTCGGCCGGCCTCGGGTGGCGGTGCGCTCCTCGGCCGTCGGCGAGGACTCCGCGGCGCAGTCCTTCGCCGGCCAGCACGACACACTCCTCGACGTAGCCGGCGACGATGCGCTGCTTCAGGCGGTGAAAGCGTGCTGGGCCTCCCTCTGGTCGGAACGCGCCGCCGTCTACCGCGACGCGGCCGCACCGGTCCAGCCGATGGCCGTCGTGGTCCAGCGGATGGTCCACGCCGACGTCGCCGGCGTGCTCTTCACCGCGGATCCGGTCGGCCGGGAGGCGAACCGCATCATCGTCGAGGCCTGCTGGGGCCTGGGCGAGGGGCTGGTCGCGGGACGGGTGGCCAGCGACTTCTTCGCACTCGACGACCGCACCCTCGACGTGCTCGACGAACGCGTCCGCTACAAGGCCACCAAGTGCGTGCCGACCGAACCGGGCCAGGTCGGCCTGGCCAAGGTCGACGCGACGGCCCGGAACATGCCCTGCCTGACCGCTGCTCAGCTCGCCGAACTCGGCGCGCTGGCCCGCCGGGTCCGCGACCACTACGGCGCCGAGCAGGACATCGAGTGGGCGGTTCACGACGGCGCCGTCCACCTGCTCCAGACGCGGCCGATCACCACCGGGCCGGCGCCCGCGAGCACGATGCGCACCCCGTATCTGCGGCCCCAGCCTGATGCCGTCCAGCAGGGCACGCTCTGGTCCCGGATGGACATCGGCGAGATCTTCACCGGTCTCATGACGCCGCTCGGGCTGAGCTTCGCGAAGTACTACCAACGTCACGTGCACGCCGACTGCGGCACCTCCGTCGGCGTCCGCGACAGCGGCGACGTCAGCCTGCAGATGGGTTACCTACAGGGACATGTCTATCTCAACATCTCCTACACCGCCTACCTGCTCGGCCAGTGCCTGCCGACGCGCGACCAGCGCCACTTCACCAAGCGGTTCGCCAGCGAGGAGATCGACCTCAGTACCTATACAAACCCCTTCGGCCGGTTCCCCGGCGGGCTGCGCGGCCTGCGCTCGACCCTCTTCTGGCTCGCGAAGACCGACGGCGAGATGCGCCGCATGACCTCGCGCGCCGAGAGCATGGCCACCTCGCGGCTGTACGAGTTCGACCGCGCCCGACGCATCGACCTGCGCCGGATGGCCCGCGCCGAGCTGAGCGCGGAACTCGACCGCCGGCTCGCCTACTTCCACGACATGCACGTCGGCTACATGCCGTACTACATCAACGCCTTCGGCTTCTACGGACTGCTGACCGAGCTGTGCGCGAAGTGGCTCGGCGACGAGGGCGAGAACTTGCAGAACCGCATCAAGACCGACATGTCGAGCCTGCGCACGGTCGAGGGCACGCGCGAACTGTGGACGCTGGCGCAGGCCGCCAAGGAGCGCTCCGGGGTCATGCGGATCATCCGCGACACCCCCATCGAGAAGGTCGCCGACGCGCTGCGCGCCGATGACGAGGGCCGGGTCTTCTGGCAGAACCACGTCGAGCCGTTCCTGCGGGAGAACGGAACGCGCGGCCGCCAGGAGATGGAGCTGAGCCACCCGCGCTGGATAGACGACCCCTCATACATCTTCCAGATGGTCCGCCGGTACGCCGAGGACGGCCGCCCCGTCGACGAGATCCTCGCCCGCGGCAGCCGCTACAGCGAGCAGGACGCCCGCACGGCGCTCGCGCGGCTGCCGCGCGGCAAGCGTGTCGCGCTGGAGCGGCTGATCGGCATGTACTCGCTCTGCAGCCAGCTGCGCGAGCTCACCCGCATGTCGATGATCACGTCGATCTGGCTGGTACGGAACGTGGTGTACGAGGTCGGCCGCCGGCTGCTCGACGAGGGCGTGCTGCACTCGCTGGACGAGGTCGCGTACCTCGACTTCGACGCCGTGCGCGGTTACCTCGGCAGCCGCATGCCGGCGAGCGAGGCCTTTCCCCGCGCCGCGATCGACGAGGCCCGCCGCACCCACCAGTACCACCGGCGGCTGCCTGACCCGCCGCTGAGCCTCATCGGCGAGTACGACCCGGCGCGCCAGCCGCGCCCGGCCCCCGACGGCTGCTACCTCGACGGGCTCGCGGCGAGCCCGGGACGGGTCGTGGGACGCGCCCGCGTCGTCGAGGACCTCGTCTGGCAGGCCGACGAATTCCGGTCCGGCGAGATCCTGGTGGCCGAGTTCACCGACGCGTCCTGGACGCCGCTGTTCGCCGTCGCCGGGGGCGTGGTCACCGACGTCGGTTCGATGCTCTCGCACAGCTCGATCGTGGCCCGCGAATTCGGCGTGCCCTCGGTCGTGAACACCAAGTACGCCACGCGATCCATCGCCACCGGCGACCTCATCGCGGTGGACGGCGACACCGGCACCGTGGAAATCCTCAACGAACGCGACGCAGAAAAGGCGGAGGAGACGCAAAAGTGATTCCCAATCAGTGG
This sequence comes from Actinocrinis sp., assembly GCA_035763685.1. Classification (GTDB taxonomy): domain Bacteria; phylum Actinomycetota; class Actinomycetes; order Streptomycetales; family Catenulisporaceae; genus Actinocrinis. The sequence goes on along the minus strand of DASUAR010000317.1, from coordinate 29,275 downwards.
TACACGGCGCTGCCGTCGCAGAACGTGAAGATGAACCGGCCGGTCGGCGTGCGCCTGCTGGGCCGGGAACTGGTGCTCTGGCGCGACATCGACGGCCGGGTGATCTGCCAGGACGCGGCCTGCCCGCACAAGGGGGCGAACCTCTCCGACGGCCGCGTCATCGGCGACACGATCTCCTGCCCCTACCACGGTTTCCGCTTCACCACCGAGGGCGCATGCACCACGGTTCCGTGTCTCGGCGCCGACGCGCGCATCCCCAAGTCGCTGCGGCTCGTCAACCACCCGGTGCGCGAACGCAACGGACTGATCTGGGTCTGGCACGGCGAAAACCGTGCGGAGCTGCCGGAGATCCAGCTCCCAACCGAGGTGACCGACCGCGACGATGTCCACGCCACCGCGACCTGGACGCAGCCGGTGCACTACACGCGCTACATCGAGAGCCTGCTCGAGTTCTACCACGTGCCGCACGTGCACCGGGACCACTGGTTCAACTACGCCGACTACCTCGGCTTCGGCGGCACGCTCAAGAAGCTCGGCCTCGACGGGCGCCGCCGCTTCCTGGCCGCCACGAAGATCGAGAACAGCGAGGTGACGTCTGACGGCGTGTCACTGCGCAACCACTTCGACCTCTGCCAGGAGGGCGACAAGACCAACCGGATGAGCGTCTTCGTGATGTTCACCTTCCCCGGCCTGGTGCACCTGTCGGCGCCCCCGTTCGACGTCTCGGTCTGGATATCGCCGGTCGACGACGAGAACACCCGCGTCATCTTCCGCTGGTACGAGGACCGGCGGCTGCGCCGGTACGTCGGCTCCGAGCACGTGCGGCGCCTGATTCCGAGCATGGCGCTGTTCATGCAGAAGCGGGTGCAGGAGGTGCAGGACATGAATATCGTCAAGCGCATCGAACCGCGGATCAGCGAGCGCGGCGTGAGCAAGTTCGTGGCGGCGGACGAACTCAACGCGCGGTACCTCGCCATGCGCGCGAAGCTCATCGAGGAGGCCCGCTCCGCGTCGGCCGCCGCGAACGCAGCGGCGAACGGCGAGGGGGACACAACCTCGGACGGGGCCGCGAACGGCTCCGACGCGCCCCGCCGCAACGGCGCCCGGCGGGCCAAGAACGGCGCCGCGCCGGCCGCCCCGGCCGCGGCCACCGCCGAATCCCACGCGAACGGCCTCGGTCAGACCGAGGGCGACAGGTTCGCGGTGCGGGCGTGACACCGGAGCCCGTCGCGATCGTCGGGATCGCCGCGCTCTACCCCGCGGCCCGCGGCGTCGAGGCATTCTGGCGGCTCGTCAGCCGCCCGGGCGACCGTGACGCGGACCGCGAGCCCGGCGGGCTTGACGACGTCGAGGTCGACGTGGCCCGCTTCGGCATCCCGCCCGCGCAGGCCAGGTCGATGGCGAAGCTACAGGTGCTCATGCTCGAGGTGGCGCGCCACTGCCTGACCGACGCCGGCTACGCGGGCCGAGCGCTGCCGAGCGAGCGCGTCGACGTCGTGGTCGGCAGCTGCTTCGGGCTGGACCGGCAGTACGCGAACGCGCTGCGGATCCACGGCGTGCGATACGCGAGCGAACTCGAACAGGCGGCAGCCGTGTCGACCTGCGATGCCGCCCGGGAGCACGCGGCCGCCGCCGGCCAGGAACTGCGCGCCCTGCTCGGCCGGCGCCTCGGCGGCTCACCGCACGACCGGGTCGGCGAGATGGCCGGCACGATCCCGGCGCGGATCGCCGCGGCGTTCAAGCTGCGCGGCCGCACGCTGGCCCTGGAGTCGGCCGACGCGACCGCGTTCCTCGCGATCCGGCACGCCGTCAACGGCCTGCGCGACGGGTCTTGCGACGCGGCCCTGGTGCTAGCCGGGCAGCGCCGGGAGAGCGACCTGATCGAGGGCGCGCTGCGGCTCAAGGGACTCACCGACCCGCGCGCTGCCGACGGCGGCTTCGCGCTCTGCGAGGGTGTCGGCGCGCTGCTGCTCAAGCGCCTTTCCTGCGCGGTACGGGACGGCGACCGGGTATACGCCTCGATCCTCGCCGACGAACTGCGGCACGACGCGCGGCCCGGCCTCTTCCGGTATTCGACGTTGATCTCGGTACGGCGCGAGGCCGCCGAGGCGGCGTACCGGCATGCCGGGGTGGAACCCGCCTCGGTGCAGTACGTCGAACGCGCGGACTGCGGCACCGGTGAAGCCGCGCGCGCCGGCACCGCCGCCCTCGCTGAACTCCACGGCGCGGACGCGGCACGGGTGGCGGTCGGCAGCGTGCAGTCGCTGCTCGGCCACACCTTCGCCAACGCCGGCCTGGCCGCAGTCACCGCGACCGCGCTGGCCCTCTACCACCGGGTTCTGCCACCGTTTCGCGCGCGCGGCCTGCCGGCGTCCGATCTCACAACAGCGTCCGATCTCACAGTGTCCGATCTCGCGGGCACCGCGTTCACGGCATCGGCAGCCGCGCGGGACTGGCCGTCCCCCGAGGCCGGCGGCGCCCGTCGCGCGGCGGTGACCGGCGCGTCGGTGACAGGCTCCGTCGCCCACCTCGTCCTCGAAGCCTTCGATTCGCAGGCACCGGCGGCGCGCCCGTCGCGAGCCCAGCCCGTCCCTGGCCGACAACCGCCCGAACCGATCGCGGTGATCGCAATGTCCGGGTGCTTCGCCGGAGCGCCGGACGTCGAGAGCTTCCAGCGTGTCACCGCCTCCCGGCGGGACGTCTTCGCCCCGCTGCCCGCCGAGGTGCTGGACCGAGAGCTCTACTACGCGCCGCACTCCCTTTCGCTGGACCGCAGCTATACGGAACTCGGCGCTTATGTCGCGCCGCCGCAGGAACTTCCCGGCGCGCCCCCGATCACGCCGCGCCGCTTCGCCTCCCTCGACGGCGCACAGCGCCTCGCGCTAGCCGTCAGCCGTCAGCTTCTCGACGGCGCCGGCGAACGGCTGCGCGGCACCGGCATCGTCGCGATCGGCGCGAGCCTCGCCCCGACCCTCGAGCGCGACGCCGTCTGCGCAAGCCGGCTGCCAGAGCTCGAGGCCGCGGCTGCCGACCCGGCCGTGCTCGGCCACCTGCCACCGGAGGAAATCGCGGCGCTGCTGGAACTGGTGCGCAAGCGGTACGACGCGCCGGACGTCGAACTCTGGCACGGCTCCCTCGACGGCTACCTGGCCGGCGGCGTGGCCGCGCTGCTGGCAAACGAGTACCGGCTGTCCGCCGTGCCCATGGCAGTCGAGGCGGCATGCGCCTCGTCCGCGGCGGCACTGGACGTCGCCGTCTGTGCCCTGCGTAGCGGAATGGCCGACTTCGCGATCGTCGGCGGAGTCGAGCTGCCCTGCAACACCCGCGACCTAGTGCTCTGCTCGGCGCTCGGGCTGCTGTCACACGACCGGATCACCCCGTTCGACGCGGCCGCGGACGGCTTCACGCCCGGCGACGGCTGCGCGCTGTTCCTGCTCAAGCGCCACGGCGACGCACTGCGCGACGGCGACCGGGTCCACGGCCTGGTGCGCGCCGTCGGCGCCTCCAACGACGCCAAGTCGCTCGTGGCCCCCGATGTCGACGGGCAGGAGCGCGCCATGCGCCGCGCCTTCGAACAGGTCGGCTTCGGCCCGGGCGACGTCGACTACCTCGAGGCGCACGGCACCGGCACGCGGGTGGGTGACCAGGTCGAGATCGCCGCCGCGGCGCGGGTCTACGCGGCCGAGCGCCGCCGGCCGCTGGTGATCGGGTCGGTCAAGTCGTACATCGGCCACACCTTCGCCGCGGCCGGCGCGGCCGGTCTGCTTCGCGCACTGCTGGCGGTGCGCGACGGCACGCTGCCGCCCAACGCCAATATCGAGGCCGTCAACCCGGCCCTCGACCTCGCCGCCATTCCCGCGGCCATCGCCACCCGCGCGACCTCGTGGCCGAGCGAGGCAGGGCGGCCGCGGCGCGCGGCCGTCAACTCGTTCGGCACCGGTGGAATCAACTACCACCTGCTCATCGAAGAGAATCCGGACTGATCCCCATGGACTTCGACCTCGATCCGCTCACCGAGGAGATGTGCCGGACCGTGCTGCGGTTCGCGCAACACGAGCTGAACCACGGGCTGCACGAGCCCTTCGACGCCCACGACTTCCGCCGCCGCTGGCGGCTGGCCGGCCGGCAGGGCCTGCTCGGTTGCGCGGTACCAGCCGAGTACGGCGGCGACGGCTTGGGCGCGGTCACCGCCGCTGCGCTTATGGAGGCGCTCGGCTATGGCTGCCGCGACACCGGCTTCGCCTTCTCGGCCGCCGCGCACCAGTTCGCCTGCCTGCTGCCGCTCACCGAGCTCGGCACCGAGGAGCAGAAGCGGCGGTGGCTGCCGCCGCTGTGCTCCGGCGAGCAGGTCGCCGCGTACGCCCTCACCGAGCCCAGCGCCGGATCCGACGCGCTGACACTGCACACCCGGGCCGAGCTCCGCGGCGACGAGTACGTGCTCACCGGCGGCAAGTGCTTCATCACCAACGCCCCGGTGGCCGACGTGTTCATCGTGCAGGCGGCCACCGAGCCGGGCGGCGGGTACTTCGGCGTGAGTGCATTCGTCATCGAGGCGGGCACGCCGGGGCTGAACGTGAGCAGCCCGCACGGAAAGGTCGGGCTGACCGGTTCGCCGACGGGTGATGTCTACCTCGACGAGTGCGCCGTGCCGGCCGACCAGCTGCTAGGCGCCGAGGGCGCCGGAGCCGGCGTCTTCGCCACCTCGATGCGCTGGGAGCGCACCTGCCTCTTCGCGATCTACCTCGGCGCGATGAAGCGCGTGCTGGAGGGGACCGTCCAGCACGTCGACGAGCGTGAGCAGTTCGGCGTGCCGATCGGCTCGTTTCAGGCCGTGGCCCACCGCGTGGTGGAGATGACGCTGCGGTATGAGTCGGCGCGGCTGATGCTCTATCGGGCTGCGCGCGGTATCGATGGCGGCGTGCAGGACGACGTCGCCCCGGCGTTGGCGAAGCTCGCGGTCAGCGAGGCCGCGGTAAGCCTCGGCCTGGACGCCGTGCAACTGCGCGGCGCCCTCGGCGTGCTGGACGGCGACGCCGAAACTTTCCTGCGCGACGCGCTGCCGGCGCGCATCTTCTCCGGCACCAACGAGATCCAGCGCAACAACGTGGCTCGCGCGATGGGCATCGGCGTCCGGCGGCCCCGCGCGCACCGCCGACCGTAGCCCGGCAGGCACCCCGAGGAGCTTTCATGGAGACGATCGTCCACCGCATCCGGCTGCGCTCCGGCGTCGGGCCGGAGCGTTTCGAGGCCTGGGTCACCGGCGTCGACTACGCGACGTGCCCGGAACTGCCCAGCGTGCTGCAATTCAGCGTTCACCGAGTGTCAGTTGATGAAGCGGCAACATTTCATTACCTTGAGGTAATCGTCGTGCGCGGCCAAGAAGAGTTCGCGCGAGATATGCGCGGTTTGACCTTTCGAAAGCTGTCTGCCGAGTTCGCCGAAATGGCGGAAGTGATCACCGAAGACGTCGGCACTTATATTGAGCCCGGATATCAGGTATCCTCCTGGCGATAACGGGAGGCCGAGATCCTCTTGGCGCTTGGGACGTACCCGCCTAAATAAGGTGAGGGAGTACGGCGTTTTCGGTGAATGCTCAACGATCAGGCACGCCGAGCAAATGTTCAAGCCAGGATTATCTTGAGTTGGCATGCGCCACTTCGGTGGCGGCAGGGAAGTCTCGCCCAAAACTGACGCGGACCATCGGGGGAACGCATGCGGGTCAATGTACTGGGTTCGATGACCGTCGCCGTCGAGGAAGGCCACTGGGACGTGGGCGCGGCGAAGGTGCGCACGATGCTGGCGATGCTGGCGCTGGATGCCGGCCGCGTGGTGTCGCACGCCGATCTCGCGGACGAGCTCTGGTCTGAGCGGCCGCTCGCCAACGTGCGCAACGCGCTCCAGGCGCAGGCCACGCGGCTGCGGCGGGTGCTGCGGGAACGGATGGGGCAGCCGGAGGCCACGGTCGTGCGCGCGGTGCAGAACGGTTACGTGCTCGACCTGCCGGCGCAGGAGGTCGATGCCCACCGCTTTCTAGACCAAGCCGCCCGCGGCATAGCGGCGCTTCGCGAGTGTCCGGCGCACGCGCTCGAGATCCTCAGCGAGGCGGCCCGGATCTGGCGCGGCCCCGCGCTCGTCGACGCCGGCGACGGGCTGCGCTGCCGCAGCGCGGCGGCGCTCTTCGAGGAGCGGCGGCTGATCGTGCTCGAGGACATCGCCGCCGCCAGAATCCTCGTCGGCGAGCAGCGCCAGGCCATCGCGGAGTTGCGCCGCCTCGTGGACAGGTACCCGCTGCACGAGCGCTTCTGCGCGCTGCTGATGCTCGCGCTCTACCGCTCGGGGCGGCAGGTCGACAGCCTCGACGTGTTCCACCACACCCGCCAGCGCCTCGACCGCGATCTAGGCGTGCAGCCCGGCGCGATGCTGCACCGCCTGCACGCGCAGATCCTCGCGCACAGCCCCGCGCTCATGAGTCAGGACGCTGTGCTGGATGGCGAGCGCAACTCAGATCACCGCGTCCCCACGGCGCTGACCAGGTAAAAGCGGCGCGACGATCCGGGGCGGCGGCATAGGAGAACCCTGCCGCCGCCCTAAAACCCAGGAGCGGTGCAACCAGGCAATTTGGGCGTCAACTGGACGTCAGCGCATCGTCAGCACACCTTCGCAGACTGGTCGCGATGGACCATCCACCGACCAGGGCCGGGCGACCGCACGGCCGCGGAGGGCAGGCGTCGACCGTGCCGATCACCATTCCCCACGAGCACTCGATTCCGCACGACGAGCTCGCGGCGCTCGAGGACCGCGTCCGCGCCGCGCTCGCGCGCGGCGACAGCGGCGGGCTCGACGTGCTCGGCTACGGCGAGGTCAGCCTCGTGCTGCGGCTGCGCACGGATCAGGGTTCGTACGCGTGCAAGCGGCTGCCGGTCTTTCCGACCCGCGAGCGGTTCGAGCGCTACAGCCTGCTGCTCGCGGAATACCTGCGCCGGCTCGAGGAGTCCGGGGTGCGGGCTGCGGCGACAAGCCTCTGGCACGCGCCGCTGCCGGACGGCCGGCTCGTGGGCTACTGCGTGCAGGAGGCGCTGCCCGCGCAACGGCTCTGCGTCAACCTGCTCCAGGAACAAGACGAGGCGTGGGCCGAAGCGTTCTGCAAGCGACTGCTCGGAACGATCGAGGGCGCCATCTCGCCCGCACTCGGCCTCGACGCGCAGCTCTCCAACTGGGCCGACGTCGACGGGCAGCTGGTCTACCTGGATGTCACGACGCCGCTGCTGCGCGACCAGCACGGCCGCGAGCGCCTGGACCTGCGCCTGTTCTTCAGCTCGCTGCCATGGTGCCTGCGCGACCCGGTCCGGCTGACCATGAGCGGATCGATCATCGACAAGTACTACCAGCCGCGCGGGGCGATCCTCGACTTTCTCGGCAACCTGCACAAGGAGGGCCTCTCCAGGCTCGTCCCCGGCTTTCTCGCCCAGGCCAACGCGGGCCTGGACCACCCCATCACGGCCGACGAGGTCACCGCCTACTACCGCGGCGACGCCCGCATGTGGGAGCTGCTCCAGCGGCTGCGCCGGGCCGACCGGTTCTGGCATCGCGCGGTACGCCGCCGGACGTATCCGTTCCTGCTGCCGCCGGCCATCGAGCGCTGAGATGGCGGAGAGCATCGTGCTCGATCCGCAACGGCCGTTGTGGATCACCTCCGGCCCCGGCGAGCTGACTGTCGCGGTCGTGTCGATCGCGTGGTTGCGCGGCCTCGACGACGGCGCTCGCAACGCGCTTGTCGAACGGCGGTTGGACGACGACGAGGCCGCATACGGCGAGCAGCTGCCCTTGGCGAGGCGGCGCACCGAGTGGCTTGCCGGGCGCCTGGCCGCCAAGTACTGCGTCGGCGCGCACCTGCGGCGCCGCGGTGTGCGGCCGATGTCCCCGCGTGATGTGCGGGTCGGCGCGGTCGGCTCAGGGCCGCGCGCCGGACGGCCGTTCGTGAATGCGCCTGTTGACTTGGGCCTGACCCACTCGGCCGACTTCGCGGTCGCCGCCTGCGGGCCGCGGGCCGTGGGCGTCGACCTCGAATTCGGCCGGTCGCTGCCGCCGCCCCTCACCGGACTGCTGGCCCTGGACGAACGCGATGCGGCGACGCCGGCGGGCCGTCGTGTCGCGGCGATGCCGTTCCCGCTGCGCTGGGCTTGCAAGGAAGCCGTGCTCAAACAGGCCGGCGTCGGCCTGCGCCTCGACAGTCGCGAGGTACGGCTGACGGACTGGCGTGACGGCGGCCGCTTTACCTGGCTGAGCGGTCCGGACCTGACCGGCTATGAACCCGCGGCGACCCGCCGGGAGGGCCGGGCCTGGCAGATCGGCGACTACGCACTGGCGATCCTGGGGGAGTGAGATGACTGACATGGAGACGGCGCACCTCGCGCCGGCGACGAATTTCGACCAGGCGCTCCAGGAGGCGTTGGGGATCGCCGCGCTCAGCCCCTCCTCCCACAACTGCCAGCCGTGGGCCCTGGCCCAGCTGACCAGCGCGCCGGCCCGCGCCGCCGCGGCCGCCATGGTCCGCCTGGCCGAGACCGGTGACCACACGTACCTCGCGCTGGCGCTGGACCGCGAGCGCGAACTGCGCGCGCTGCCGGCGCACGCCGTCGAGATGTGGGTGAGCTGCGGCCTCTACTGGGGGTTCCTGTCGTGGGCGCTGGAAGCCCTCGGCTGGGACGCGGCAAGGACGACCATCCTCGACCAGCACGGCGCGGCCGACGCGCGGGCCGTCCCCGGCTGGCCGCCGTCGTGGTCCCCGCTGGCTGCCGCCGCGTTCGCGCGCAGCGATCGTCCCACCGATCCCGGCGTCGCCGCACGGCTGCGCGCGGTGGCCCTGGCGCGCCGGACCAACCGCGGGCCGTACCGCGAGCTGCCGGTGGACCCCGTTCTCCTGCACCGCCTCGCCAATCGGCCGGGCCGCGCCATCACCGTCACCCACCTGCGCACCACCGACGAGCGCGCCGCCTTCGCCGATGCCGTCGCGCAGCATGGCGGGCGCGACTTCGCTCACCCGGAGGCCTGGCGGGAGACCTACTCCTACCTGCGGTGGAACGAGGCCGATGCCGACGCGCACAGCGACGGCTTCACGCTCGGCCAGCTCTTCGGCCCGGTCAGCGCGATCCGGCGTGGGCTGATGCGCGCGGCCTTCACGCCGACCGTCATGCGCGACCTGCGCTATGTCGGCTACCACCGGACGCTCGCCCAGCGCCTCGCGCAGGTCGTGCGCCAGACCCCCGCCGCCGTCGCGATCGGCGTCGAGGACCCTCGGCCCGGCCAGGCCGACCTCGTCCGGGCCGGCGCGGCTCTCGCGGACTACTGGCTCGACGTCACCCGCGCGGGACTCGCGCTGCACCCGATCAGCGTCGTACTCCAGCACGATGACGTGCGGCGCCAGCTTCAGGCGGCGCTGGGCCTTCCCGGCCGCACGATCCTGATCGCCCGCCTCGGTTATCCGGCGACCGAATTCCCCCGCTCGCCGCGGCGCGCCGCCGCGGCGCCCCTCCGAGAGTTCTGAGCCGACAGTCGCGACCGGCAGCTGTGCGCCGGACATGCACTGTTGGCCAACATTCCGTCACCCGCTGTAGATTGGCCACATGACCAAGTCGAACGGCCAGGCCGAACGGCCAATGAAACGGCCCTCCAGCGCCGAGCAGGGCGTGGCCACTCGCCGGGCCATCCTTGACGCCGCGGCCGCCCTGATCGCCGAGGTGGGGTGGTGCGCCGTCACCACGCGCGCGATCGCCGCGCGGGCCGGCGTCCCCCACGGAGCAGTCGCCTACCACTTCACCGGCAAGGAGGACCTGCTGCGCGAGGCGGCGATCACCGCGACCGCCCAGGCCCTCGCCGCGCCGGTGGCCATGGCGTCCCAGGCGCCCGGCACGCGGGAACTGCTCGATGGCACGTTCGCCTGGTACGCCGAGGGCGGGCTGAACGACCCGGGCGTGGCCCTGCTGCTCGACGCGGCGCGTGAGGCCGTCCGCGACGAGGCGCTGCGCGAGGCGCTTGCCGGTCAAATGCGCGAGTACCGCGGCGCGCTCAGCGGTTTGATCACCCGCGACCAGCAGCGCGGCGCCCTGCCGCCCGGCGCGACCGCCGACGGGCTGGCCGGCGTCGTCGCGGCGCTGCTCGACGGCCTGATGCTCCATCTTGCTCTCGACCCGCAACTCGATCTGGGCGCGATCACCGACGCGCTCGGACACCTCTTGGGAGGCGCCGCATGACCTTCTATCGCTGGGGCTTGCTCATGGCCCGCCACCGCCGAGAGGTATTCGCGGTGTGGATCGTGCTGCTCATCGGCAGCATCGCGGCCGTTCCGCTGATGACGAGCAGGCTCGGCAACCCGGACTACAGCGTGACGGGATCGGAGTCGGCGAAGGTCGACACGCTGCTGCAGCGCGACTTCAGCGCGCTCGGCAACGAGCAGGACGTCATCGTCTTCGACGCCGGCTCCGGCGATATCACGTCCGCCGCGAGCCGCGCCGCCATCGCGCGGGTGGTCGCCGCCGCGCGCGCCCAAGCCGGCGTCACCAGCGTGACCGGACCGTTCGACCAGGGGGCGCAGGGGCAGGTCGCGAAGGACGGCACGGCGGCGCTCGCGCTGGTCGCGCTGCACGGCGGCGGTCCCGATCTGACGCGCGAGTCCAAGGCCGTCGGGGCCGCCGTGCGGAACGCGGACGCAGGCGCCGTCCGCGCGTGGTTCACCGGGTTCTCGCCGATCACCAACGACCTGACGGTGGTGGAGACCAAGGACTCTGAGCGCGCCGAGTCGATCGGCATCCCCGTCGCCCTCGCCGTGCTCTTCCTCGCGCTGGGCGCCGTCGTCGCCGCGCTGCTGCCGATCCTCTTCGCGTTCGTCGGGCTGATCCTCATCTTCGGCGTGATCGCGCTGCTGACCCTCGGCTTCACCTTCGACGGATTCCTCGTCACGATCGTCACCATGATCGGCACCGGCATCGGCATCGACTACGCGATGTTCATCGTCAGCCGGTTCCGCGAGGAGCTCACGCGGCGCGGCGTGCGGCGGACCCCCAAGAAGGATAAGGCCCCTGATTCGTCCAGGGAGGTGGCCGAGGCCGTCGGGGTGGCGCTGACCACCTCCGGCCGCACCGTGGCGTTCTCCGGCGTGATCGTCGCGATCTCGCTCTGCTCGCTGTTCGTCGTGGACTCGCCGGTCTTCCAGGAAGTCTCGGTCGGCGTCATCGTCACGGTGCTCGGGACGCTGCTCGCCGCGCTCACGCTGCTGCCGGCGGTGCTCGCCGCACTCGGCCCGAACGTCAACCGCGGCGCGCTGCCGCGCCGCTTCCAGCCGGCCGAGGTCCGCACCGACCTGACGCCCGGAAGCGGCGGCTGGGCACGCTGGGCACACGCCGTCATGCGCCATCCGGCGGAGGCGGTCATCGCGGTCGCCGCCGTCCTCATCCTCGCCGCCTGGCCCCTCGGCGACCTGCGCTACGGCATCGACCTGGGCACCGCCTCGCTGCAAGGACAGCCCACGGCGGCAGCGCAGCAGGTGCTCACCCGCTCATTCGGGCCCGGCATCGTCTCACCCGTGCAGATCGTCCTCACCGGCCCCGGAGACACCCCGCTGAGCAGCGCGGACGCGCGCGCCGCCACCGCGCTGGCCGACGCCGTGGGCCGCGACCACCGCGTCGAGAGCGTCGGGACTCTCACGAGCGGCGGACGGATCCTGATCGACGCGGTGCCCTCCGTGCCGATCGACTCCGCGGCGGCCACCGGCCTGGTCGACACCGTCCGCCACGACCTCGCCCCGAGGGCCACCGCCGGCACCGACGCGGTCGTGCGAGTCGGCGGGGCCACCGCGCAGTTCGTCGACCTGTCGAACGAGACGCGAGCCAAACTCCCGTACGTGCTGGCGCTCGTGCTCGGGCTCTCGCTGCTCTACCTCGTCATCGTGTTCCGCAGCCTGGTGCTGCCGATCAAGGCCGTGGCCATGAACCTGCTCGTCACGGCGGCGTCCGTCGGTCTCACGGTGGCGGTCTTCCAATGGGGGCACGGCGGCGGGCTGCTCGGCTTCACCAGTGTCGGCTTCCTCCAGGTGTACCTGCCGATCAGCGTCTTCGTGCTGCTCTTCGGACTGTCCATGGACTACGAGGTCTTCCTGATCCGCCGCATGCGCGAGGTATGGGACGTGACGCACGACAATCGCGAGGCCGTCGCCGCGGGCATCGAGCACACGGCGCGCCCGATCGCCGCCGCTGCGGCGATCATGGTGGCCGTCTTCGGCAGCTTCATGTCGGCGAACGTGCTCGAACTCAAGGAGTTCGGCCTCGCCCTCGCCGCGGCGATCGCCCTCGACGCGACACTCGTGCGCCTCGTGCTGGTCCCCGCGTTCATGCGCCTGCTGGGCGACTGGAACTGGTGGCTGCCCTCGCATCGCGCTTCGGCACCGGTCGCCGCCGTCGACCAGTCCTCTCAATCCCTGCCGTCACGAAAGTAGTGCCTCAGTACATTGACGCTGCGGCCCAGTGGCCGGTGGCGCTGCGCCTGGACCCGGCCGACCCGGCCGGGTCCGTGGCGTGCCGGCGACGACAGGGTCGTCCGTGGTGCTCAGGCGAGGGTGAGGAAGAGCTTCTCCAGTTGGGTGCGGTCGAGCGCGGCCTGCTCGGAGCCGTCGTTCTCCTGCAGGATGCACTGTTGCAGGCCGGTCGCGATGATCTTGAATCCGGCGCGATCCAGCGCCCGGGACGCGGCGGCGAGCTGGGTGACGATGTCCTTGCAGTCCCGGCCGTCCTCGATCATCTGGATGATCCCGCCGATCTGGCCCTGGGCGCGGCGCAGCCGCACCACCACGTCGGACAGGGTGTCGGTGTCGATCTGCACGGAAAGCTCCTGAAGTCTCGGGCGCGTCGAATTGAACGGCGCGCCGCGCTGCGGTCGGGTTCGGTTGCGGTCAGGCGCGGGTGGCGGACGACGTGGCGTGCGCGGTCGCGGACCGCGCCGTCTCGGCCTGTGCGGCAAGTTCGCGGCGCACCTGCTCCATGTCGATCTCGCGGGCCTTGCCGATCAGCTCGTCCAGCGCGGCCTCGGGCAGTGCGCCGGGCTGCGCGTAGAGCACCACCCCGTCGCGCACCACCATCAGCGTCGGGATCGAACGGATCGCGAAGGAAGCGGCCAGCTGCGGCTGCGCCTCGGTGTCGACCTTGCCGAACACCAGGTCGCTGTTGCGTGCGGCGGCGCGCTCGAAGACGGGTGCGAAGGAGCGGCACGGACCGCACCACGCGGCCCAGAAGTCGATCAGCACGATCCCCTCGCCGCCGACGGTCTGCTCGAAGTTCTCCCGGGTCAGTTCCACGGTGCCCATGTCGTCTCCTTCATCGAAATATACCCTGGGGGGTATAACGGACGGCAGCGCCCGGTGATTCCCGGACCGCCAACGGGCCGCGTCCGTACTCAGGCCTCCAGCGCCTCGAGCGCGTGCAGCGCCGCGGTCAGCCGCCGCGCGGCCTCCTGGGCGACCGGCTCCAGTTCCTCCTGCTTGGTCAGCTCGACCATGACCTGCGGGTCGAGCGCCTCCACGAGAGTGCCGTCGCCGTCCGCGCGCACCACCACGTTGCACGGCAGCAGCAGCCCGATCTGCCGGTCCACCCCCAGCGCTTGGTGGGCCAGCGGCGGGTTGCAGGCCCCCAGGATCAGATACGGCTCCATCGACTCGCCGAGCTTCTCGCGCAGCGTCGCCTGCACGTCGATCTCGGTGAGCACCCCGAAACCCTGCTCCTTGAGCGCCGTGCGCACCCGCTCGACCGTCTCGTCGAACGGCGCGCTCAGTCTGACCTCGAACCCGTAACCCATGACGGCCACTTCCCTTCCGGCTCTGTCGAGCTAGCCGGATCCAGCATATACCCCCATGGGTATGTCGGGGAATGGTGCGGGCAGGGCCGGCGTTGTCGCTTATGCCCGTAGGGGTATAAGCCGCGAGGCGAGGAGACGGCCATGGCGCAGGTGCATACGCCCATTGAGGTCAAGCCGGGACGGGCTCCCGCCGACGCCGCACCCGCACACGGCAACCGATCCGCCCCGCGGCACGATGTGGTGCGCACCGCCTGCGGCCGCGAGTTCGCCGTGAGCCACCTGGGACTCGAACAGATCGCATATCCGGCCGCACGCGTGACGCTGAGCACCGCCTGCCTGCCGCAGGATCACGCGGGCATCTGGGCTGGTCTGACCCCGCACGAGGCCCGCCACCTCGCGGCGCTGCTGCTCACCCACGCCGAGGCCGCCGAGCGTGATCCAAGCGACGCGAAGCAGATACGGGTCGACTACGCCGACGCCGAGCGTCACACCGTACGCATCCCAGGCCAAGACCTGGTCGTCAGCGAGCGTGCGAGCGCGCTCGGCCGGGAGGGCGACACCGTCGCGGACCTGCTTGCCGCCGCCGTAGCGCTTGATATCGCGCGTCGCACCGGCCGATTTCTGATCCGGCACGAGACGCGCCGTGACGGCCTGCACATCACCGTTCGCACCGCCGCACCAAAACACGCCACGGCGCGCCCACACACCATCGCCGTGACCGTGACCACGCCCCCGAGCCTGTCCGGCGAACACAAGAGCGCCCTGCGCACACTCCTGCGCACCAGCGTGCTGCGCAACCCCGCCTGGCGCGGACTGCGGATCGAGATCGCCGTCGCCGGAGCGGTGGCCCCGGAGAAACAGGCCGATCGCCTCTGACCGCGACCGCCCGCCCGGTCACACGCTCGAAGCATCGCGAGCAACCGCCGGCCGGAAGGAAGAATCATGAGCTACGGATCATCGGTGCGCGCGGATCTGCGCGAGCCCACCCGGGAACTGCGCCGCGCGATCCCTCAGGTCTACGAGGGCTACAAGCAGCTCTACGACGGAGCACTGGCCCCCGGCGTGCTGGACGTCAAAGCCAAGGAACTGATCGCGCTGGCCCTCGCGGTGAGCAAGGGCTGTGACGGCTGCATCGCCGCGCACGCCCACGCCGCCGTCCACCACGGCGCCACCCCGCAGGAGGCCGCCGAGGCGATCGGCGTCGCGATCCTGATGAACGGCGGGCCGGGCACCGTCTACGGACCGCGCGCATATGCCGCGGTCCGGGAGTTCTACGAGAACAGAGGAGTCGAACTGCTGCGAGTCGAGCACACCGGGCACGTGTGATCCGGGTCGAACGGCCCTGGAATCCGTATACCCCTGGGGGGCATGCGGGAAGGCTAGGTCGCGTCGTCCCCGCCGCCGCGCCACAACCTCCCGCCACGCGCCCCCGGCAGTCCGAGAAACTGCCGCCCGGACCGCGATATCCAGGCCGTTCGGCCCCTGGTTTGAGTTTCCGACCGGCCTACGGTGACGGCATGGCCACCATTTCCAGCTCCCTGCCTACTCGCCCCGAACCGCACGACCCGGGGATGGCGGCGCGGCTGAACTGGCTGCGCGCGGCCGTGCTCGGCGCGAACGACGGGGTGGTCTCCCTCGCGGGCCTGGTGGTGGGGGTGGCCGGGGCCACCGCCTCGCGCTCCACGATCCTGACCGTCGGGGTGGCCGGGCTGTTCGCCGGCGGGCTGGCGATGGCGGCGGGGGAGTACGTCTCGGTCAGCAGCCAGCGCGACAGCGAGCGGGCCATGCTCCAGCTGGAGCGGCGCGAGCTGGCCGAGTCTCCCGAGGCCGAACTGGCCGAATTGGCCTCCCTATACCGGGACAAGGGCCTGAGCCCGGCCCTGGCCGAGCAGGTCGCGAGAGACCTGACCGCGCACGACGCGCTCGGCGCGCACGCCGAAGCGGAACTGGGCATCGACCCGCGGGCCCTGACCAATCCGTGGCACGCCGCGCTGGCCAGCTTCCTCGCGTTCACCACCGGGGCGCTCTTCCCGCTGCTGGCGATCCTGCTGCCCACCGCGGTCCGCGTCCCGGTCACCGTCGTGGTCGCCCTGGCGTGCCTGGTGGCCACCGGAGCCGCCGGTGCGCGCCTGGGCCGCGCTCCGCTGCGCCGCGCGGTGGCCCGCAACGTGATCGGAGGAGCGCTGGCGATGGCCGTGACGTATGGCATCGGCCTCGCGTTCGGAACCACCGGCATCTGAGTCGGCCGGGTGCCGTGGCCGGGCGCCGAACATCGCATGGCGTCGGCCGCGAGTGCGGGAGATGATCGAGATGAGCAGCACCGTACCCCGCCCGCGACCCGAGGTTCCCGTGTCACCACGTTCCCCGCGATGACGGCCGCGCTCTGGCACCTCGCGATCGTCATCGCAGTGGTCTTCTTCGTCAACCTGCTGCCGGCCTTCGGGCCGCCCACCTGGGTGGTGCTGGTCCTGTTCAAACTGAACTGGCACCTGAACCCTGTCGCCTTGGTCGCGGTAGGGGCGCTGGCCGCGGGCGGCGGACGGTACTGTCTGGCCGCCGCGACCAGACGCCTGCGCGGGCACTTGAGCGCGCGCCGCAAGGAGAGCCTGCAGGCCGCGAACGACTATTTGACCGGCCACAAGGGGAGATCCGTGCTGGCCCTCGCGCTGTTCACGCTCTCCCCGCTGCCCTCCGCGCAGCTGTTCGAGGCCGCCGGCCTCATGGGCGCACCACTGCGCCCGGTCACCGCCGCGTTCTTCGCGGGACGCCTGGTGAGTTATTCGCTCTACATCGGCGCGGCCGGCGTCGCCGAACACAATCTCGGCTCTGCGTTCGTTTCCTCCCTCAGGTCCCCGTACGCGATCGCCGTCCAGGTCCTGCTGCTGCTGGCCGTCGTGCTGCTTGCCCGCGTCGACTGGGTCAAAGTCCTGCGGCGGCGGGTCGATCCGAAGACTCCGCGATGACCGGGGCCGCCGCCGCGAGCACGTCTGCCCACTGCGGCCACTCGATGAGCACCTGAACAGACTGGCGGCTGAGACCGAACTGATCCCCTTTCGCTCCAGCTCGACAGGGCTTGTCATCGGACTGGAACTCAGCACGCGAGGTCAGAACCTGGCAGTTGCCCGGTGAGCAGGTATGCGGAGATCGCAGAGGTCATGCATGCGTCGGCTTGGCCGCTGAGCAGCGGAGTGTGCACCCGCAGGTCGACGGTGACCAGCCGGGAGCCGCGGATGGCGGCGTGGGTGGCCAGCGAGTTGGGCAGCGGCACGGCGGCGTCCAGCAGGGCGGCCGTGATCAGAGCGCCATGCGCTCGGTTGGCCGACAACGGGATGGTGTTGTCCCGGCTGACGGGCCAGAAGGCGCACGGGCCGATGTTGGCGTTGGCCGATCCGTAGACCGGATACAGCTGGCTGTAGCGGCTGAGGTCGTCCTGGTAGCGGTCAGCTTGGCGCGGCCAGGTGTTGTCGCCGCAGCGGTACGCGAGGTTCGCCGCCGTGTGGTTGTCGGCCGGGATGCCTGGCGTGCCGGGCAGTGCGGCCGGGAAGACCTGCAGCGGTATCGGTGGCGCAGCGCCGGCGCGAATGCTCACCAGGTCGATCGCGACGACCTGCCACAGCTGCTGGAAATAGGTCGCCACTACGAGCAGGTAGCCCAGCTCTCCGAAGGTCCACGCGTGGTCGCCGGCGGTGATGGGCTGGGCGTTGGCCTGGTGTAGAAGGGCCGTGATCGCGGAGCCGACCTGCGCAGGCGTCGTGCCCAGGTGATAGGTGCCGTCGTTCTGGGCGAGCGAGGCGAGGAAGGCGTTGTAGTTGCTTTCCATCGCCGCCGTGCGGCCCAGCTCGAACGATCGCCAGACGGTGTCGTAGTCAGGTGGGCTGTCGAGCACCAGCCGATCCAACCGCTCAGGGAACAGCGAGCTGTAGGCCACCCCGAGCAGCGCCGCGGATGAGCCACCGAGGTACGAGATGCTCCGTTCGCCTAGTGCGGCGCGGATGACGTCCATGTCGCGGGCGGCGTTGGCGGTGGTGGCGTAGGGCAGCGCCCAGCCGGCGTACCGCGCGCAGTCTCGGGCGAGCGCGGCGGCTTGAGCGCGGGTCGAATCAAAGGGCTGATACCCGTCTACGCGCACCCAGAAGCCGCCAGGCTCCTCGGCCGGCTGTCCGCAGGTGATCGGCGTGCTGCGTTCGACGAAGCGCATGTCGAAGCCGATCAGGTCGTAGGTCGCGCGGACCGCGGGGTCAAGGCTCTGGCTCAGTTGCGGCGGAAGCGGGACTCCCGCACCGCCCGGCCCGCCGCCGGTGGTCAGCAGCACGCCGTGCCGCCGCGTCGGGTCGGTGGCCGGCAGCCGCGAGACGGTGATGCTGATGGCCCGCCGCTCGGGGTGGGCGTAGTCCAGCGGCACGCGCACCGAGGCGCATTGCAGCTTCGGGTCGTCGATGCCCGTGCAACTCGTCCAATGCAACCGCTGATGATCGAAAGCTGACAGTCCTACCTCGGCTGCGGTATCGGCTGGAGTGCTCGTCGTGGCCAGAGCCGGGGCCGGTGCGCACAATGCGGCCGACAAGCTCAATATGCACAGATTCCGAATCGCAGCACGCATCGAATCCCCCGTTGTCAGCATCGGGCAACGGCGGTGACGGTAACGCACTCGCCGCCGCATGGATACCGGGCTGCCACGTCGGTTGCCGGGCGGAGCAGTTCGACGGCGCGGACGAGGGCAATGCCGTCAGCGCGAAAGGGCGGCTGCGTGAAAGCGTCACGGGCTTAACCGTGGCGGCGGCATTTGGTATGGGGAACGCGGTGCCGTGATCGTTCGTTGTCCACGGGACGGGTTTTGGTCGGGGAGGCAGCGATGTACAACTTCGAAGAACGGTTGGCCAACGTGGCGCGTGCGCAGACGGAGCTGCTGGCCGTTGTGCATCGCACGATCCTGGACATCGTGGCCGCGCGTAAGCGCCTCATGGAGCGGATCGAAGACCTCGAAGAGAGCGACCGCCGGGTCGCGGAGCAGCACGCCGCCGCCGCGCGGGCCGGCGAAGAGCAGGCCGACGTGCTCGCCGAGCAGTCCGCGCGCACCGGGCAGCTCATTCGGGAGCTGCGCGAGGACCTCGACGGGCTACGCGGCGCGGAGGAACTGCTGAACGCACGAGCGGCGCAGATGCAGGATCAGATCAGTGACTTCCGCAACGCGATGACCTTGGTTTCGGCGAAGATGGTGGCGGCTCGCACCTCGGCCGTCGCGGGCGAGGCCCTCGATACGCTGCGCGACGCGCTGACCTACATCGAATTCGTGGTCGCGGAGCCGAGCAAGCTGCGCACCGAACCTCGGCGGGGCACGGGCACTCCCGCCGCGCCGCCGCCTTCCGGGCAGCAACCGGCCTGAGCTTCGAACCGGTCACCCGGGCCCGCTGTTTAAGTCAGTTGAGATGGGATGTCTGGCCGCGCAGGCGGCAACTTTCACGATCGCCGGGCCCGAGCCCCCTCGACGACATCTGCCGTTGAGCATGCGGTGTTCCGATCTGGACAAGTTTGACCGGCGTAAACGCGAGCGCGGCTCATCTTCCCGGTTTGTGGTGGTGTGGGTGGCTGTCCGCACCGAAACATACAGTGTCGCTGCGGCTATTGACGCGGGCAGCGCGTCCGTCTTCCATGTCAGGTACCGGCGCGGAGCCCGAACGTATTCGAGTTCGTATTCACCTCCGCGGCGGGGATGCCCACGCCCAATCGCCGACGATCTTCTTCCGACGACTTCTTCCACACCGACGTCCATACTCACAAGCCACGCCGACCGGCGCGGCTGACGATCGACGATTCGACGTTTTCCCTACGGCGTCCCGATCGGGACGTTCGCGCGCCTCGGCACCGTGCTGTCCCGCGCCCGTTTCACGCTCGCCGCACGGCGAGCCGGCCACCCACAAGCAGCAGCGGGCCAGTTTCGTGCGCCCTGGCGCAAGCCACCGCATGAAGGGGTACACGCATGTCTCAAGACGTCATCGAGGTGTCTGCTCACCCCGCCGCCGCACGCGGTGCCCGCCGCGGAAAGCAACCGGCGGCCATTGGGCATAAGGCCCCTGAGCAGCAGCATGCGCTGCTCGCACACCTTCCGGCGGAGGAACGGCGTCTGTTTCGGCGCTTCGGGTTCGGCCCGGTCGTATCGCTGCCGTATACCCGCATCCACCACGCTTTCGAGGCCTGGGCCGCGCTCACTCCCGACGTCGTCGCGGCCGAACACCTCGGCGAGAGCATCACCTACGCGCAGCTGGACCGTCAGGCCAACCGGCTGGCGGCGCTGTTGGCACGCCGCGGCGTACGGCCTGGTGACAACGTTGCGCTGTTTGCCCAGCGTTCGATCCCGATGCTCGTCGGCCTGCTGGCCACACTGAAGGCCGGCGCGGCCTATGTGCCTCAGGACGCGCGTATCTGCCCTCAAACCCACCTGCGGCACATCGTCACCACGGCGTCCACCAAGGTGATCCTGACGCTGTCCCGGTTCGCTGACGCCACGCCGGTGCCGGAAGGCCACAGCTGTATTGCTGTCGATGCGCTGATGGCGGAGCCGATGCGTGATGGCGAGTACACGTTCTTCGAGCCCGAAGACGCGGTGCGCGCGGAGCATGGCTGCTACGTGTTGTTCACGTCGGGGACCACGGGGCAGCCCAACGGGGTTACCGTCACCCATCGCAACATCTGCAACATCCTGCTCAGCGAGCCGGGCGGCCTCGGCATCCGGCCGGGCTGGCGGGTGGGTCAAATACTTAACATCGGATTCGACATGGCGGCGTGGGAAATCCTCGGCTGCCTCAGCCACGGCGGGACGCTGGTCATCCGCGGGGAGTCGATCGCCGAGACGGCGCAGCGGGTGCAGGTCCTCATCGCCACGCCGACGATCCTCAGCGCGCTCGACCCGGCCGACTGCCATGGGCTGAAGGTGGCGGCGGTCGCCGGCGAACCGTGCCCGCGTACGCTGGCCGATCGCTGGGCTCGCATATGCGAGTTCTACAACTCCTGCGGTCCCACCGAGACCACGATCGTCAACACCATGCAGCGCCACGATCCGCGCGCCCCGCTGCTGTCCATCGGGCGGCCGACGCCGAACAACACTGTGTACGTGCTCGATGAACAGCGTCGGCCATGCCGCATCGGGGAGGTGGGGGAGATGTGGGCCGGCGGCGATTGCGTGTCGGCGGGCTATGTCGGCAATCCGCAGCTGACCGGGGAACGCTATGCGCCCGATCCCTTTCTCGGTGCCGGGCGGCTGATGTTCCGCACCCGCGACCTGGGCCGATGGACCCGTGACGGCGAGCTTGAACACCTTGGCCGCACCGACGACCAAGTCAAGATCCGAGGGTTCCGGGTCGAACTCGACGCGGTCTCGGCGGCGCTCGAATCAGTGCCCGGATGCTTGCGGGCGGCGACGTTGAAGCTAGATAGCAGAACGCTGATCGCCTTTGTCGCGCCCGGAGATGTCGACGGGGAGGAGGCGAGGCGGGCAGTGCGAAGAGCGTTGCCGTATTACTGCGTTCCCGCGGCGGTATATGCGCTGCCGGAACTGCCCGTCACCAGCCGAGGGAAGATCGACAAAGCGGCGCTGCTGGAGACCGTGGTGAATGTGCCCGGCGCCGAGCAGGTGGCGACGGCATGAGTGACGCGCGACTTGGCACTCGGCCGCGCAACGAGGCCGCCTACCACGATGATCTGGGTACTGATGGCGAGCTGCCGCCGCCGATACACGTCCTGCGGCGCATCGGGAAGCGGCCGGCGCTGTGCCATTACAATCGGTTGATTTCCCTGGTCCTCGCGGTGAATCTCGGGTTGCTGGCCTATGCGCTCGGCCCGGCAGGCTGGTGGTCGGCACCCGGCGGCGCGGCCCTGGCGGACCTGTCGAACGTGACCCTGGCCAACTTCGCGCTCGCAATCCTGATTCGCCAGCAGTATGTCGTCAATATCCTGTTCTGGCTCGCGACCCGCGCCCCGGTCACCTGGCCACTGCGCGTCCGCTGGACCCTCGGCAAGGTCTACCACTTCGGCGGGCTCCACGTGGGCGGCGCGCTGGCCGGCACACTCTGGTTCCTCGCCTACACCGGATCCCTCATCGACAGCCGGCTGCATCACGAGGGCGGGGTGGGCACCGCGCGGCTGGCTGTGTCCGGCGCACTGGCGCTGCTGCTGCTCGCCGTGGTGACGACCGCACTCCAGCCGCTGCGCTCCCGCTTCCACGACCTCTTCGAGCGCACGCACCGCTTCGGCGGCTGGACGGCACTCGGGTTGTTTTGGGCGCAGACGCTTCTCGCTTCAGGCGGGCACGCACCGCTGACACAGCCCGCGGTGTGGGTGCTCGCCGTCATCACGCTGAGCGTCGCTCTGCCGTGGCTGCGGCTGCGCAAGGTGACGGTCGCCATCGACCGGCCGTCCCCGCACGTCGCCCTGACCCGGTTCGACCACGGCGTGACCCCCTTCGCCGGTTCGTCGACAGCCGTCAGCCGCAGCCCGCTACGCGAGTGGCACTCCTTCGCGAACGTCCCGGCGCCCGGGCGGGCCGGTTTCCGCCTGACCATCTCCCGAGCGGGCGATTGGACTGCCTCCTTCATCGACGACGCCCCGAGGCGTGTGTGGGTGAAAGGCATCCCCACCGCCGGAGTGGCGAACATCGAAACCCTGTTCGCCAAGGTGGTCTACGTGGCGACCGGCAGCGGCATCGGACCGGTCCTGCCGCATCTGCTCGCGGACGAAGTGCCCTCGAAGCTGGTGTGGGCGACCCGCAGCCCGCGCGAGACCTACGGCGACGCGCTGGTCGACGAGATCCTGGCCGCCCGGCCCGACGCGCTGGTCTGGGACACCTCGGTGCGCGGCAAACCCGACATGCTGCGCCTGGCCTACGCCGCCTACGTTTCCAGCGGGGCCGAAGCAGTGATCTGCATCTCCAACAAGAAGCTGACCTGGAGCGTCGTGCACGGCATGGAACGCCTCGGCATCCCGGCCTACGGCGCCATCTGGGACTCGTAAAGGAGGATCCGGTGAACCTGAAGATCGAGCGACACGACCGCGTGGTCACCGTACGGCTGCACCGGCCCGAAGTGCTCAACGCGCTGAGCAGTGATCTGATGCACGAACTGGTCGGCGCGTTGCAGCCGCTGGACCGCGACCCGACGGTGGGCTGCTTCGTCATCACCGGCTCGGAGCGCGTCTTCGCGGCCGGCGCCGATATCCGCGAGATGGCACCGAAGTCCTCGACCGAGATGTTCGAAGAGGACTACTTCGCCGGCTGGGACGACTTCGCCGCGCTGCGCACCCCGAAACTCGCCGCAGTATCCGGATACGCGCTCGGCGGTGGTTGCGAGCTGGCCATGATGTGCGACCTGGTGTTCGCGGCGCAGGACGCGGTCTTCGGCCAGCCGGAGATCAAGCTCGGCGTCATTCCGGGCATCGGCGGCACGCAGCGACTGACCCGACTGGTCGGCAAGGCCAAGGCGATGGACCTGATCCTCACCGGTCGCACCATGGACGCCGCCGAGGCGGAACGGTGCGGGCTGGTCGCGCGCGTCTGTCCGGCCGACCGCCTGATGCACGAGGCGGCTGCCGCGGCCGCGGCCATCGCGTCGTATAGCAAGCCCGCCGTCATGGCGGCGCGCGAGGCGGTGGACCGGGCGCTGGAAGTGGGCCTGCGCGAGGGGATCCTGTTCGAGCGGCGCCTCTTCCACGGTCTGTTCGCCACCGCGGACCAGAAAGAGGGGATGAGCGCGTTCCTGGAGAAGCGCGCACCCGATTTCACCGGACGATAGACGCCGCGGGCGCGAACCTCGTTTGCCCTCGGTGGCCGCTGAGCATATTCATGGGCTAAGAGGGTGCGCGGGTAGGAGTGCCGGATGAGTGCGAACAGCGTGGAGAACGCGGTAGCGCCAGGCGCGGTCGCTGTGGTGACGGGGGCCGCGCAGGGGATCGGACGCCGTGTGGCCGAGGTGTTGGCGGCACGCGGATACGCGATGGTGTTGGCGGACCTGCGTGAGCCGACCGAGACCCTCGCTGCCTTACGCGGCCAAGGCGCGGCGGCGTTCGCACTGGCCGGAGACGTTGCCTCGGAACCGTACGCAACCGAGCTGGCGGACCGCGCGCTCGCCGAGTACGGCCGGATCGATGTGCTGGTCAACAACGCGGGCGTCTCGCTGCTGCGCCCCGCCGAGGAGACGACGGCCGAACAGTGGCGGCGCGTGCTGGACGTGAACCTGACCGGCCCGTTCCTACTGTCGCGGGCGCTGGGCGCGGCGATGCTCGCCGCCGGGAGCGGGTCGATCGTCAACATCGCGTCGATCGCCGGCTTGCACGGCATCGCGGACCGCGCGGCTTACAACGCCAGCAAACACGGCCTGATCGGCCTGACCCGCACGCTCGCCGCCGAGTGGGGCGGGCGCGGGGTGCGGGTGAACGCCGTGTGCCCCGGCTGGGTCAAGACCGAGATGGATGAGGCGGACCAGGCCGCCGGCGGATACACCGACGCCGACATCACCGAGCGGGTGCCGATGGGCAGATTCGCCGCTCCAGACGACATCGCCGCCGCGGTCGCGTTCCTCGCCGATCCCGCCGCGAGCGGGTTCGTCAACGGTGTCGCGCTCCCGGTGGACGGTGGCTGGACGGCGGACGCGAGCTGGAACAGTCTGCGGCTGCGCAAGCGGTGAAGAGGACCGCACAGCGAACCCGCCTTGCGCCTGAACGAGCGATTAGACTGCACGAATGATCGATGGGGAGCCTCCTTCCGGCGCCGGTTCGCAGGTGGCGGCCCGGTCCGTCGGGGGAGGAAACGGGGATGGCGGCTGGCACGTGGTCGCTCGCGGCAGGCTCGCGCTCGCCAGACGTATCAAGCTCCTGGCTCTCGTCGCCGTGCCCGCGGTGATCGCCGGGCTGACCAGCGGTACCGCGCAGCTCGTCCTCGCCGCGGTGGCGGCCGGACTGATGGTGCTGGCGTGGTATCCGCTCGGGCGCTCGGCGCGCACTTGGCGATTCCGCGAGCGCGGCGAGGATCTGTTGATCGATCACGGGTTGTTGGTGCGCAAGCAGGTTGTGGTGCCGTACGGGCGGATGCAGTTCGTCGACATCGTCGCCGGGCCGATCGAGCGCTCCCTCGGTATCTGCACCCTGCGACTGCACACCGCCTCAGCCGCGTCCGACGCGCGCATACCGGGACTCAAACCCGCGCACGCGGAGCAGTTGCGCGATCGGCTCGCCGCACTCGGCGAGGCCCGGATGGCCGGGCTGTGAACCAGGCCGCCGCGGGCGTGGACTGGAGTGTGCCGCGCCGCACCCACCCCTGGTCGATCGTCGTGAACGCGGTGCACGAGGCGCGCCGGGTCCTGTCAGGGCTCGTGGTCGCGGTGGTCAGCGGCCGGGCGCTGGGCGGCGGCGCACTGCTGGAGGTGATCATCCCGCTCGCCGCGGCGCTCCTCGGCGTGCTCGCGTGGGTACGCACCAGCTTCCGGGTCGCACCCGAGGAATTCCGGCTGGACTCCGGCGTGGTCTTCCGGCAGAGCCGTACCGCGCGCTTCGACCGAATACAGGCCGTCGATGTCGATCAGCCGGTACTGGCGCGAATGTTCGGGCTGGCCGAGCTGCGTCTGCAACTCGGCGGGGGCAGGCACGGACACTTCCGGCTGGCTTGCGTGCGGCAGGAGGAGGCCGCTCGGCTACGGGCGTTTCTGCTCAGCCGGGTCGAGCAGGTCGTCGCCGTCGAGGGCCACGCGGGCACGAATCAGCAGGCTGACGAAAGCGCACCGGGAGCGCGGAGCGCCCTGGCGTACCACGGCGGCGTGCCGTACGGGCTTGAATCCGACGAGGTCGCGCTCGCGGTCGTTCCGCACGGCCGATTCCTGGCCTCATGGGCGCTGTCACCGGTGGTGTGGTTCGCCGCCCTCGCAGCGGCGGCCAACATCGCGGTCGTCGCCATCGGATCGTTTCACGCGCTCAGCGGCACGATCCCCGAGACGATCGCGGCGATCGGCTTGGCGTGGGAGCGGCTGCAGCGCTACTACGGCTTCACCCTCTCGCTTTCGCGTGACGGGATTCGGCTGCGGCACGGACTGCTCAACCGTTACGCGCAGACGGTGCCGGTCAACCGGCTCCAGGCCATCGAGATTAGCCAGCCGCTGTTCTGGCGGGCGGCGGGCTGGGCGCGCGTGCGCATGAACGTCGCCGGATACGCGCACGGCGGCGGGCGCGGCGAGCCGGGCCGCCGCACGACCGCGGTGCTGTTGCCGGTGGCCCCGGTCGGCGAGGCGTTCGCGGTTGTCGGGCACCTGCTCGGGATCCAGTTCGCCGACGTGCCGTTGCGGCCTGCGCCGGACCGCGCCCGGTGGCGGGCCTTCTTCTGGCATCGGTCCTACGCATACGGGTTCGACGATACTGTCGTCATCGCGCGGCGCGGCCTGCTGCACCCTCGGTACAGCGTGATACCGCATGTCAAGGTGCAGTCATTGCATCTGGTCCAGGGGCCGTGGCAGCGCTCGCTCTCGCTGGCGACCGTCGCGCTGCACACCGCCCGCGGACCTGTCAGGATCCTGCTACGCCATCGGGACCTCGCCGAGGCGCAGCGGTTCCTGGAAGAGCAGAGCAAGCGCAGCGCCACCGCGCGCCGCATCGCGGTCTAGACGTACGCCTCACGCCTCACGCCGCACGCCGCGCCCCGCACGTTTCACGATCAGAGAACGCGCGACCACACCGGGCGCGCTTCGGCGGGATCCCCGCAGAAGTCGTAACGCGCGCCGGCCCGAGTGAGCGCCACCAGGCTCAGACTCGAGGTGCCCCACTGCCTCTCTTCGATGCTTCGGCGCAGCACGAGCGCGCGGGCATCGGCGAAATCAAGTCCAGCGCCGCTCACCAGCGGCAGCCACTCGCCCCACGCGGTCTCGGCGACGCCTTCGCGTGGTTCGGGTCGCGGCGCCTTCTCGAGCAGCGGCCGGAAGTACTCGATGCGCGCACGCATCTGCGCAGCCCCCGGCCCTTCGCTTTCATCGGTGCCCTCGAGACCGCTGTTGACGATGATGTGCAAGCCCGCGTGCAGCGGCCGCTCGTCGAGGGTGGCCCCGTTCCAGCTCCACAAGCGAACCGACTGCGGCGTCGCCCACACCAGATGGAACGGGTCGTACCGCGTGATGTCGAGGTCACCGGCCTGCCCGTCGGCCGCGAAGCGCAGCGGCAACTCGCCGCGGGTCAGCCGACGCGATGGCGCGGCCGGCTCGCCGTGTGCGTTGAGCACGCACGCCACCCGCGGCACCTGCGGGTTCACCGCCAGCCAGGTGCCCAGAGCTTGCAGGTCCTGGCCGCCGACCAGTTCGGGGCGGCGCGGCCAGCGCCGGCCGGGTGGCAGCCACGGCCGGTCGAGGAACTCATCGCGCACCCCGATCAGCAACACCGGGACGGCCGAGTGTGGATCGATGCTGACCACCGTGGTGCACATCTCGCCGCCGCTTCCGTGGAGTAAACCGGCCCGAACCGGCCGGAAGAACGACGTTACCGGGTTCACCCCGGCTCGTCGTATCGCTCGCGGCCTGAGACAGTGGAGTCGGCAGTGAGCGTTCTGAGACCTGGCGGGCGGCGAGTGCACATGGCGGACCAAGCGAATCTGAGTCCTCACGCGACTAGCACGAGCGTGGTTGCCACGCCCCGACCGCGCAGGTTCGCGGCCTTCGCACTACTGGCGCTGGCCGGCCCGGGATTGTGCCTCGGCGCCGCGGCCTGCTCCCATTCCAGCGGTTCCGCGAAGCCTTCGCCCTCGGCCAGCACGCCCGCGGTGAGCCCGCTGACCGGCGTCGGAACGGCAGGCCACGTCCTCGCGGTCAAGATCGACAACGTCGGCTCGGCGCAGCGGCGGCAAACCGGACTGAACTCGGCCGACATCGTCTACGTCATCGAGGTCGAGGGCGGGCTGAGCCGCTACCTCGCGATCTACGACAGCTCGCACGCCCCGGCCCGCGTCGGACCGGTCCGCAGCGCGCGGCAGACCGACATCCCGTTGCTGGCCGCCTATGGCCGCGTCGGGCTGGCCTACTCCGGCGCGATCTCCGGGCTGCTGCCCGACCTCGCCGCGGCCAACGTGCAGAACATCACCCCGGCCACTGCGTCGAGGCAATTCAGCAACGGCGGCAACGACCCGACCTACATTTCCCCGGCCAGCATCTTCACCGCCTACCCCGACCTGGCCGCGGCGAAGGATGTGGGCCTGCGCTTCGGTCCCGCGCCGGCCGGCGGGCAGTCGGCGGCGTCGGTGAGCGCCACCATGCCCTCGGCCTCTTTCACCTTCACCGCCTCGGGGACCCAATGGCTGGTGTCGGTCGACGGCCGCGCCACGAATACCACCGATCAGGGCCGCACCAGCGCGGACAACGTGATCATTCAGCACGTCCACGTCGTGCCGGGCAAATACACCGACCACAACGCCGGGCATCCCGACAACGAGGTCTTCTCGGAGACCACCGGCCAGGGCCTGGCCGACTTCTACCGCGGCGGCCAGGTCTGGCACGGCCAATGGTCGAAGCCCACCGACACCTCGCCGACCGGCTACACGATCAACGGCGCGCCGATGCCGCTCGCGCCAGGCCGCACCTGGATCGTCCTGGAAGGCCGGGGATAAGTTCGAAATGTTTCGGGTCGGGTTATCCGCGGTCGCCGGCCTGACTGAAACTTCCAATGTCCCGGCATCGCGCCGTGACCAGCCATATCAAGCTGACCAGCTGTAATTCGATTTCCGTAATCGATTTCCGTTCCGGGCTTTTCGCAAGATCTCCGAAAGTTGTTGCCAAGTCTTCGGCGCCGGGCCAATACTTCCGCCCATCAGGCCTCACCCACGCACCGTCGATCCGGGTCGGCCTTCACGAGGAGGAAGCACGCACGTGAACGATGCCCCCACCCCACTCACGGGGCGCAGACGCGGCCGCACCAGGCTCTTCGTCGGCAGCGCTGTAGCCACGGCGCTCGGCGCCGTGTTCGCCTTGGTCACGACGGTGCTGCCGGGCACCGCCAGCGCCGCCACGCAGATCTGCTCGAGTCAGACCGGCAACAACGGCGGCATGTACTACCAGATGTGGACGAACGGCCAAGGGTCGGCGTGTATCACGCTGAACTCGAGCAACAGCTACTCCACGTCCTGGAGCAACGTCGGCGACTTCGTCGACGGCGTCGGCTGGAACCCCGGCAGCAACCAGACCGTCAGCTTCACCAGCAGCCTGAGCGCCCGCGGCGGCACGACGCTGATCTCGCTCTACGGCTGGTCGACCAATCCGCTGGTCGAGTACTACGTGGAGGAGAACTACAGCGGCTCTCCGAACACGGCCGGCACCTACATGGGCCAGATGACCAGTGACGGCGGCACGTACAACATCTACGAGCACCAGCAGGTCAATCAGCCCTCGATCCAGGGGACCGCGACCTTCGAGCAGTACCTGGCGATCCGTAC
>DASUAR010000316.1:0-36425 GCA_035763685.1 Actinocrinis sp. | reverse complement strand
GCCACCCAGATCGCCGACGCACTCGGCGACATCGACAACCTCAACAGCTTTCGCGTCCAACTCTCCGAATGGGCCAGCAAACAACGACTCCGCAAAACCGCCCCCGCCACCTACACCACCCCTTAACTACGCGGCATTGGCACAAGGACGTCTGTTGTCGAGTGCTGCCGTGAACGAGACTCGCCGCTCTCCTCAAGCCGCGTCGCGGAGATGTCATCGCGGGGGTTTTGTTGGGAAGAGCGGGAGGGCGGGCGGCGGTTGGTTGGGCGGGAAAAGCGGGTTGTCCAGTTGGGCGAGACAACTGGGGAAGCTGTCGGCGTGTGTCCGCCGGAAGGCCCGGCGGACACACAACGGACCAGCTAGGAGCAGGTGCCGGTGGCCCGTTCCTGGACCGCGAACCCATAGGGTGCGCCGGGAACCGGGTAGTAGAACACGGTCGTGTAGGTCACGTTGGTGCAGGTTTCGCCGCGCGAGTAGGCCAGCTCCCAGAGATTGCCGTACG
This sequence comes from Actinocrinis sp., assembly GCA_035763685.1. Classification (GTDB taxonomy): domain Bacteria; phylum Actinomycetota; class Actinomycetes; order Streptomycetales; family Catenulisporaceae; genus Actinocrinis. The sequence goes on along the minus strand of DASUAR010000316.1, from coordinate 35,923 downwards.
CGTCGGCCTTGGCGTTCGCGTAAGCCGTGGCCTGGTCGACGGCCCAGCCGTTGCCGGTCGCGCTCAGCGTCTCGGTAGCGTGCGCGGCCACCGGGCTGATCGCCAGCCCGAGCGCCGCGACCGCGGACACGAGTGCTGAGCGCCGGATCAGCGGATGGTGCGTCGGTTCAGGTGACGCCAGTCGTCTCACCATGATCCTCCCCTTGACGATACGGCCGGCGATCAGCCGGCTGGACGCCAAGTAAGCAGACCGGATCCGAACCGACAAGCATCACTGGTAAATCAGTGGTCTCATGCGCGGTCAACCACTCGCTGCGGAGAAAATTTCACTTGGCCAGCGTCGCGAACACGACGATGTTGTCCAGATAGTGTCCGTCCGCGAACGCGCCGCCGCAGGTGATCAGCCGCAGCTCCGGGTCGGGCCGCGCGCCGTACACGTCCTGGGTCGGGAAATCAGCCTTCGGATAGTGCTGCACCAGCATCACCTGGAACGCCACGCTCTGACCCGAGCTGAGCCCCACGGTGATCCGGTCTCCCGGATTCAGCGACTTGACGTTGAAGAAGACCGCCGGGCCGTTGAAGGAGTCTACGTGTCCTGCGATGACCGAGGGTCCATTCTGGCCCGGCACCGAGCTGCCGGTGTACCAGCCGGCCTCGGTCAGATTCGTCGGCGGCTCCAGCGCGCCCGACGCGTCGAGGCCGAGCGTTTGCAGCGTGGTGTGCACGTTGATCGCCGGAATGTCGATCGACACCGGACGCGCGTCGGCGGCCGGGGAACTGCTCGGGCTCGCGTCGTCGCCGGTAGGCGATGCGACCGGCACCACGACCACTGCCGGTGCCTTCGCCTTCGGTGCCGGAGAGGAGGCGCCGCGCGCTATGGCGGCCGTTACTCCGACGACTGTGGCCACCGCGAGTGCGGCCGCGCCGACGCGGCCCAGCGAAGGCCGACCGTCCTTGACGAACCACTGGTGCGGCCTGGCGTGCTTGGGATGCCATCTCATCGCGCGCTCATCCGGATCGCCGACGCCGTCTGAGTTCCCTGGTCGCGATGAGCACCAGCATCGCGGCCAGCAGCGAGAACTCCAGCGCGTAGTCGTGCCTCGCGACGGCGGTACCGCCGAAACCGGTAGCCACACTGCCTTTCGGCATCGTGCCCATCCCGATTGCGTCACCGACTACGAGCACGCGCGCGGTGTCCTCTGTTCCATCCAAGATCACCACGCTGTACGTGCTGTTCGCGATCAGGCTGGCGGAGACGGTCTGCGTGATGGCGGCTTTTGTCGTGACCAGCAGTGCGCCCGTCCCCGGATTGACCGTCTGGTAAGGCGAAGCGCCTGGCGAACGCAGATTGGCGGCCAAGGGCTCGGTGCCCAACATGACGGACGCGGTCGGGCTCAACCGCGAAGCTTCGATGACGCGGACGCTCGCCTTTCCGGCTGGCGCGGTGAGTGCGTCGTTCAGCACCTGGAGCTTGGCCGCTGCCGTTCCGAAGGCCGCGACTGTGTATGCCTGTCCGGCCGCCACGGTGAGCTGGGTCGTTGCCGTCGCGGAACTGCCGGCCTCGCGGAACGACGCGGTATAGCCGCCCGGCGCGACCGCTTGATACTGCGACATCGTCCCGTACGCCGCGTGTGCCATGACTGGTTGTGCTGCGCCCGAGGCACCGGAGAGGTCACCGTCGACGGATGCCATCGTCGGGGAGAGCTGCGCGAGCCTCACCCAACCCACGGTGGATGTGCCGGCCGCGCTCGCCGCGATCGGCCGAGCGTCGATGGCGAGGACGAGAGCGGCGGCGACCATCGATGTTCTACGTAGTCGGGTGCGCACCGGTGGCTCCTTGGGCGGCCGTACTTGACCTGGTCCCCGTCTCGCGGACGATGTGGCGAAGGACCGACGCGGGATCGGCCCTTCGGGTTTCGTCGCGAGCCATGCCACAGATTGTCATCCAGTCCGACTTATGGGAAGAGCGTGGCCGTGGCCAGCGTCTTAAGTCATCATGCGTCGCTCCTCCGCAGCGCATGGTCGGCCAATGCGAGCAGGACGACCGGATAGGCGACGAGCATCACGAACGACCACGGCCGGGAAAGATCGTTGGCGTGCGGGTGCTGCGAGATCAGCTGCCCAAGGCAGTCCGGGGGCAGGAACTTGCCGATCCGGTCGCCCCACGGCGCGGGAAACGCGGAAGCCACCCCCGGCAGAATGAACACCAGGCCGAATACCGCGCAGATCGCCCAGGCCGTGTGCCGCAGCAACACCCCGAAGGCCAGCCCGATCAGCGCCAGCACAGCGAGGTAGAAACCGGCGACCAGTACGGCGCGCAGGGCTCCGGGTGAGCCGAGCGACACGCCGACGCCGACCCGGTGCATGATCGCCTGGACGGGGAAGAACACGGCGAAGGACAGGATCTCGCCGCACAGCAGCGCCAGCATGCCGATCATCACGGTCTTGGCGGCGAGCACCGCGCGCCGCTGCGGCGTCGCGGCGAAGGTCGAGCGAATCAGGCCACTGGAATACTCGGCACTGATCACGAGCACCCCGAGCACGCCCATGACCAGCTGGCTGAATTCGAAGCCGTCGAAACTCGAGGCGAGCGCGTCGAACTTGAAATCCGGGTGCACGATGAGGTTCGCCCAGTTGGAGCTGACGTTCTGGGCGATGAGAATCCCGACCAGGATCGACGGCACGGCCGCGAACAGCAGCGCCCAGTACGTGCTGTGCACCGAGCGCAGCTTGATCCACTCGGCGGCGAGCAGGTCGAGGAATCGCGCCGGCGAACCACCGAGCGGCGTGTTCGAACCCGTGAGCGTCACGGCTTGCTGCCCAGTTCCCGTCGCGGTGCTCATCGCGGGCCTCCCGCCGCGCGGTACTCGACGCTTTCCTCGGTCAGTTCCATGAACGCCTCTTCCAGCGAGGCGCGGTCCGCCCGCATTTCGTGAATCGCCAGCCCGTGCGCTGCGGCTATGTCGCCGATCCGCTCCTGCGTCACGCCGGTCACCGCGAGCATTTCGCGTTCGGCCGGCTCCACCTGCGCGCCCTCCGCCACCAGCAGCCGGGCCAGATCACCGGCGTAGGGCGTGCGCAGGAGAATCCGGCCGGCGGAACCGGCATTCACGAACTGCTCGACCCCGGTGTCCGCGATCAACCGGCCCCGCCCGATCACCACCAAATGGTCAGCGGTCTGCGCCATCTCGCTGAGCAGGTGACTGGAAACAAGCACCGTGCGCCCTTCCGCCGCCAGCGACCGGAACAGTTCGCGTACCCAGCGCACGCCCTGCGGGTCCAGGCCGTTGACCGGCTCGTCGAACATGAGCACCTGCGGCTCGCCGAGCAGCGCCGCTGCGATGCCGAGCCGCTGCTTCATGCCGAGCGAGAACCCGCCGACTCGCTTTGCGGCCACCGCACTCAACCCGACCTGGTCCAGCACGGCGTCGACTCGTGGACGCCGCATTCCGTTGCTGCGGGCGAGGGCTTCGAGGTGCGCGCGTGCGCTGCGGCCACCGTGCACGGCCGTCGCGTCGAGCAGGGCGCCGATGCGATACAGCGGCCGTTTGAACTCGACGTAACGGCGGCCGTCGATGCTGATCTCGCCGCGATCCGGTGCGTCGAGGCCGAGGATCATGCGCATCGTGGTGCTCTTCCCGGCGCCGTTCGGGCCGAGGAAGCCGGTGACCATTCCTGGTCGCACAGCGAATGAAAGGCCGTCGACCGCGAGTTTCCCGCCGTAGCGTTTGCTGACGTCCTTGATTTCGATCATGCGGAACTCCGCTGAATTCGGGACCTCGGCGCGCGGCCGGGTCCGAGCGATGCTGACCTGGCAAGCGTCCAGGCGAACACGTCGCGCGTCGTCGGACCGGCGTATCAGTGCGCGGACGAGCCAGGAGACGTACGGCTGCTTCGGCGCGGCCGTTACGTACGCCCTCGGAATGAGGCGCCGCGGTACATCCGCGGGACGATGCGCAGGCAGCGCGCACGGATTACGGTCAGGACGTGAAGCTTTCCGCGATCGACTGGCGTCGTGCGTCACCGTTCATCGTGGACGCGGCGGTCGGTTTCGTGCTCAATCTGCTGTTGATCAGGTCGGCGCTGATACCGCAGCATCCGCGGCCGTTGGCGCTGCCGATGAGCGTGGGCGTCGCCGCGGCCGTGCTCTCCGGACTCGCCATCGCGCTTCGGCGGCTCGCGCCACTTTCCATGCTCGCGCTGGCCTTCGTGGCCTGCGTCGTCTCCTACCTGGGCGGATTCCAGCGAGATCCGTTCATCGCGGTCGGCCTGGCGTTGTACATCGTGGCCGCGGTGCGCCCGAAACGGGTTTCGCTCGGCGCGCTGATCGGCGCGATTCTCGTCATGGTGCTGTTCTTCGGCGCGGCTCCGAACAGGTCTGTGGTCCAGGCCCCGCGGCAGGAGCAATGGGTCTTCATCGCGCAGTCGGTGACGCCAGCGGCCGTGCTGTGTGCGGCGTGGGCGATCGGCTTCGCGGTGCGCAGACAGCGCGCGTACGTCGCGGCGGTCCGGGCGCAGGCCCAGGATCAGATGCGGGCAGAGCACGAACTCGCCTGGCGCACGGTGACTGAGGAACGGCTGCGCATCGCCCGCGAGCTGCACGATGTGGTGGCGCACGGTATGAGTGTGATCACCGTGCAGGCCGGAGTCGGGCGGCACGTCCTGGACTCGCAGCCCGAGCAGGCGCGCTCGGCGCTGGCCGTGATCGAGACCACCGGCCGCGAAGCGCTCGCGGAACTGCGGCAGCTGCTCGGAGTGCTGCGCGAAGACTCCGGCGAGACGGTACGCGCTCCGGCGCCGCGCATCGCAGACCTCGATGACATGATCAGCCGGGTGCGGCAGGCGGGCACCGCTGTGGACATGGATATCCGCGGACCGCAGCGGGCGCTGCCCGGGGGCGTGGAGCTGTCGGCGTATCGGATCGTGCAGGAAGCGCTGACCAACGTGGTGAAGCATGCGCGCACTGACCGGTGCCGCATCCGCCTCGCCTACGCGCCCGACGTGCTGAATATCGAGGTGACCGACGACGGGGTCGGCATGGGTGCGCCGATCGGTCCCGGCCACGGCATCATCGGCATGCGTGAGCGCGCGGCCCTGCATGGTGGCGGATTCGAGGCGGGGCCGTTGCCGGTGCGCGGATTCCGCGTCGCGGCGAGTCTGCCGGTAGATCACAGCCTGCTGCTGGAAGGCGGCGGCGCATGATCAGAGTGCTGATCGTGGACGATCAGGCGCTGGTCCGCGGCGCGTTCGAGGTGCTGGTCAACTCCGCCCCGGAAATGACGGTCGTCGGCGCGGCGGCCGACGGAGCGGAGGCGGTCGAGTTGGCGCAGCGTGAGCGCCCGGATGTGGTCCTGATGGACGTGCGCATGCCGAAGCTCGACGGAATCGAGGCCACCCGCAGGATCATCGCCGCCGGGCGCGAGCGCGCCGAGTCCGGCGGCGGCGGATCGGATTCGCGCTCGGACGCTGAGGTGTGCGGTGCCCGCGTCCTGATTCTGACCACGTTCGATCTCGACGAGTACGTATTCGCCGCCTTGCGCGCCGGCGCGAGCGGATTCCTGCTCAAGGACACCGCGCCGGCCCAACTACTCGACGCGATCACGGTCGTCGCCGCCGGAGAGGCGCTGCTCGCGCCGACCGTCACTCGGCGCCTGATCGAGCAGTTCAGCCGCAGTCCGCAGCCGTCGCGCGCGCCGCGCGTCTCGCTTGACGGCGTCACCGACCGCGAACACGAAGTGCTGGCGTTGGTCGGCCGCGGCCTGTCCAACGCCGAGATCGCCGAGCACCTGCACCTGGCTTCACCCACCGTCAAGACCCATGTCAGCAGGCTGTTGATGAAGCTGGGCGCGCGGGACCGGGCGCAACTGGTGATCGTCGCGTACGAGAGCGGACTGCTTGATCAACAGCCGTTCCCGCACGCGCCCTGCTGAGCCGCTCGACCCGGCCGCCCGGGGCCGCCGTGCGATCCACCCAGCTGCGTTCCTTATACCTCCACTCGGGGAAAGCTTTGCCTCAAGGGGTGGCGCCCGGCCGCTTTGTCGGTCACGGTGAAAGGAACCCAGGCCGAACTCCAAAGGCGGAGGACACCATGAGGGTCAGAGACGTACTCGGACACAAGGGCGGCGGCGTCATCACCGTCCGGCCCGACGCCACCTGCCGCGACCTGCTCGCTTTGCTGGCCCAGCACAATATCGGCGCGGTCGTGGTCTCCCCGGACGGGATCACGGTCACCGGCATCGTCTCCGAGCGCGACGTGGTGCGTCACCTCAACGAGCGCGGTGCCGAGATCCTGGACGCCCCGGTGGAGCAGATAGCCACGCTCCAGGTGAAGACCTGCCATCCCGAGGACTCACTGGACGAACTGCGCGAGACGATGACCGTGCGCCGGTTCCGGCACATTCCGGTGGTCTCGCAGAACCGGCTGGTCGGCATCGTCAGCATCGGCGACGTGGTCAAGAGCACCATCAGCCAGCTGGAGGACGAGAAGCAGCACCTGATCGACTACCTGCAAAGCTGACCTCTACCGGAACCGCGTTCCGGTACCGCCGCCCGCTGCGCCGCACCGCCTGACCGAGGGTCAGGCGGTGCGGCGCAGTTGTGTGCCGGCACCTCATATAGTTTAACTTCCTTACAAATTTGCGACCGCCCCCGGCCGCGGTGACGCCCCTGCTGCGTGAACACGGCCCGGCGCACCAGGCCGCCTGTCACGTCGCGACCGCCGAAGCGCCGACGATCGAGCCCGCCGCGGCAACCCGATAGCCGGCGCGGGGCGTTCTTTCTGCGCACAGATGTGCGCAGGAGTCGCCGGGGACGCGGGGGACGCGGGGGACGAGGGGGACGCGGGGGACGAGGGGGACGCAGGGGAACCGCTTCCGGCGCGCAGCCGCTGGGGGGACAACGCAGTGCGGGCCTCGATCTGGAGCGACGACGACGTCACGCTCTGGCCTGGTGAGCCCGAGACGCCGACCGTGAGCCACAGCGCTGTGGACTTAAACGGATCTTGGTCTGTGATCAGCGTCTCAGGCAGGAACCTGCCGAAGCTGGACATCCCGGTGTCCTGACCCTATAGGATTCGAAACAGGGTTCTGCGAATCCTCTCTGAGCCGGTTCTAGTGGGTGGAGCCGGGAGGTGAGGGAGGGGCGGCGGGCACTCGCGGTCCGCCACCCCTCCCGTCCCGGCTACTGGATCCCCGGCCACTGGATCTGAACGGCGCCTAGCCGGCGTTCCAGGCCTCGAACGCCCGTTCCCGCGCCGCCGTCACCGCGGTCGCGATCGCGCCCCGCAGCACCGCGTCCCCGCCTAGTTGCGAGGGCACCAGTTCGGGGCGCAGCGGCGTGATCCGCTGCAACGCCGCGCGCAACGGTTCCAACAGCAGATCCGCGTTGTCACCGATCCCGCCGCCGAGCACCACCAGCGCCGGATCGATCACCGCCGCGACCGCCGCGACCGCGTGCGCCAGCCGTTCCGCCTCCAAGCCGACGACTACTAGCGCTCGCGCGCTTCCGGCGCGCGCCGCGTCGAAGACGTCCTTCGCGGAGCCCGCCTCCGTCAGCCCACTGCCATGCGCGAGCGCGAGCACCGCGTCACCCGCCGCCGCGTCCTCGAGCATCCCGCGCGTCGGCGCATCGCCCGCGCTGTTACTACTGTCCGCGCCGTTACCATCGCCCGCGCCGCCGCCATCTGCGCCCCAAGGCAGGTATCCGACCTCCCCGGCAGCCCCGTGCGCGCCGAGGAACAACTTCCCGCCCGCCACGATCCCGGCGCCGATGCCGGTTCCGACGAGTAAGTACACGAACAGCTCGCAACCCTGCCCCGCGCCCACCGAGTACTCACCGAGCGCGGCGAGGTTCGCGTCGTTCACCACCTCAAGGCCGGTGCCGAGTTCCCGCTGCATGAGGTCGGTCGCGCCGCGCCGTCCCCAGCCGGGCAGGTTATCGGCGTACCGGACCGCATGCGTCGCGCTGTCCGTCACGCCAGGGCTGCCGACCACCGTGTGCAGCACGCTTGACCACTCCAGGCCGGCCTCAGCCGCCGCCCGCCTCGCCAGCGTCCCGGCGATGGCGACCAAGGCGTCCGCGTCATCGGCCTGGTTGCGTTCGTCGCCACGGCCGAGCACCACGCCGTTGAGGTCGGCCACCGCCGCGCGGACCCAGCTACGCCCGATGTCGATGCCCATCGCGTAGCCAGCGGTCGGGTCGGCCTCGTAGAGCACCGGAGAGCGGCCGCGGCCCGCATTGGCCACCTTGCCCACCTCGCGCACCAGGCCGGCTCGCTCAAGCCGGCCGAGCGCGGTCGAGACCGTGGGTTTGGACAGGCCGGTGATCCGCGCCAGTTCGGCCCGCGAAGTGGCCCCGTCCGCGCGCAGCCTGCCGAGCAGTAGCCGCTCGTTGTTTATGCGCAGAACGGTGCGATTCCACGCAGACTCCTCGGTCACCGCTGGTCCTCTCACCGCGCTCGTCCGGGCCGCACTCGACAAATGGGCCGGAACCGAGCCTAGCCGCAGAGAAATCGGCGGACGGTGCGCCGCGAGGACGAATCAGTCCTGGTGGGAAGGGCTCGGCGGGGGAGCGTAGACCTGGATCCTGCCGGTCTGCTCGCGCACCGGGAGCCGGGGGAGCGCGGGCAGCGGGCCGTTGGACTGGCGAGGGTGGGTGAGATTCACCCCGGCGACGGTGAACGTCGCGCCGTGGCAGGGACAGGAAAGTTCGTCGCGCGCGGCGGCGAGGTCGAGCCGGCAGCCCTGGTGAGTGCAGATCCCTGACACAGCCTGTACGCGCCCTGACGCGCGCCGCAGGAAACCGCTGACCGAGCCGAGATCGAAGGGGTGCACATCCCCCTCCGCGAGATCGGCGGACGCCGCGACGTCACGCCAGACCCCCACGGACGGCGTGAGCTCGGCCTGCGGCTGCGGCTGTTGCGGCCCCGACCCTGGCCCCGGCTGTCCGGGCCGGCCGTTCTGGTCTTCGCCGCTCGCGATCACCGCCATCCGGTCCGCGCCGACCCCCGCTGCCGCTCCGGCCGCGGTCAGCGCACCGGCCGCGAGAAACCGACGCCGCGCCGGGGCCCGCCAGGCCGGCCGGGCCGCCTCCGGCCCCTTTTCGTCGCGCTCCTGCTCGGAGATCCGGGCACGCAACTGCTCGACGAACGGCGGGCGAGGACCGTGCGCCTCCGGGGCGGCGGCCATCAGGTCGATCGCGGTGCGCATGACGGCCAGTTCGTCCTGGGTGGGTGCGAACGGCTTTGGGCGGCGCCGACGCAGCAGCCGGTTCACGTAACTGTCGACCGGGTGTCTCATGACGCCTCCCCTTCCGTTCCGTCCTTGTCCAGCCCCGCCGCCGCACGCAGCGCGCGATGCTGCAACACCTTCGCGTTCGCGATCGAGACGCCGAGCTCGGTCGCGGCCTGCCGGATCGAGTAGCCGCGCAGGAAGCGCAACACCAGGATCTGCCGCTGCCGCTCGGGAAGAGCTCGCAGGATACGCGTCGTGCGCTGCTGGGTCGGGCCGTTCGCGGTCTCGTCGGCCGCGGCGGGGCCCGTGTAGTCCTCGAGATCGGTGGTCTCGAGGTCGATTTCGGTGACCTGATGGCCGAGGGTGCGTCGCCAGTGTTCGGCCAGAACCGTGCGCGCGGTCGCGGTCAGGTACGCGCGCACCTGCCCGACTCCAGCGGTGGCTCGCAGCGGTCCGTACGCGGCCAGGAATACCTGCGAGGTGAGGTCCTCGGCGTCGGGACGGTTGCCGACCTTCGCGAACATCAGCCGGTAGATGCGCCCGACGTTGTCCGCGTAGATCGCGTCCCAATCCGGATAGACCGCGCCTGGCAGCGTCGTCGGCGCCTCGTCAGGCCAGACCGCGCGCACGCCAAACCTCAGCGCTTTGACCACCCGGCTGCCGATCATGGTTCATGCTAGGCCCCCGCGTCGTTCACGCTCGCTGTGTCCTTTCGGTCCGGTGCTCAATCGGTCGTATCGATCGTCATTCACATAGCAATACGGAAGCGGGTTACACCGCTGCGACCTGCGCTGTAACCCGGTCCCGTATCAGCTTTGCGTGAACAGTTATCAAGGTCGTAAACCTCGGAAACCAGTCTTGGCCGCCCTGTTAGTGGCCGCTGGACTCGTCCTCGCCGCCTGCTCAAGCCCGTCGCATCCGGCAGCTGCGTCGGGTTCGGCCACGGCCATTACGCCGGGCAACGGCCAGTCGGCGCTCGCCGGACAACCGGGCTCCACGAGCACCGGCGCCGTTGCGGCGCCTGGAGATTCCGCGATGGCGAGCATGCCGGGCATGACGATGAGCGCCGGCGGCGGCCAGGGCTCCGGCGCGGGCGGCGCACCGGCGGCGGCCAACGCGGTCACGATCAAGGGCTTCGCGTTCGTTCCGGCCGCGATCACCGTCAAGGCCGGCACCACGGTGACCTGGACGAATCAGGACTGGGACGCGCACACGGTGACCAGCCAGCACGACGGCGGCCCGCTCGGCTCGACGGCGCTGAACACCGGGCAGTCGTACTCGTACACCTTCGCCAAACCCGGCACGTACAGCTACCTGTGCACCATCCATCCGTTCATGACCGCGACAGTGACGGTGACGCCGTGAATGCCCAGCCGACTCCCGGCTCCGCTGCGCCTGATCCGGGAGTTCCCGGCGCAGTGGCCTCCGACCCAGCGGGCATGACCCGCCGCCAACTCGCCCGGCACGCCGGCTGGTTCGGCGCGGCGGTCGTGCTCAGCGTCAGCGGCGGCGAGGTGATCAGCCACATCGCCCACGACCGGGACAGCGCGGCAGCGGCCGCCAGTGCCGCTGACGCCAACGCGCTGCGCTTCGTTCAGGTCTCGGACAGCCATATCGGATTCGCCGGACCGGCCAACACCAACGTGACAGGGTCCTTTGACCGGGCCATCGAACAGATCAATACGCTGGGTTTCCGGCCGCACTTCGTGATGCACACCGGCGATCTGACGCACCTGTCCACGCTGGCTCAGTTCGACCAGGTCCGGCAGATGATGAGCGGCATGCGCACCGAGCGCGTGTTCACCGTCCCCGGCGAGCACGACTCGGTCGACGACCACGGCCGCGCCTACCGCCAGGCGTTCGGCGGCGGCACCCTCGGCGACGGCTGGTACAGCTTTGACACGCACGGCGTTCACTTCATCGCACTCGTCAACACCCTGAGTCTGGAGAAGCTCGGCCACCTCGGGCCGGACCAGATCGACTTCGTGCGCAAGGACGTCGCCGGTCTTTCCTCAGACACGCCCATCGTGTTGTTCAGCCACATCCCGCTGTTCGCCATGTATCCGCAGTGGGGATGGAGCACCGATGACGCGCTTCAGGTGCTCAGCCTGCTGAAGCGATTCGCCTCGGTGACGGCGCTCAATGGACATGTGCACCAACTGTTCACCCGCGTGGAAGGCAACGTAACGTTCCACTCGGCGACCACGACCGCGTACCCCCTGCCGAAGCCGGGCATGGCGCCCGCGCCCACTCCGCAGGTGTTGCCCGCCGGGCGATTGCAGGATGCGTTGGGGATTCGCACAGTCAAGTACCGGCAGGGTGATACGAGCCTTGCGATCACCGATCAGAGGCTCGCATGACCGACGTGACAACCGACGTGATCGAGTCCGCATCGCGCGCCACGGCCGATATACCGACGCGAGTCCTGCACGCGTCAGCGGCCGTCACGCTCGCGATCAGCGGTTACATCCACGCGCAGCTCTACCTCGACGGCTACCGATTCATCCACGCGATCGGGGTCATGTTCCTGATCCAGGCGGCAGCCTCGTTCGCCGTCGCCATCTTGCTTCTGGCCGCTTCGCTCTTGCCCGCTCCGGCGCTGATCCACCTGCTGGCGGCCGGCGCGGCTCTCGGGGCTCTCGGCGGCTTCGCGGCCTCCCGCACCGTCGGCGTGTTCGGGTTCACTGAACGCGGCTTCCAGCCGGCGCCCCAGGCGTTACTCAGTGTCCTGGCAGAAGTGGCAACTGTCGCGCTGCTCGCCCTGGCCGCGTCGCGACTACTTCGGCGACGCGGCGGTAGCGGTATCGGTGCCCTGCGCAATGCGTTGGCTCGCAGTAGCGGCGGCTGACCACGGTGGACGGTGCACAGCGGCGGAACGATCGTCGGTGCGCAGTCCGGCAATTGCCTTAGCGGGACCGGCGCTTCGACGGCTGTCCGGCTGAGCGGGACACTCGGTGATCTGCGTATGCAGCGGCGGCGTTGCCGAGGTCTGGGATGGTCGGCGCGGGGCCCGAATCCCGCGCCGGCCATCCGGCTTGTCAGATGCTTAGTCTCTCGGTCGTCACGGAATCGTCCACTTCTGGGCGTTGGTGCCGTTGCAGGTCCAGATCTGCAACTGGGTGCCGGTGGTGGTAGACGAGTTCGGATCGTCAAGGCACATCCCGGAGTTCGGGTTGTACAGCGAGCCGTCCGAGCGGGCCTGCCACTGCTGCGCGACCGTGCCGTTGCATTGCCAGTACTGCACGACCGTGCCCGCCGTGGTCCCGGCGCCGTTGACGTCCATGCAGCCGCCGAGGACCCGGATGGTGCCGTCCGTCTCGATCGTCCAGTTCTGCGCGCCGGTGCCGTTGCAGGTCCAGATCTGGACGTGGCTGCCGTTGGTCGTGCTGCTGTTGGAGTCGTCCACGCACAGGCCGGAGGAGACCCCTGACACGATCGGCCCGGTCGGCGCGGTGGTCCCGCCCGAGCCGCCGAACGCGATGCTGAACACGTGCAGCGCGCCCTGGTTGGCGGAACTCGGCAGCTTCACGCTCGCGACCGTCTTTCCGGAGGCGAGGGACACCGGCGTCGTGGCGAACAGGTACGACTTCACCTGGTCGGCCGTTCCGCTCTGGCTGTTGCGGTACGAGGTGGTCGCCGCGATCGTGTTTCCCGACTGCACCGACGCGCTGCCGCCGTTGAGCGTCCAGTCGGAGAAGCTCAGCGAGACGGCCTGAGTCGTTCCATCGGTGTAGGTGACGGTCGCGGTTCCGCTGGACGGGCCGTTCGTCGCCGAGCCGAGGAAGGCGATGGAGCCGGACCCGGATGCCGGGATGGTCTGGCCGACCGCCACGTAGTTGTCGGGCTTCGCGCTGTATACCGCCGCGGGCGCGACGTTCGGCCAGGTGAAGGTGGAACCCGCCGCCGTGATCGTCGAGCCCGGATTCACTCCGGCGCTGGAAAGGGCGTTCGCCGAGTACGAATACCCGACGCCGTCGAGGTCCGCGCCGGTGGTGGCCGAGTCGCTGGAGACGCCGACGTCCGTGTACTGCGGACCCGAGCCGCCGTACGAAGGCGGCGCGGCGCTCGCGCTCGACGCCCAGCTCGTGTTGGCGGAGCTGCCAAGCGTGAAGCTGAGCGTGCCGCCGGCCGTGATCGCGGAGGTGGGCATGTAAGCGTTATTCCATGCCGAGCCGTTCCACGTCGCGGACTGCACGTACGGCGCGTTGTCCGCGGCGCCGTTGCCGTTGATCGTCAGGGTATTGCCGGAGGGCAGCGTGATGACGACCTGGGTGAACAGCGGCGAGCCGAGGGCCAGGTCGGCGGTGCCCGGGGTCTCCGGGTACATGCCGATCGCGGACCAGACGTACCAGGCGCTCATCGTGCCGAGGTCGTCGTTTCCGGCGAGTCCGCCGGGCGCGTCGGTCCAGATCTGGTCCTGGACCTGCCGCACCACCTTCTGCGTGTTGTACGGCTCACCGGTGTAGTCGTACTCCCAGGGGATGTTGAGGCTGGGCTCGTTGGTCAGGTCGGTGTAACCGTTGCCGCCGGTCAGCGAGGACAGGTCGGTGTTCAGGAAGGAGTTCATCGCCGCGTTGCCGCCCTCGGCGGCGGCCAGCCCGGCCACGTTGAACGGCACCATCGGCGTGTACTGCCACGAGTCGCCCTCGACGAAGTTCGAACCGCTGGTGGCGCTGAACGAGCCGGTGAAGGTGCCGCTGCGGTCGCGGGGCTGGATGAATCCGCTGGCGCTGTCGAACAGGTTGCGCCAGTTCTGCGCCCGGTTCGCCAATGCGCTCTGGTCGGCGCTGTCGCCGAGCGCGCCGGCGAAGGCGGAGATCGCGAAGTCGGCGCTGTTGTACTCGAGCGTGGTGGAAGCGGGGCCGTAGAAGTTGCAGCACCCGTACGAACCGTCAGAGGGCAGATATCCGAGGTTCGCCAGATAGTTGTTTCCGGGCCGGATGTTGTCGGTGCTGTCGGCCTCGGTCACCATGTCGTGCAGCGCGGACGCGGTGTCGAAGTTGCGTGCGCCGAACGCGTAGTAGTCGGCGATGATCGGGTCGGCCGGGTCGCCGACCATCACGTATGTCTCGCCATTGTTGAGCATCCACTTCGGCAACATGCCGCCGGTCGCGTAGTCGTCGACCATCGACTGGGCGATATCAGAGGCCGCTGACGGATCAACGAACGCTGACAGCTGCGCTTGGGCGCGGTAGATGTCCCAGCCGGAGAAGTTGGAGTACTCGGCGAAGTGGCCCGAGCCGACTGTGTGCACCGCGCCGTCGACGCCGATGTACTGGCCGTTCGAGTCGCTGATCACGTTCGGGTGCAGCAGCGCGTGGTAGAGCGCGGTGTAGAAGACGGTCTGCTGCGCCGAGGTGCCACCGGCGATGCCGATCCGGCCGAGCAGCGAATTCCACGCGCCGTGCGCGGCGGTCTGGGTCGCGGAGAAGTCGAAGTTCGGGTTCTCCGCGGTGATGTTCCCGTGGGCGTTGGCGATCGAGACGAAGGAGATGCCGACCTTCGCCTGTACGACCTGGTTGCTCGTGGTGTCGAAGGTGACGTATCCGTTGCTGGCGCTCGCCTGCGGCGTCACCGCATTCGATTTCACGGCGCCGTGCAGCGTCGGGTGGTTGGCCCGCTCGGCGGCGTTCGGCGGGGCGGTCTTGCCGGTGACCGTCGGGCTGCTCAGATTGGCCGTGGCGGCCGCCGTTCCGTTGGTGCTGAATGAGCGGTCGAAGACCATGTCGAAGTACAGCGTGTATGTGGCGCTCGCGCCGCAGAAGTGGCCGGTGGTGACCTGGCCGGAGACCTCGGTGCCGCTGACGACGTTGAACTGCGTGTTGCTGTCGCCGTTCTGGCTGCCGGTCAGCTTGAAGATCAGGTTGGCCTGGCTGGTGGCCGGGAAGGTGAACCTGGCCATGCCGGTGCGGGTCGTCGTGGTCAGCTCGGTCTTGACCCCGTTGCTCGTGGTCACCGAGTAGTAGCCGGGGCTGGCTGACTCGTTCGAGTGCGAGAAGCCGTCCGTCGCCGAGGTGTTGATCGAGCCGACGGTCGGCAGAACCGGGATGTCCCCGCCCGCCCCGCATCCGGGCCCTGATACGTGGGTTAGCCCGAAGCCGGTGATCGAGGAGTCGCTGTACAGGTAGCCGCCGCCGTCCGGGTGCGACGGGGTGTCCGGCGACCACTGGACCATGCCGAACGGCGAGTCCGCGCCGGGGAAGTCGTTCGCGTTGTTCGCGGTGCCGATGAAGTTGTTGACCGAAGCGGCGGGATCGCTCACCAGCGCCGCGGCGGTGTGGGTCACCGCGGCCGCGCTGGGTGCGAGCGATCCGGCCAGGGCCGTCGCGCCGGTGACGGCCAGGCTGGTCAACGATCTGCGAAAGCGGGAGTGGGCAGGTGGAACCGTGGGTTGGCGCATCATTCGTCCTTTTGCTCTGACAACGTTGTCATGGAGCGGTGGATGCAGCACACTGCGAAAGATCCGCCGTGTCAAGAGGGCGCCGGGACGCAGCTGTCAGACGATCAAAGTGGCAAGCGCAAGATCAAGACTCTGAGTTGATTCCGAGTTGATTTCGCGCATGCGGTGATGACTACCCACGCGTAGGCCGTCCGACTTCAGCTGAGCGGAGCCGACCCGAATCCGGCGGCCGTAGCGCGTCGGCGAGCAGCGATGGCACCGATGCCGCCGACGCGCTACCTGCGCCTCAGACGCCGCCTCACACCTCCGGCCGGGTGCTGCGGGTCGCCTCGCTCCGGTAATCAGTGTACGTGTACGGGTTGTCGAGCACCTTCGACTCGGGGATATCAGGGTTCATCCCCCTGAACCAAGCCTCATCGCCCAGCGTCGAGCGCAGATACTGCGCCGTCGCATCCACCTCGCGCCGCACCGCCGCCAGATCGATGCCCACCAGCCGGTGTTCGTGCTTCACCACGCGACCGTTGACCAGCACCGTGTGCACATCCCCGCGCTGCGCCTGGAAAGCGACGTGTCCGTACGGGTTCAGCAGCGGGAAGGAAACCGGCGACCGGTCGTTCTTGATCAGCACGACGTCCGCCTTCTTCCCCACCTCAAGGCTGCCGAGATCGTGGTCCCGGCCCAGCGTCCGCGCGCCGCCACGGGTCGCCCACTCGACGACGTGCTCCGCGCGCAGGTTGCAATGCGTGACCGTCTCGCCCTTCAGATGCGCCTCGAAGTGCTCGCGGGCGCGGTCGGCGCCGAGCGTGGTCCGCATCGCCGAGAACAGGTCGCCGCTCCACCACACGCTGGTGTCCATCGAGAGCGAGACTGGGATGCCGTGCGCGCGGATCGCCCAGGTGGGCGGATATCCCTGGCCCGCGCTCTGCTCGCTCTCCGTCGCCACCGAGATGGAGCCGCCGCTCGCCGCGATCCGCTGGTACGAATCAGCGGACAGCGACGCCGCGTGCACGTACGTGGTCTGCGGCGTCATGAATCCGCCCTCGTACATGAGCCGGATGCTCTCGTCGCTGGTCGCGCCCCACACGCCGGCATGCGTTGTCACGCCGACGCCGAGCTCGCGAGCGACCTCGAAGGCCGGGGCCTCCGGGAACGACGGGTCGCCGGTCACGTCGAAAGCCAGCTGGAAGCCCAACATGTCGTCGCCGGTGATCCGGCGGCGCACGAAATCGCGGAACTCCGGCGCCGCGGTCCACTGCGCCGGCGGCTGCTGGATGTTGCCGTAGGCGAGCACGTACCGGCCCGGCACCGACTGCAACGCGTCGACCGCGGCTTCCGCGTGGTCCACCGTTTGCAGGCCGTGCGACCAGTCCAGGACCGTGGTCACCCCGGCGTCGAGCGCTTCGATCGCGGCCAGCAGGTTGCCGGCGTGAATGTCCTCGGGGCGAAACAGCTTGCCGGATTCCAGGTAGTACCAGACGAAGTACTGCGTCAGGGTCCAGTCGGCGCCGTAACCGCGCATCGCGGTTTGCCACATGTGCCGGTGCGTGTCGATCATCCCCGGCATCACGATTCCGTCGCTCGCGTCGATGACGAGGGCGTCATCCGGCGCGTCAAGGTTCTGACCCACGGCTTCGATCCGGTGCCCGATCGTCAGCACGTCGGTGTTCGCGAGCACCTGACGCCGCGCGTCCATCGGCAGCACCGTGCCGCCGCGCAGCAGCACCGGACGCCCCGGCGCGAAATCGAGCGCTGATCCCTCCGCGGCGGCTGGCTCACTCACGGCGACTCCTTCGGACCGGTGTCCGCCCAGCGGGCGGCGCGGATGTCGTTACTCTCCGACCCGCATCTCGCCCTGTCAACCCCATCTGGCGCTGCGACCAGCGAAGTCATCGAGCTCGCGGCGTCCGCATGGCGACTCTTGGACCCGGTCGGCCGCTGTGCTCTACTTGTGGCGTGCCCGAACCCTGTCCGTCAAGCGGACAGGCATACGCCAAGGAGAGCTCATGGCCCGTGAAGGCGCCGGACCGGATTTCATCGAGGCGCTGGCGCGCGGCCTCGACGTGATCACCGCCTTCGAACCAGGCCACCCGGCGATGACCCTGAGCGAGGTCGCCGCGGCCACCGGCCTGGCCCGGCCGACCGCGCGCCGGATCCTGCTGACCCTCCAGGAACTCGGCTACGTCCGCGCCCGCGGATCAGGGTTCGCGCTCACGCCGCGGGTGCTCGACCTCGGCACCGCCTACGTCCGCTCGATGGACCTGTGGCAGATCGCCAGGCCGCACATGGAGATCCTTTCCGCGCGCACCGGCGAATCCTGTTCGATCGCGCAACTCGACGGTTCGGACATCGTGTATGTCGCGCGCGTCGCCGTCCCGAAGATCGTCGCGCTCACGGTGCAGATCGGCACCCGGTTCCCCGCCCTTCAGACCTCCCTGGGCAAGGTGCTGCTCGCCGCCCTCAGCGACGCCGAGGTCGAGTCCGTGCTCTGCCAGCCGAGTCGCTCCGGTCTCACCCCGCTCTGGCAGCCCGACCCGGCTGAGCGCAAAACCGAGCTTCGCCAGGTCAGAGCGCGCGGTTGGGCACTGACGGATGAGCAGCTCACCCGCGGCATCCGCTCGGCGGCGGCGCCGCTGCGCAATGGCTCCGGCGAAGTCATCGCCGCGCTGAACGTGAACACGCACGCCGCTGAGACGCCGCTCGAACGCCTCGTCGACCATCACCTGCCGCTGCTGCTGCACGCGGCCGGCGAGATCAGCGCCGACTTCGCCCGGCTGGAGGCGGTGCCGCACGTAACGCGCGCCGCCTCGGCTTGATGCAGGCCTTGACGCCTCGTGCGGTCATGCGAGAATCACTGAGCGGACGACTGTCCGTGTGCCGGACAAGGAGGAGAGTTGGCGGTCGAAGAAGGCAACCGGGCGAACCCGCTGCCGGGTCCGCTCACCGGCTTGCTCGTCGCCGACTTCTCCCGCATCCTGGCCGGCCCGTACGCCACCATGCTGCTGGCCGATCTCGGCGCAGAGGTGATCAAGGTCGAAGGTCCGAAGGGCGACGACACCCGCTCCTGGATGCCGCCGGTCCGCGACGGGGTGTCGACCTACTATCTCGGCGTCAACCGGGGCAAGCGCTCAATCGCCCTCGATCTGCGCGACCAGAAGGACGCCGCACTCGCCCGCGAGCTGGCCCGCCGCGCCGACGTGTTCATCGAGAACTTCAAGCCCGGCGGGCTGACCAAGTACGGGCTCGACTACGAATCGGTACGAACCGGCAATCCCGGCCTCGTGTACACGTCGATCAGCGGGTTCGGCACCGGTCCCGGCCGCGACGTACCCGGCTACGACCTCATGGTGCAAGCCGTGTCAGGCCTGATGAGCCTCACCGGAGACCCGGCCGGGCCGCCGTACCGGGCCGGAATCTCAGTATTCGATGTCATGGCCGGCAACCACGCGGTCATCGGCATCCTCGCCGCGCTGCGCCATCGCGACGCCACGGGACGCGGCCAGCTGGTCGAGATCAACCTGCTGTCCTCGGCGCTCTCCGGCCTGGTCAACCACAGCTCGGCCTACGCCGCCGGGGGAGTGGTCCCATTCCGCATGGGTAACGCGCATCCGAGTGTCTTCCCCTACGAACCGCTGCCGACTGCCGACAACGATCTGATCGTCGCCGCGGCCAACGACGGCCAGTTCCGCAAACTCTGCGGCGTGCTCGGCGTTCCCGAGCTCGCCGATGACCCACGCTTCGCCCGCAACGCGGACCGCACCGAGCGCCGCGAGGAACTGCGACCGCTGCTGGTCGAACAGCTGAAGAAGCGCGGCGCGAACGAGTGGTTCGACCTGCTCGTGGCGGCCGGCGTGCCGAGCGGGCCGATCAACACCATCCAAGGCGGCTTCGCGATGGCCGAACGCTTCGGTCTGGACCCGATCGTCGAGGTGGGTCCGGGCGAGCGCGCGATGCCGACGACCCGCAACCCGATCCGGCTCTCCGAGACCCCGCCGGCTTACCGCCTTCCGCCGCCGGACCTCGACGAACACGGCGCCGAACTTCGCGCCTGGCTTTCCTCGGCGGTGAGCGGCGATGACTGAGATCCCGGAGAATCAGAGCATTGAGCCTCCGGCTGCCCAGCACCCGACCGCCGAGTACCCGACCGCCCAGTACCCCACCGCACTGGGCGCCTCCTCGCTGGACAGCATCACCCTGCTCGGCCATGACCTGGCGCGCGACGTCATGGGCGAGGTCGGCTTCGGCGAACTCGCCTTCTGGCTCGCCACCCAGCGCCGCCCGACCCGCGGCGAGACCCGCGTCTTCGAGGCCGTACTCGCCGCGCTCGCCGACCACGGCTTCACCCCGACCGCGATCGTCACCCGGCTGACCTACCTCTCCGCCCCCGACTCGGTCCAGGGCGCGCTCGCGGCCGGACTGCTCGGCGGCGGCTCGCGCTTCCTCGGCGTCACCGAGGACTGCGGACGCTTCCTGCACGAGGTCATCGCCGCCCAAACCGGCCCGCTGCCTGCCGACGACGACGGCTGGGACGCACTAGCCATCAGCACCCTACGAAACGCCCGCGACGCAGGACTGCGCATCCCGGGCCTGGGCCATCACGTGCACAAGCAAGGCGACCCGCGCACGCCCCGCCTCTTCCAGATCGCCGCTGAGGAAGGGCTTTACGGTCCGCATCTCTCCCTCTTCGCCGCGATCGGCCGCGTGCACCCGACCGTGCTCAACCGATCCCTGCCGCTCAACGGCGCCGGGGTCTGCGGCGCGGCCCTCGCCGATCTCGGCCTGCCGCTCGAACTGCTGCGCGGCTTCGCCCTGCTCGCCCGCACCGCCGGGCTGATCGGCCAGCTCGCCGAGGAACTGCGCCGGCCCGTCGCCAACCAGATCTTCCTTTCCGTGGACCTGAACAACCGGCCGGTCCCCCCGGAGCCCTACCAGCCCGCCGCCAACGGAGGCCCGCATGGCTGAACTCGTCGCGGTGATCGCGTCCACGCATCACCCGTTCTATTACCGCGCGAGCACCGCCACCGGCGCGGACCGCCCGCCGTTCGCCGACGAGTGGGTGCGCAAGGTCGAGGCCTTCCGCGAGACGCTGACCAAGGCGCGCCCCGACGTGCTCGTCATGGTCGGATCAGACCATTTCCATCAACTGTGGCTGGACAACATGCCGCAGTTCCTCATCGGGAAAGCGCCCTACTACGACGCGAACTTCTACAACGAAGAACGCGAATTCGGCCTGCCGCGGATGCTGCTAACCGGCCAGGAGGACCTCTCCGCGTACCTGCTGCGCGAAGGACTCGACGCCGGCTTCGACCTCGCCTTCTCCAACGAGCTGCGGATCGACCACTCGATCACCTGCCCGATCATCACCCTGCGCCCGCAGGCCGATCTGCCGATCGTGCCGATCTACACCAACATCTTCGCCCCGCCGCTGCCGCGCCCGAAGCGCTTCGTGCAGCTCGGCCGCACCATCCGCGAGCTGGTCGAGTCCTGGCCGTCCGGCCAGCGCGTCGCGGTCATCGGCACCGGACACCTCTCCCTGGAGCTCGGCGGCCCGCGCCAGTTCGGCCCCACCGGGCCCGATCCCGAGTTCGACCGCAAGGCCGTCGGGTGGATCGCCGCCGGCGACCTCGAGGGCTGCCTCGCCGAGGTCACCCTGGACAGCCTGCACCTGCCCGGCAACGCGACCCACGGCTTCATGGACTTCATGCTGATGATGGGCGTCGCCGGCGAGGGGGCGAAGGCCGACTACGTCGACACCTACGACCTCTTCCACACCATGGAGGCCTACTTCACCTGGTACCCGAACGCGAACGGAGCCCGGCCGTGAGCAAGTACCTGCTGAACAAGTTCCTGTTCACCGTCGACCGCGACGCGCAGCTGGTCGAGCGCTATCGCGAGGACCCGCGCGCAATGGTGACGGAGTGGGAGGCCGAGCACGCAGGCCGCATCCTGGGCTGCCACTCCTGCGAATCCTCTACCTGGCTGAGCTTCGACGACGCCGAGCGCGAGGCCCTGGCGACGCACGACTACCCCAAGCTGTTCGAGCTCGGCGCGCATCCCTTCCTCACGCTCACCCTGTTCATCGCCATGTTCGAGCGCGACTACGAACCGCTCGGCTTCCAGCTGGAGTACGCCGGCCGCCTCGCCCACATGAGCCTGCCGTATCCGGATATCGCCACCTGAGCCGGATCGCCGCGATCCGCCGGATCAGCCGAGCCCGTTTTCGGTGATCCACACCAGCCGGGCGCCGATCTTGTCACAATGGCGACGTGCGACAACTCTCACCCGCCGAAGTGACCAAGCGACGTGGCGTGCGGCGGATGAAGGCGGTCGCCAGCGGCTTCCTCCTGGCCGCGATCGGGCTCTACGTGCTGGCCCGCTGGCAGGAGGGGCACGGCGCGACCTGGGCGCAGTACCTCGGCGCCGCCGCGCAGGCCGCGATGGTCGGCGCGCTGGCCGACTGGTTCGCGGTCACCGCCCTGTTCCGCCACCCGCTCGGCCTGCCCATCCCGCACACCGCGATCATCCCGCACCGTAAGGAGGCGCTCGGCCGCAGCCTCGGCGACTTCGTCGGCGAGAACTTCCTGTCCGAGCAGGTCATCCGCGGTCGGCTGCGCGCCATCGGCCTGTCCGCCCGGCTCGGCGGCTGGCTCGCCGACGACAAGCACGCCGAGCGGGTCACCCAGGAGGCGGCCGGTCTGCTGCGCGGCGTGCTCGCCGTCCTGCGCGACGACGATCTGCAGGCGGTGCTCAGCCGCACCGTGAACCGCTGGCTCAATGAGCAGCCGATCGGCCCGGTCGCCGGTCGCGTGCTCGGCAAGTTCGTCGCCGACGACGGCCACCGGCCGCTGATCGACCTGCTCGCGCGCCGCGCCGTCGAGTGGCTGGAGCAGCACCCGGACGCGATCGAACGCACCGTCACCGGCGAGGCGCCGATGTGGACGCCCCGGTTCGTCGACGAGCGCGTCGCCCGCCGCATCCACAAGGAGTTGGTGCGGTTCGCGGCCGCGGTGCGCGACGAGCCGCAGCACCAGGCGCGGGCGGCGATCGACGACTTCCTGGCCGATTTCGCGCAGCAGTTGGCCTCGGATCCGGTGACGCTGGCCCAGGCCGAGCGGTTCAAGCAGGAGCTGATCAATCACCGCGAGGTGCAGCGGCTGGTCGGCTCCTCCTGGCAGGCGATGCGCTCGGTGATCGTGTCGGCGGCCGAGGACGAGGACAGCGAGCTGCGCCTGCGGATGCGTGACGCGATCGCCGCGTTCGGCCGCCGGCTGATCTCGGACGACCGGTTGCGCAGCAAGGTGGACTCGTGGGTGGAGGACGCGGCGGTGCACGTCGTCGTCACCTACCGCGCGGAGATCACCTCGCTGATCACGGACACCGTCGGCGCCTGGGATGCCGAGGAGACCTCACGCAAGGTAGAGATTCAGGTCGGCCGGGACCTGCAATTCATCCGGATCAACGGCACCGTCGTCGGAGCGCTCGCCGGCCTGCTCATTTACGTGCTGACCCGCCTGACCTGACCGCGCTTGATCTGACGCAGGCGAACTGACCCGGCGTCGCCGGGCTATTTCGCCAGCCCGACCACCAGGTTGATCGCCGCCGCGATGATCACGGTACCGAGCGGAAACGACAGCAGCGCCTGACGCAGTACCGCGCGCCGGATGTCTCCGTTGCTGACATTGGTATCGGAGACCTGGTACGTCATGCCCACCGTGAACGCGAAGTAGGCGAAGTCGCTGTAGCGAGCGTCTTCTTGCTGGTTGAAGCCGATCCCGCCGATCGGATCGGTGTAGTAGAGCCGCGCGTACTTCAGCATGAACACGGTGTGCACCAGCGCCCACGACACGAAGACCGAGAACAGCGCGAGCCCGGCCTGATAGTACTTGGCGGCCCCGTTGGCGTGCCCGGCCCCGGCCAACACCGCGCCGACCGCGACGAGGCTGGCCAGCGCGGCGCCGAGCAGCATCAGGTCGGCCAGCCTGCGGCTTGGGTCCTCGCGTCGCGCATGTTGCCGAGTGCCGTAGGCGTCCAGTCCCCAGACGCCGATCCAGACCCAGCCGCAGAACGCCAGCGCCATCACGTCCCAGCCGATCAGCGGCGCGATTCGGCCTGCCCCCAGCGCGCCGGCCAGCACGCCGCTGCCGATGCCGAGGACGGCGGAGGCCAGGAGTTGCGCGCGGGCCGTCGTTCCGGCGTCGCGTAGCTCCGAGCGTCCTTCGGATTCTGACGACTCGTCGGTTCCCGGTTCCACGGCTACAGCCTTCCAGGTCGGCGCCGCTCGCGCTCGGCGGCACTGCGCCGTTGGAGCGCTACCGCTGCGACGACGCCAACGACCTCACGCCGCCGTGCCCGTTCGGGTTCGGCCGCTCCGGCATCAGCTTCTCCTTCAGCAACCTGAGCATCAGCAGCCTGCCATGTGGCGATCGCCTGTGCGGCGACCCGGTTCGGAGAGCGCTCTCCGAACCGGCCTGAAGTCAGCGCGCTCGCGCGGCGCGCGGCTGTCAAGGGTGCGGAAAGATGGCGGGCCTGCGGCACATGCCAGCGAAGGGGTCACGGCGCCGCAGGCCCTGCGGAAGCGATCGCCAAGGGGTGTTCGGGCACACCCTTTGCGGTCACCTCACGAACTAACAGGGACACCCGGCGCTCATTGCGTTACACAGGCTCGAGCCTGCGCGATTACTTGGCTACTCGGCCCCGAGGGACTCGGCCTACGGGGTCGTAGTGGCGATCGGTGCGGGGGAGTCGGAACTGGCGGTGTCGGACCGCGAGGCGCTGTTGTTGTTCTTCTTGCTGTTGCTGTTGCTGTTGCCCTTGGTCTTCGTGGGGCTCGGCGAGGGTGACACGGTGTCCGTCCCACCAGCGGTGCCGGAGGACGGCGCCGCGCCGGCTCCTGACTTGAGCAGCGCGTTGCAGTACGCGTGGACCTTGTTCACGCCGCCGGCGGCCGCGACCAGCCGGGCCTGATCCTGCGCGCTCATCGTCGTCTTCCAGCTGTTGCCGCTGCCCTTCACCTCAGTGCACAGGGTGTAGAGCGACGCCTGCGTCGTGCCGGGAGAAGCTGACGAGACCCCCGGAGCGCTCGATGCGGACGAGCCGGGTGCGCCCGGTCCGGCCGCGGAAGCCGAAGCCGGTGAGCCAGAGCCGGGACTTACGGCCGTGGTGGGCGTCGATGAGGTAGCGGACCCACTGCTCGGCGGGCTGCTTTCCGGCGTGGGACCAGGCACGCCGATGCCGCCGAACATGTGATGCACGAACGACTGCACCGGCGAGGGCAGGATCCCGGTGCTCGCCACCGCGATGCTCGTGCCGACGAAGACCGCGAGCACCAGCGCGCCCTTCACGGCGAGTTGGAATCGCGGCCCGCGACGCGCGGAACGAACGTCCCGCTGTGCCGCGCCCTCGCTCTCAATCGCGCTGAGCGCGGTGATCGGTTCGGTCGTCGCGACTCCGGCCTCCACGGCGACACCGGCGGTGTGGAACATGGTCAGCACGTTCGCCAGAACCCGCGCGTCCTCTTCCTCCGGAAGCGGCGGCGCGGCGGCCGCGGCGAGCACGGTGTCCAGATTGCGGCTGCGCCTCTCGTTCATTCGGCCACCTCCGGCACGGCAGCCCCGGCCCCGGCCTCAGCGCGTTCCACATCCAGGAGATCGTCGCCGTCGATTACTGTCGCCAGACGCCGCAGTCCACGCATCGCCGCGATGCGTATGGCACCCGGACGCTTCCCCAGCACCTCGGCGGTCTGCGTTACGTCAAGCCCGACGACCACACGCAGCATCACCGCTTCAGCCTGATTCGCCGGCAGTTCGGATATAAGACGCAACGCCTGGCGCGTCGCCAAGCGCTCTACCGCTTCACGTGCTGGATCGTCGCGCGAGGCGCGGTCCGGCGCGGCGTACAGGCCGGCCGGGTCCTCCTTGCGGCGTCCGCTGCGGCGCAGCTCCTCCAGCGCGCGGTTGCGGGCCACCCGGAACAGCCACACCCGGAACCCGGTGGCGTCGCCGCGGAACCGCCGTATGTCCCGGGCCGCTTGGAGCCAGGTCTCCGAGGCGACGTCCTCGGCGGCCTGCCCGACGACGACTCTCAGGTAGCGCAGCACCGGAGGGTTCAGCGCGTGCCAGAGTTCCGCCATACCGGACTCGTTCCCGGCCCTCGCGGAGTCCAGAACGCTGTCCAGGTCGCCGCCGCTCACCTCCGCCGGCTCCTCGCCCTCATGAGAACACTGACTCGACATGCCCCTCCTGCAACCCGGATCATTTCACAGCACCGCCGCCAGACCCAGACCCTGTGACCGGTCTGTTCGCTTGAAAGGGCGACGTACAAGAATGCGACCGGGCTCCCCGATGGCGCTGGGGAGCCCGGTGCTCGTCGGCCGAGGCCGGTCGCGATCAGCGGCGCTCGGTGGTCCGCGCCGCGGTCGACTACCGGCTACGGGTTGACGGTGATGGTAAAGGTGCTGGTCGAGGTGTTCTGGATGTTGACATCGTTGTTGCTCTCCACCAGATGATTGAACGTCACCGAACCGACCGGCGGACCCTGGCCGGTCTCGGGCAACGGGTTGGCCCAGACGCCGAAGCCCGATTTTCCGTTGCCGAATCCGTCGTTGTCCGCGTGTGCTCCGGTGACGGTGGTGTTGGTGAAGATCGTGTCCTGGAACGGATACTGCGCGGTGTTGCCCACGTAGTCCGTCTGGAACATGATCCCGGTGTAAGTCGGATCGGTGATGGTCGAGTCATTGATCCGCAGGCCCTGGAACGGGTCGGTCGCCGAGAACATCCAGATCGCGCCGAACGCCTGGTTGCCCCAGAAGTGGCCGCCGTCCCGGGCCAGCGAGAAGTTCGCGATGGTGGTCGGCGGGCTGTCCTCGAACCCTTCGAACGCGAACCCGAAGTTCAGCGAGCTGACCGTCAGACCCGGGTAGCACAAGGTGTCGGCCACGTAGAAGTTCTGGACCGTGTTGTTGAACCCGCCGTAGACCGCCACGCCCGCGGCCCGCCACGGGGTCAGCGCGGTGACGTTCTGGATGGTGTTGCCGGTCTCCTTGCATCCGGAGCAGCTGTCCTGCGCGGCGAACAGCGCGAAGCTGTCGTCGCCGGTGGTGCGGGCCTCGTCGTTGGAGATCAGGTTGCCCTGGCTTCCGTTGGTGAGGTTGATGCCGTCCGCCAGCGTGTCGCGGATGCGCAGGTTGGTGAAGGTCGAGTTCTTGACGGCCGTCAGGCCCCAGACACCGACCACGTTGTGCTCGATCCACAGGTTGTCGATCGTGATATTCGAGATGTTGGTCAGCTGGAAGGTGTGTCCCGGGCCGTCCTGCCGGACGGTGTAGTTGCCGAACCAGGCGAACCCGCTGAACGACGAGCCGCTGGCGGTGGACTGCACGTCCCAGCCGGTGTCGGTGTTCGCCTGGCTCTGCGGTGCGACGAACTGCGTGTACCAGACGCCGGCGCCGACGATCTTGACCGCCTTGCCGTACACGGTCAGCCGCCCGGTCAGCGAGTACTGGCCGGCTGGCAGGTACACGCCGGTGTGCGCGCCGGTGCTGTCCTGGATCACCGTGTCGATCGCGTTCTGCACGTCCTGCTGGGTGAAGCCCGCGGGGACGACCAGGTGCGCCGGGTCCGGATTGGCGGTCTGGCTCGCCTGCTCCAGGTTCATGAAGTCGACCGCGTACTGGGAGCCGTTCGAGGAGTCCTTCTGCAGCTTGAACACCGTGCCCTTGGGATACGAGGTCGGCAGCAAGAACCCTGATTCGTCGTAGATGTGCCGCGGCGAGCCCGCGCCCGGCGAATCTCCGGGACCGGTCTCGGCGCCGTACAGCCACGCGTAGTGCGAGGTCAGGTTCAGCGGTTCGACCAGCGTTCCGTTCGCGTACAGGTCGAGGGTGGCGTTGATGCCGCCGCCGCCCGAGGCGTCCGGGATCGAGTAGCGCAGGTCGAAGGTGTTGCTGGATTCGCGCGAGGTCCAGCTGACCGAGTCGCCGGTGTTGTCCAGCGTGACGGCCTTGCGGCCCGACGCCTCGCCGGCCAGGTCGCCGATGGTGCGGTTCGGCCCGATCACCGTCGCGCCGCCGCCGAGCTGACCGTTCTCCGCCTCGTACATGTCGTAGGGCATGTTCGCGCCCTGACCGACGAACATCGCGGTGTCGCTGGTGTTGTTGCCCTGCTTGACCGGCAGTTCGTTGGCGTCGACGGCGATGACCGTGTGCGCGGTGTACTTGCCGTTGGCCGCCGTCCAGGTGCCCAAGTCGACGTTGGCGGACGCGCCGGAGGCCAGCGAGCCGTTGTACGCGCCGTTCAATGTCGTGACGGTGTTGCCGTTCGAGTCGAGCAGGGTGAGCGTGATGTCGTGCGCGCCGGTCGCGGTCGCGATGGTGCCCTGATTCTTGAGTGCCACGGTGAAGTCCACCGAGTTGCCCGCGGCCGGGTTGCCCGGCGTCCAGTTCACCGAGGAGGCGACCAGATCAGAGCTCTGCACCGGCTTCACCACGAGGCCGGTCGGGTTCGTATAGCTCTGATTGCTCTGCAGCTCGAAGTTCTTGTGCGACTCGTCGACCGTCGTCTTGAGCTGATACGTGCCGGCGCTCTGCGTGCCGAGGCCGGCCGAGACGGTCTGCGTGGCGCCCGGCGCGAGCGCGCCGACCGTGGTCGAGGCGATCTTGTTCGAGCCGAGATAGAAGTTCACGTCGGTGGCCACCGAGGCGGCGGTTCCGGCGTTCTGGATGACGGCCGAGGCGGTGATCGAGTCGGTCTCGACCGGCGCGGACGGCGTCCAGGAACTGCTGGTCGGGGTCAGGTCCGGGTTCGGCGCCAGCGTGCCCATCACCTGGAGCTCGGCGCACTGGCCGCCCGGGGCCCCGCTGTTGCCGGTGATGGAGATCTCGACGTCGGCGACCCGCGCGGTGACCGGGATGGTCACCGAGTTCTGGTTGCTGTTCGGGTCGAAGCCGTAGCTCTGCGCCGAGACCAGGGTGCTGAACGTGGTCGCGTTCTGTTCGCGCCCGAGCACCGCGATGGTCTGGGTGCGCGCCGACCAGACGGTGGCCGGGTTGAGCTTGACCACCACCGAGCTGATGTCGGCGTTGGCGTCGAGGTGAACCGTCAGGTTGCTGGGATACGACGAGCCCTCGAAGTACGTCGTCGCGTCACCGTCGTCGGCGTTGGCAGGTGCGTAAGTGTACGTATACGGCGTTCCGTCGATCGGCTTGTTCAGCGCCAGGTTGGTGGAGTTGCCGCCGCTGCCGGTGCGGGTGACCGTGTTGCTCGGCGAGGATTCGAGCCCTGCGCCGTTGGTCGCCGTCACATAGTAGGAGACGGTGAGTGTGTCAGAGACCGAGTCCATGTACGTCAGGGTGCTGCCGGATACAGACGCGATCTTCGAGGAGTTGCGGTAGACGTTGTAGCCGGTCACGCCGACCGCATCGCTCGACGCGCCCCAGGTCAGCTTGATCTGCCCGGATTGCGGCTGCGTGTACTGGAGATCGCTCGGTGCGGTCGGTGGCGTCGCGCCTTGGCCGTTGCGCGTCACGCTGTTGCTGTTGGCGGACTGGTTGCCGGCCGCGTCATGGGCGCGAACGTAGTACGTGACGGTCTGGGTCGTCGGCGGATTGTCCGTGTATGTCAGAACGCTGCCGGGGACGCTGGTGAGCAGCGCGTTGTTCGCGTAGACGTCGTAGTTGCTCACGCCCACGTTGTCCGTAGAGGCTCCCCAGGTCAGGGTGACCTGGCCGTTGCCGGCCTGCGTGTAGGCCAGATTCGCCGGTGCGGTCGGCGGCTGGGTGTCGCCGGAGGTCGGGCCGTAGACCTGGAACTCGGAGATCTGCCCGGCGGGCCAGCCGGTGTTGGCGGTGATGTTCAGCCGCACGTACCGGGTCGTGGACGAGTTGAACGAGATCGTCACGGTGCTGTTGCCGGCCGGGTCGAAGGTGTAGCCCGCGGAGGCCACGATGTCGCTGAAGCTCGACCCGTCGGTGCTGCCTTGAACGGCGAGCGTCTCGGTGCGCGCGGCCCAGTTGGCCACCGGCGTCTGCAACACGACCTTGTTGATCGCGACCGAGGCGCCGAGGTCGACCTGAAGCCATTGCGGGAAGGCGTTGTTGGTGCTCTCCCAGTAAGTGGACTGATTGCCGTCGGTGGCGTTGCCCGGCGTGTAGCTCTGGCTCGAACCGCTGGCGGTGGTGTTCTTGCCCTGTGCGAGGTTGCTCGACGTGCTGGTTGAGCCGTAGACCTCCAGTTCGGAGAGCTGCCCGGCGGGCCAGCCGGTGTTGGCGGTGATGTTGATCCGCAGGTAGCGGGTGCTGGTCGCGCCGAAGCTGATGCTGACCGTGTTGCTCGAGTTCGGATCGAAGGTGTAGCCGGCCGAGGCGACGATCGTGGTGAAGCTGGAGTTGTCGAGGCTGCCCTGCACGGACAGCGTTTCGGTGCGGGTTCCCCAGCCGGTTGGCAGCTTCAGCACGACTTGGTCGGCCGAGGTGGCGGCGCCCAGGTCGATCTGGGCCCACTGCGGGAAGGCGCTTGAGCCGTTGGCGCTCTCCCAGTACGAGGCCTGATCGCCGTCGTCGAGGTTGCTCGCGGCGTACTGGCCGTTGACGCTGCTGGCGGTGGCGCTCTTGCCCAGCGCGAGATTGGTGCCGGCCGCGGCGGCGGCGGGCGCGGCGTGCAGCGCGGGCAGGGCCGTGACGATGAGTCCGGCCAGTGCGAGCGCGGCGGTGCGCAGCCTCGTGGCGTGCGGCGGGGCGGATGCGGGTCCTGTTCTCATCCTCTTCCTCTGGCGGAACGTTGAGATGTGGGTGACGTAGACCGCCGAGGAAGTCGTCAGTCCGCGCTTTACGACCTCGTCGACGTGGTGCGTGGAACTGTGTAGTCAGTAAATTGCAGGCTAATCAGAGATCATTGACTAGTAGATGATGCTTTTTTGCGAGATGCTAGCTGGAAGTTACATACGCGTGACGCATTGGTCAATGGTCCGGGTCCGTTGCCGTGCATCCCGGCCGCGGTGACGCGTACGCGTGGCACACTGGGAGCAGGCTGCATCTACAAGCGTGTAGTTGAAGCCGGTATCGCACGCCCTGATCTTCGTGCGCTGTGATCTTCGGAGGGGTTTCGGATGCTGTCGGCGGCCGGCTCGGGCGGCGTACCGCGTCGGGCACGCGGCGCGCTCGAAGCAGCGATCATGGACGTGCTCTGGCGCGCGGACGCGCCGTTGAGCCCCGGCGAGGTGCGCGACTTGCTCGGCACCTGCGCCGATGCCGAAGCGCGGGCGCTTTCCTACAGCACGGTCGTCACGATCCTCACCCGCCTGCACGGCAAGAAGATGCTGGCGCGCACGCGCGTGGGTCGTTCCTTTCAGTACGCGCCGCTGGCTGACGCGGCAGGCCTGGAAGCCCGGCGGCTGAGCGCGCTGCTCGACGGCTCCGCCGACCGGGCCGCCGTGCTCTCCCGCTTCGTCGCCGATCTGTCGGACAGCGACGAGGAACTGCTGCGTCGGCTGCTCGGCGCGAACTCGAGCGTCGACGACGTGAGGCGGTGACGCCGCATGGCCGTTCCGCTCGTCCTGTGCCTCACCCTCCTCTTCCCGCTGATCGCGCGGCTGCTGGCGCGTCCGATCGCGGCCCGCGTCGACCCGCGCTGGGCGACCTGGCTGCTGACCGGGGTAGCGGTCGCGCTCGCCGCGACCAGCGGCGCGGCGCTGACCCTCGTCGCGCTGGCCGCGGTGGTCAAGGTCCCGCTCATCGCTCAGCTCGGCCGCTGGTCGCCCGCCATCATCGACCGTGGGGACCCGACCAGCACCGCCGTCGCGATCATCGCCGGGATACTGCTGGGCATGGCGCTCACCGCGGTGGTGCGGTTCGCCGTGCGGCGCGGACAAGCCCTGGTCGAGGCGTTCCGGCACGCTCGAGGCCTTCCGGGGCGCGGCCAGCTCGTGGTCACCCGCGATTCGACGGCCGACGCATATACGGTGCCCGGCCGCCCCGGTCGCATCGTCGTTTCGGCTGGAATGCTGGACACGCTGGACGACGCCGGCCGCGCCGCGCTGCTCGCCCACGAGCGCGCGCACCTCGCCGGCCGCCATTACGCCTTCACCAGCGTCGCGCGCCTGGCCGCGGCCGCGAATCCGCTGCTGCGTCCGGTCGCGGACGCCGTCGAATACACGGTCGAGCGCTGGGCCGACGAACGCGCGGCTCAAGCGGTCGGCGACCGGCGGCTGGTCGCCGAGACGATCGCGCGCGCGGCGATGGCCGCCAAGCACAACGACGCGCGCCGATCGCCGGCCGCGGTCCTCGGCGCGGTCTTCGAGCGGATCGGCGCACCGCGTTTCGTGCCGAAGCACTCCCGGCGGCCCGCCGCGCGCACGGCCGGGCCGGTACCGCGTCGCGTCGCCGCGCTGCTCGCGCCCCCTTTGGGGCGGCGCTGGATCCTGCAAGCCGCCGTCGCGGTGATCGCGATCATCGCCGGTCTCTGCGCACTCGACGCCGCACACGATCTGCACGAACTCCTGGAGTCCGCGAGCTACGTGCCGCATCACTGACGCCGTCGCGGTCGCGCCTTCGAGTGCATGGAGCGGTGGCTTCACCGCTCAGACGGGACAACCTCTGGCCAGGTCGCCGTGACGGAACCCTGACAGTCCGGGTGCGGATTCAGGAAACGCCGAGCCGCTCGATCATCTACACTCTTGTAGAAGTTCTACATCTTTGTAGATGATGTGCGCCCGCACGGTAAGGAAGAAGAGGTAGTGCCGAACCCCGCTCTGCTCACCCTCGCGACACACCTCGTATCGCACGCCGCCCACTCCGGCGGCCGGGTCCTGGTCCTCAATCCACTGGACTCCACCTCGTGGCTCTCCAGCCTCGGCGCCCTCGGCGTGTTCCTGGTCCTGTTCGCGGAGACCGGCCTGCTCATCGGCTTCTTCCTGCCGGGCGACTCGCTGCTGTTCACGGCCGGCTTGCTGTGCACCGCGGGAACCCACGCCGTGCACCTCTCCCTGCCGACCGTGCTGCTGGCCGCGGTGGCCGGCGCGCTGCTCGGCGCGCAGACCGGCTTCTGGCTCGGCCAGCGCGGCGGACGGGTGCTGCTCGCGCGGTCCAAGAACCGCCATGTGCGCGACGGCGTCCTGCGCGCGGAGGAGATCCTCGAACGCTACGGATACGGCAAGGCGATCGTGCTGGCCCGATTCATTCCGGTGGTGCGCACGGTGCTCAATCCGATGGCCGGCGCGCTGGAAGTGCCGACTCGTGTCTTCACGTTGTGGCAGGTGGTCGGCGGGTTACTCTGGTCGCTGGGTGTGACGCTCGCCGGTTACGGCCTCGGCTCGAGCATCCCGAGCATCGACAAGTACCTGCTGCCGATCATCGCCGTGATCGTCCTGGTCTCGCTCAGCCCGCTCGCCATCGAACTGCTGCGCCGCCGCCGGGCCGGCGCGTCAGAGCCCGTATCCCACGCTCGGCACGCGGCATCGGAGGATGACTGATGAGTGGCGCAGGTGTTGATGGCAGCTGGTACTTGGACGTCACCGACTGGGCCAAGCACAGCCATTGGCTCAGCGGTGCGATGAACCTCTATACGACCATCAGCCTCGGCGTGCTCGGCCTGCTGGTGCTCCTGGCCTGGTGGCGCAGCCGCGGCCAAACGGACAACCCGCTGGTCAGGCTCGGCGCGGTCGCGGTGGGCGTCGTGGTGGCAGTCGGCGCGAACGAACTGGTCAAGGCGCTGGTGCACGAGCGGCGGCCCTGTTTGAGCTTGCCGCAGGCGTACACCGTGGTCGCTTGCCCCGGCCCGACCGACTACTCATTCCCGTCCAACCACACCGCGCTCGCCGGCGCGCTCGTCGCCGCGCTGTTCTTCTTCAGCTGGCGGCTCGGCCTGGTCGGTCTGGTTCTCGCGCTGATCGAGGGTTTCTCGCGGGTTTACCTCGGCCAGCACTACCCGCATGACGTGGTGGCCGGTCTGCTGCTCGGCCTGGTCGTGACGGCCGCCGTCGCCCGCGTGCTCAGCCCGCTGACCGTGCACTGGCTCGCCCGCCGAGAACAACAGGCTCACTAGGGCCTGCTCAGCGTCAGCCCACCCAAAAGACGTCGCCGCCGACCACGCCCCTTGCCGGCAGCGGCGAAAATCGATCGGCGCTCCGTACTCCGTCCCCTCCGAGTACGGAGCGCCGATCGGCCCCACCTGAACCCGCCGCGTCAGCCGGCGTCCTGCAGAAGCCCGATCGGGTTGCCGTCCGAGTCCCGCACGCTGGCGACCAGGCGGCCGCCGCCGACGTCCTTGACCTCCTCGACCGTCTCGGCCCCGGCCTCGAGTAGCGCGGCCAGGCTCGCCTTGATGTCGTCCACATGCACGAACGGCAGCGGTCCGGTCATGTGCTTGGAGTTGGCCTTCGGGACCAGCCCGATGTCCTGGCCGGCCACCTTGTAGCCGATGTAGTACGGCGAGCCGGCGATCGGCTCCGCCGCCAGCAGCTTGTTGAACTGCTCCTTCGCCCGGCCCATGTCCTCGACCGGGAAGAGGATCGTCTGAATGCCCTTGCTCACTGTGGTCTCCTTGTCGATGACTCTTCGTCTGTTGACGTCCCGCCGGCGTGTATTCACCGTAAATCCGCGGCGAGCGGGTCCGCTTCTCGAATCCTGATCGATCGCCGGCGGCCGTCCTTGACACCTCCTTTGGTCTAGTCCAATCTGCCTACTGTCACCTATTACCGCCCGCGAAGCGGCGTCGTCGCGGCTGCCTGCCTGGAGAGACCATGACGCCGCGCCGCAAACGACTTGTGACCGCGATCGGCATCACGGCACTGATGAGCGCCGGCCTGGCCAGCGCCGTCGCCCTCGCCACCCCCGCGACCGCCGCCGCCGCCAACCTGCTCACCAACGCCGGCTTCGAGACCGGCGACCTGTCCGGATGGACCTGCGACTCCGGCACCGCCTCCGTGGTCGGCAGTCCGGTGCACTCCGGTTCGCACGCATTGGCCGGGACGCCCAGCAGCTCTGCCGATGCGCAGTGCACGCAGACCGTCTCGGTTCAGCCGAACACCGCCTACACCCTGTCGGGTTACGTACAGGGCTCATACGTCTACATCGGCATAACCGGCGGTACGAGCACATGGACGCCTTCCGCATCGAGCTACTCGAATCTGTCCGTGTCCTTCACCACCGGTGCATCGCAGACGTCTGTGCAGGTATTCGTGCACGGCTGGTACGCGCAGCCCACCTACTACGCGGACGACCTCGCACTGACCGGACCCGCCGGGCCTACGCCGTCCTCCTCTGCGTCCGTCAGCCCGTCGCACAGCCCGAGCCCGTCACC
This sequence comes from Actinocrinis sp., assembly GCA_035763685.1. GTDB lineage: Bacteria > Actinomycetota > Actinomycetes > Streptomycetales > Catenulisporaceae > Actinocrinis. The sequence goes on along the minus strand of DASUAR010000316.1, from coordinate 1,007 downwards.
CTCGCCGTCCAAGTCGCCTTCCTCCTCGCCGTCGAGCAGCCCCTCCGCGAGCCCCACCGGGACGGTGTCCCCGCCTCCCAACGAGAAATGGCACGTGGCGCCGTACATCGACATCACCATGGCGACCCCGACCCTGGCCCAGATCGAGCAGGCCACCGGCCAGAAGACCTTCACCCTGGCGTTCGTCCTCGGTGACAGCTCGGCCTGCGACCCGTCCTGGGGCGGCACCATCTCGCTGACCGACCCGCGGATCCTCGGCGAGATCAACGCGTTGCGGGCGCTCGGCGGCGACGTCGCGGTGTCCTTCGGCGGAGCGCAGGGCCCATATCTGGAGACCACCTGCACCAGCTCGTCGCAGCTCGCCGCCGCGTACGAGAAGGTCATCGACACGCTGAAGATCACGCACATCGACTTCGACATCGAGGCCGCTACCAACACCGACCTGGTCAACACCGCCATCGCGCAGGTCCAACGCGACCGGCCGGGCACCGTGGTCAGCTACACCCTGGAGGTTCAGGCCGCCAGCTACGGCCTCACCCCGATCCTCGGCGTGCAGGTGCTGCAGAACGCGGTCTCGCACGGCGTGCAGGTCGGCATCGTCAACCCGATGACCATGGACTTCGCCCCGGACGGCGACTGGGGCACCTCGGTGCTGGAGGCGGCGCAGTCGACGGAGGGTCAGCTGGCGAGCATCTGGCCGAACCTGAGCTCGGCGCAGCTCTACGCGATGCTCGGCGTGACCCCGATGATCGGCGACAACGACACCGGCCCGGTCTTCACGATCGCCGACGCGCAGCAGCTGCTCGCCTGGGCGCAGTCGCACCACATCGGCCGGCTCGCGTTCTGGTCCGAGGGCCGCGACAACGGCGACTGCTCCGGTGGTGTCTCGCCGGCGTGCAGCGGCATCCCGCAGTCCCTGTATCAGTTCACTTCGATCTTCCACGGCTTCACCGGCTGACCTCCTGAACGGCGCGACCCCGGGCAACGTGGGGCAGCCCGGGGTCGCG
>DASUAR010000315.1:0-9756 GCA_035763685.1 Actinocrinis sp. | reverse complement strand
CGATCGCCCTCGCTCGGGCGGTCCATGTCGCCTGTGGTCATCGCGGAGCTCCCGCCTCGAGATTGCCTCGCCTCACGTGTGCGCCTCCACCGGGGCATCGTCCCACGCCGCCCTCGGTTGCGTACAGCCAAACCAGCGACTGTCCGCTCACGCGCGGCGTACTGTGCCACTGCGGCCACGACGCAGGTACACTCCGTCTCCCGCAAGCAGACCCGATGCCAGGAGGTGCGGCAGTTCCGTGTTGTACGGCCTGCTGAAGTCGACGCTGCTCGGCCCGGCGCTGCGCCTCGGGTTCCGCCCGCGCGCCCGCGGCGTCGAGCATTTCCCGGCCGAGGGGCCGGTGCTGCTGGTGGCCAACCACCAGTCTTTCTCCGACTCCCTGTTCATGCCGCTGGCCGCGCCGAGGCCGGTGAAGTTTCTGGCCAAGGCGGAGTACTTCACCGGACGCGGCGTCAGAGGCCGTCTGTCCGCGGGCTTCTTCCGCGGCGTCGGCTCGATCCCGATTGACCGCTCCGGCGCGGCCGCGGCCGACCCAGCGCTGAGTACCGCGCTGCGGCTGCTCGGTGAGGGCGAGGTTGTCGGCCTGTACCCGGAGGGCACTCGCTCGCCGGACGGCCGGCTGTACAAGGGCCGCACCGGCGTCGCGCGCATCGCTCTGGCGGCGCGCTGTCCGGTGGTGCCGTGCGCGATCTTCGGCACCGACCGGGTCCAGCCGACCGGTCGCAGAGTCCCCGTTCCCAGCCGTGATCCGCGCGGCCGCGTGCGCGTCGTCTTCGGCGCCCCGCTCGACTTCTCCCGCTACACGGGTGCTGACGGCGCGGCCTGGGACGCCCTCGCGGGCACCGACGCGGAGCGCGCGGTCCTGCGCGCCGTGACCGATGAGATCATGGTCACGATCGCGCGGATGACCGGGAACGAGTACGTCGATGTCTACGCCTCCACAGTCAAGAAGTGACGGCCTCAGCCAAGAAACGACGGCTCAGCCCGGTAATGGCTTCGGGCGATCGACGCCGCATTGAATCAACGTCGTGTCACGCCGCCGGGTTCAGCGCGATCCGGTGCCCGGTGACGGTGACCTTCGTCTGGAGGTAGCGCAGGTTCGAGGCGGTGACGAAGACCCCGGTCGGCACCTTGTCCCGTACCGTGATGCCGTGCCGCGCCAGCTGCTTGGCCTTGTCCGGGTTGTTCGAGAGCAGCCGGATCCGCGGCGCGTCGAGCGCGTGCAGGATCTGCGCGGCCGCGGTGTAGTCGCGGCCGTCGGACGGAAGGCCGAGCGCCTCGTTCGCCTCGTAGGTGTTCAAGCCCTGGTCCTGGAGCGCATAGGCGTCGAGCTTGTTATACAAGCCGATGCCCCGGCCTTCCTGTCGTAGGTAGATCAGATAACCGCCGGCCTTCGAGATTTGCTCGGCGGCATCGCGCAGCTGCGGACCGCAGTCGCAGCGGGCCGAGCCGAACACGTCACCGGTCAGGCACTCGGAGTGCAGCCGCACCAGCGGCACCTGCGCCTCGGTATATCGGCCAAGGCCGAGAGCCACATGTTCCTGTCCGTCGACCAGCCCGGCGAACGTGAAGACCTGCGCCTCGGTGCGGAACCCGTCGCCGAACTGCAACGGTATGCGCACGCTGGTGCGCACGGTCGCGGCCGCGAGCGGCATCTCGGCGGACCCCAACGTCGACTGCTCGCTCATCCGTGTCTCCCGTGGCCGGAGGGTGCCCTGCGTTGATCGTTCATACGAGACTCAAGAACGGGTGGGCGGTCCGGGGAAATTCCCGTCGCGGCGACCGATTCCCCGTTGTTCACTCCAGCGCCACCGCGTTCACACACCTGTCACCCGTCCGCGATACGAACCGGGGTAAACCGACTGACGAGTAACCGGTAGGTTTGGTTCCGAGGTCGAACGTCGCACAGCCCTGCCCTAAGCGGCCGGGCGCGGCGGGGCAACGGCGCCCGGTACCCCCACCACGCCTGCGGTGCATGACGCGGACGCGCGGCACGTTAAGCGGCCGCAAAGCGGGGCCACTTACCCTCGAGAAAGACGAGCCGGTGCGGCGGCTCCCACCTCCACAAACGTTGCTGAAGGGATCGAAATGCGCGTCGGAGTCCTGACCGGTGGAGGCGACTGCCCGGGTCTGAACGCCGTCATCCGGGCCGTCGTCCGCAAGGGCACGCAGAAGTACGGCTACGAGTTCGTCGGCTTCCGCGACGGCTGGCGCGGCCCGCTGGAGGGGCTGACCCGGACGCTCGACGTCAAGGCCGTGCGCGGCATCCTGCCCCGCGGCGGCACCATCCTGGGCTCGTCCCGCACCAACCCGATCAAGGTCGAGGGCGGCGTCGATCGGATCAAGGCCAACCTGGCCGAGCTCGGCGTGGACGCGCTGGTGGCCATCGGCGGCGAGGACACCCTCGGCGTGGCGACCAAGCTCACCGAGGAGGGCGTGCACGTCGTCGGCGTCCCCAAGACCATCGACAACGACCTGAACGCCACCGACTACACCTTCGGCTTCGACACCGCGGTGACCATCGCCACCGAGGCGATCGACCGGCTGCACACCACCGCCGAGTCGCACCACCGGGTGCTGATCGTCGAGGTCATGGGCCGGCACGCGGGCTGGATCGCGATGCACTCCGGCATGGCCGGCGGCGCGAACGTGATCCTCATCCCCGAGGAGAAGTTCGACCTGGACGAGGTGTGCGGCTGGATCGAGTCCCGCTTCAAGAGCGAATACGCCCCGATCGTGGTCGTCTCCGAGGGCGCGACCCCGCAGGACGGCAACGAGGCGCTGGTCTCGCAGGAGCTCGACGCGTTCGGGCACGTGCGGCTCGGCGGCATCGGCGAGTCCCTGGCCAAGGAGATCGAGAAGCGCACCGGCAAGGAGGCGCGCACCACGGTCCTCGGCCACGTGCAGCGCGGCGGCACCCCGACCCCGCGCGACCGGTGGCTGGCCACCCGCTTCGGCCTGCACGCGATCGACGCGGTGCACGACGGCGACTGGGGCAAGATGGTCGCGCTGCAGGGCGTGGACATCGTGCGCGTCCCACTGTCCGCGGCGACCACCGAGCTGAAGACCGTGCCGAAGTCCCTCTACGAAGAGGCCAAGGTCCTCTTCGGCTAAGTCTCCGCCGGCGGCCGACTCCGTCTCCGCGTCTTCCCGGCGCGGGACCGAGTCGGCCGTCGCGTTCTGCGACAGCTGCGATACCTTCAGCCCGATGCCTCCCCGACCGGCGACGCCACAGCCCGCCACCCCGCAGACCGCCCGCGCGATCAACGACCGGGCGGCCCTCACGCTGTTCGCCACCCGCGGCGCGCTGACCGCCGGGCAGCTGCAGGAGGCCACCGGGCTGGCCCGCCCGACCGTCACGGAACTGCTCGGGCGGCTCGGCAGCGCGGGCCTGATCGAGCAGATCGGCGAGGTCGGCGCGGACCGGCGCGGACCGAACGCCCGGCTGTACGCCCTCTCCGGCCATCGCGTGTGCGTCGCGGGCGTCGACGTGCGCACGGACATCGTCTATCTCACCGTCACCGACCTGGCCGGACACACGGTCGCGGAACGCGCCGCGCCGATCCCGCCCGGCACGCTCGCCCCCGCGGCGCTCGACACGGTCACAGCGGTACTGACAGAGGCCGTGCGCGGGTCGCAATCCGGTCCGCTTCACTCGGTCAGCATCGGCATGCCCGGCCTGATCAACCCGGTGACCGGGCGAGTGCGTCCGGTGGCGGCCGAGGCCGACTGGCACGCCGAACTGGCCCAGGCGGTGCGCGACCGCACCGGACTCGATGCGGCCGCGGTCACGCTCGACAACGAGGTCAACCTCGCCGGAATCGCCGAGCACCGGATGATCGGCGCGTCGGGCATCGACTCCTTCGGCCTGCTCTGGTTCGGCGCGCTGGGCGTCGGCGCGAGCCTGATCCTGGACGGCGCGCTGCGGCGCGGCGCCTCCGGTGGCGCCGGGGAACTGGGCTTCCTGGCCGTGCCGGGCGCCGGTCCGCAGATCAGCCCGACCGGCTGCACCGGCGGCTTGTACGACCTGGTCAGCCCGGCGGCGGTCGCTCGACTCGCCGAGTCCCACGGCCTCGTCGGGCTCGGCCGCCGTGAGCACTCGGACGAGCCCTCAGACTCGTCCTACACCGTCACGGCCGCAGACTTCGAGCACGCCGGCTTCCGTACCGAGCTCGCGGCCCGCATCGCGCTCGGAGCGGCCGCGTTTGCCCTCGTCGTCGACCCGGGAACAGTCGTGCTCACCGGCGACCTCGGCCGCTCCGGGGGCGCGTTGCTGGCGACCGCGGTCGAGGAGCGCCTCGCCGCGGTCTGCCCTGTGCCGACGCGGGTCCGGACGACGGCGGTGCCCGGCAATCCGATTCTCACCGGCGCCGTGGCCACCGCCCTCGACCGTGCCCGCGCCGCGCTGTGGCCCTAGAGACCCCGCTGAGCAGCAGGCTGCGACCGTCCTTCAGGCTGTCAGCAACCGTGCGATCTCTGTGCGCACAATGCCGAGCCCGTCCCGACTGAAGATCGACTCGGCGTGGAACTGCACTCCGCCGTAGCGCGGGCCACGCATCGCGACGATCTCCCGCGAGCCGGGCAGGGTCGCGATCTCGAGCCCCGGCACCACGCCTTCGGGAGCGAGCGCGGCGAAGGAGTTGTAGAACCCGACCAGCTCGCGCCGGCCGAACAGATCCACCTCGACCTGCGTGCCCTGATTCGGTACGGGCCGCCGGATCAGCTTGAAGCCCATCGCCGTGCACAGCAGCTGATGGCCGAGGCACACGCCGAGTACCGGCTGATCCCGGGCGAACAGCCGCTGGATCAGTGTCCTGCCGACGCGCACCTTCGGGAGGTTGAAGTCGCTCGGGTCGCCGGGGCCCGGGCCGAGGATGACGAGGTCGAATCCGTCCAGACCGTCGCGTTCCTCGTATCCGGCGGTACCGTCGACGGCGGCAAAGGGAGTACGCGTCACGACCAGGCCGAGCGCCCGCAACTGCACGGCGATCATCGAGGTGAACGCGTCCTCGTTGTCGACGATCAATACTCTGTGACCGGCCAGCTCCGGCGTCACGAACGCGTCCGCGTCGTGCTCCTGCAACCAGAACGGCGCCAGCGCCTCGTTTCGCGCGGCGAGGGTCGCCAGGACGCGCGGGTCATCAGCCCACTGCCGCAGTCCGTCGTTCTCGTCGCGGACCTCCACGCGCCGGCCGAGGCCCGCATCCACCCCGAACGCGCGCAGCACGCCCGCGGCCTTCGCCCGGGTCTCACGCACCTCCTCGTACGGGTCGGAGCCGCGAACCAATGTCGCGCCGACCGGGATTCGCACCGAGCCGTCCGCAGGGTCCAGATACGCCACGCGCAGCAGCAACGACGCGTCCATCGATTGGCGCCCGCGCGAGTCAGCCGCGATCAGCGCGGCCACGCCGCCGTAGTAGCCGCGGCCTTCCGTCTCATGGCGCTGAATCACTCGGAAGGCATTGCGGATCGGCGAACCGGTGGCGGTCGGCGCGAACATCGTCTCGCGCAGCACCTGCCGCACGTCCATGTCCGTACGCGCCCTGACGTAGTACTCGGTGTGCGCGAGATTGCGCATCTCCTTGAGGAACGGACCGGTCACCCGGCCGTGCCCGCCGACCTCGGCGAGCATCTTCAGCTCCTCGTCGACGACCATCGCCAGCTCGTCGCGCTCCTTCGGGTCCGACAGGAAGGCGAGCACCTGCTCAGCGGTGGCCTCGGCCGGCGGCATGCGCAGCGTTCCGCTGATCGGGTTCATCACCGCGACGCCGTCGTGCACCGAGACGTGCCGCTCCGGCGTCGCGCCGACCATGACGAGGTCGCCGGTGTGCACCAGGAACGTCCAGTAAGCCCCGCGCTCCTGCGCCAGCAGCTGCCGGAACGCGCCGAGCGCGGTGGCGGTCACATCGTCGCAGTACCCGACGAAGGTGCGCCGCAGCACGAAGTTAGCGCCCTCGCCGCGCCCGATCTCCTCCTCCAGCACCGCCTTGACCTGTAGCGCGTACGCGTCGTCGCAGACATCGAAGTCGCCGTCCCGGATCTGAACCGGTGCCGCCTCGGGCAGGTCCTCCACCGCGACCTGCGCGCGCTCCCGCACCAGCAAGGTCACCAGTTGCGCCCCGTCGTCATGGCAGGCATCGCCCCGCTCGCGCAGTTGGCGATAGGGGACCAGTGCGAGCTGCGGTGCGTCCGGCAGATCGGCGAGCCGCGCGACGCTCGTCACTTCGCCGCGCAGCACCTCGACCTGTTCGCGGCCCTCTCTTCGCAGCAGCGCGAAGGGGGGCGTCAGATCGAGCAGGGCGGTGTCGTCCATGACTTCCGGCCTTTCGGTAAGACCGGCGGCCGCTCAGTCGGACCGGGACATCCGCCTGAAACAGCGAACCGGCCGCCTGATCGGCGGCCGGTTCGCGAGTCGTGGGAAGCGCGAGTCCTAGAAGTCCGCCGGGAAGGCGGACCACCACTGGTTTGAGCGGTGTAGGACCGTGCGCGTCATGGCGAAGACTGTAGCAGGGCCCACCCACTCCGGGCAGTATTAAGGCCGCGGCAGCAGGAACGAGGTCGACACGATGACCGCCGCGAGCGCGGCGCAGATCGCCGCCGCCACCGTCATCGCCGTGACGTAACCGTGCATCGACGGCGCCGAGCCCAGCACGCTGAAGAAGATCGTGCCCAGCACGGTCACGCCGGTCGCGTTGCCGAACTGCTGGACCGTGGTCAGCGCCCCGGCGGCCATGCCGGCCTGCGGCGCCGGAATGCGCAGCAGCACCGCGCCGATGATCGACGGCAGCGCGAGCCCGTTGCCGAACCCGACCACGATCATGCCTGGAATCAGCCAAGCCGCCGAGGTGTGATCGCCGCGTATCGCGAGCGTCCCGACCGTCAGCAGCAGCCCGGTTAGGCTTACCGCCGCGCCCACAGTCACCACGCGGCGACCGAAGCGCCGCGCGAGCCAGGAACTGATAGCGAACGCGAGCCCGAGCGGCGTGAAGGCGAGACCCGCGCGCAGTGGGCTAAGGCCGAGGCCGTTCTGCAGCAGCAGGGTCAGGCAGAGCATGAATCCGGCGAAGAACGTCAGGTAAAGGCCCGCGATGACCATGCCCGCGGCGAAGACCCGTTCCTTGAGCAGTTCCACGTTCAGCACCGGCGCGCCGCCACCGCGCCCGAGTCGCGCCTCATACCAGAGCACCGAGGCGGCCACGGGTATCGCGGCGCCCAGCGAGATCCAGGTCCACAGCGGCCAGTGCTCCGGCCGCCCCAGCGAGATCGGCACCAGGATGAGCGCCAGCGCCGCGCTGATCCCGACCGCACCGATCGGGTCAAGCCTGGTGTCGCCGCGCCGCTCGTGCCCCGGCAGCCAGCGCGCGGCCAGCATTGCCGCGGCCAGGCCGATCGGCACGTTGATGTAGAAGATCGTCCGCCAGCCCCAGCCGAACAGGTTCGCGTCCAGCAGCACCCCGCCGAGCACCTGCCCGGCCACCGCGCCGACCCCGATCACTCCGCCGAACGCGGCCATTGCGCGCGCCCGCTCGTGCGGCGGGAACATCACGTTGATCAGCGCCAGCACCTGCGGCACCATCGCGGCGGCCGTCGCGCCCTGCAGAATCCGCGCGGTCACCAGCAGCGCCGGGCTTCCGGCCAAGCCGCACAGCAGCGAGGCGGCGGTGAAGGCCAGCATCCCGATCAGGAACAACCGCCGGTGCCCGAACAGGTCGCCAAGCCGGCCGCCGGTGATCAGACCGCTGGCATAAGCGAAGCCGTAACCGCCCACCACCAGCTCGATCCCGGACTCGGTAGCGCCCAGGTCGTGCTGCAAGGACGGCGCCGCGACGTTGACGACGAAGTAGTCGAACATCGCCATGAACATCGCCGAGAGCAGCACGGGTAGCGCTTTCCAGCGCCCCGGATCAGGTTCCGGCGGCTTGATCGCCTCGGTGGGACGCACCGGGGCGCTCGAAGGTTGTGCGACAGCTGCGGCACCCGGCGGCTCGGCGAAGCCCGAACCGGAACGCTCAGTGACCAGAGACATGCTTACCCCTCCAGCAATGTTCGATGACATTCGAACAAGTCTCGATAGTACGAGACTCATCGAACTACTGCAACCGGGTTTCGCACGCCCTCGTAAGATCCCCGGTAATACTCAACACCAAAGGGACCGACAATGACTTCCGAGAGCTTCCCGACCGGTGACCCAGCCCACCTGCCAGCCCCGGGCCGGTATGACGAGATGCAATACCGGCGCAGCGGGCGCAGCGGTCTCAAGCTGCCCGCGATCTCGCTCGGCCTGTGGCACAACTTCGGCGACACCAAGCCACGGGAGACCCAGCGGGCCGTGCTGCGCCGCGCCTTCGACCTCGGCGTCACCCACTTCGACCTGGCCAACAACTACGGCCCGCCGTACGGCTCGGCCGAGGTCAACTTCGGGCGGCTCTTCGCGCAGGACTTCCGGTCGTACCGAGACGAGCTGGTCATCTCCACCAAGGCCGGCTACGACATGTGGCCCGGCCCCTACGGCGACTTCGGCTCGCGTAAATACCTGCTGGCCTCGCTCGATCAGTCCCTGCGCCGCATGGGCGTGGACTACGTCGACATCTTCTACCACCACCGGCCGGACCCCGAGACGCCGCTCGAAGAGACCATGAGCGCGCTCGACCAGGCGGTGCGCTCCGGAAAGGCCCTCTACGCCGCCGTCTCCAACTACGAGCCGGAGCGCACCCGCGACGCCGCCGCCATCCTGCGCGACCTCGGCACTCCGCTGCTGATCCACCAGCCGCGATACTCGATGCTCGGCCGCGACGCCGTCGAGAACGGTCTGCTCGACGCACTGGAGGATGTCGGGGCCGGCTGCATCTGCTTCTCGCCGCTCGCCCAGGGCATCCTGACCGACCGCTACCTCGGCGGGGTGCCTGAGGACTCACGCGCCTCGGTCGGTCATTTCCTGCGCCCCGATGCCCTCACCGACGGCTTGATGGACCAGGTCAAGCGCTTGAACGAATTCGCCGCCGGACGTGGCCAGAGCCTTGCGCAGCTTGCGCTGACCTGGGTGCTTCGCGACCGCCGGATGACCTCAGCGATCATCGGCGCATCCTCCGTCAGGCAGCTGGAGACGAACGTCGCCGCCCTTAGCGCCCCCGCGCTCACTCAGGACGAACTGAATCAAATCGACCGCATCCTCACCGGCGACTCATCTCGCTAACCGAAACACCCCACGCCCTCCGAACAGCCGTCCCGTAGCCTTGAGGGGTGGATACGAACCGCACCGCGAACGCAGCCGCCGAAAGCTGGCGTGCCCTCCCGGCGAAGCAGCAGCCCCTGTGGCCGGACCCGGCCGCCGTACAGACCGCCGCCGCCGAGCTGCGCTCGTATCCGCCCCTCGTCTTCGCCGGCGAGTGCGATCAACTCAAGGACCGTCTGGCGCAGGTCGCCCGCGGCGAGGCTTTCGTGCTGCAAGGCGGCGACTGCGCCGAGACCTTCGCGGGCGTGACCGCCGACGCCATCCGCAACAAGCTCAAGACGTTGCTGCAGATGGCCGCGGTGCTCACCTACGCGGGCTCGGTCCCGGTGGTCAAGATCGGCCGCATCGCAGGGCAGTACGGCAAGCCGCGCTCTAAGGACACTGAGACCCGCGACGGGGTGACGCTGCCGGCCTACCGCGGCGACTCGGTCAACGGCTTCGACTTCACCGCCGAGTCCCGCGTGCCCGACCCGTGGCGCATGGTGCGCATGTACCACTCGTCCGCCGCGACGCTGAACCTCGTG
>DASUAR010000314.1:0-60303 GCA_035763685.1 Actinocrinis sp. | reverse complement strand
GCCCACCTGGCCGTACACCTGGCCGCACACCTGGCCGCCCACCTGGCCGTCCACCTGGCCGCCCACCTGGCCGTACACCTGGCCGTCCACCTGGCCGTACACCTGGCCGTCCACCTGGCCGTACACCTGGCCGTACACCTGGCCGTCCACCTGGCCGTACACCTGGCCGTACACCTGGCCGTACACCTGGCCGCGGCTAGGGCATCGCAGCGCTCTGGCGACGATTTCGGGTGCGATTGCCTGTCCGAGCACTCCGGCCCACGGGGAGTCGAGCCAGATGATGAACCGTGGCGGCTCCAGACCTCCGGCGCGGTAGGCGAGCCGGACGCCCTCCTCGGCGGCCGGTCGGTCAGCGGGTTCGGTGGACAGGCCGTGGGCGAGCCACTCGTCGCGCACGATCGGCAGGATGGCCTCCTGCTCCGGCGTCAGTTTCGTGATCTTCATTAGGGTTCCTTCGAGGATTGAGGATTGGCCTGTGGTTCAGTACTACGTCCGGAGGTGATGGAGTACTGGGGTTGCCGTCCAGCAGCGAGGAGGGGCACGCGCGCGATCGGCGCGGCCCGGGGACGACCGCGCCGGGGCTCTACAAGGCGTCCAGGCGCCCGGCGAGGACTCGGAACGCCGCCGCGCCCTGCTGAACCACCACGCCGTTCCCAAGGGCCTTCAGCCGCGCGTTGCGCGGGATGCCGGGCACGTCGGTCACCCAGCCGGGCGGGGCGCCCATCATCCACTCGACGAACGGCGGCGCTAGGCGTCCGCGCTCGTCCACGGGAGCGGGAGCTGCTCGGCCGAGGACGGATTCCCAGCGGCGGACGGCGGGTCCGTAAGCGCCCCACTGGACGCCAGCGAATCCAGGCTCGGCCTGACCGCTGCCCCCGGGCTCGGCGACTGGTTGTTGCCGTAGGGCGTTGCGGTCGGCGTCGGAAGTAGCTGCGCCACTGCCGACGGCAGCATCAGATCCCCGGAGGATCCCCGCTGGTTCGGGCCGCCCTTCGTCCCGTCCGTCGCCCGCGGCGTTGGGAGCAACGCCGCGGGCGACGGACGGGACAGCGCCTCCACCGCACCCGGCAGCAGCGGGCCCGTTCGGGTCGTCTTGCAACCGTGCGTGGCATCCGGGGTCGGCAGCAGGTGTTCCACCTCGTCGGCCAGCGTCGGTCCGTGACCGCCCGCCTTGCGCTTGTCCGGGTGCTGCGACCCGCCGTTGACAGCGAGCTGCGCGGTCGGCGTCTTCAGCAGCGCAGGCGAGGATGAACAGCCGCTTGCGCTGGTGGGGGGCTCCGACATCGGATGCTCGTAGGCAAAGCCAAGATCCCACGTACCCGAGTCGGGCCAGGTCGGCGATGACGTCCCCAGCTCCTCGAACAAGGTGGGCTGAGACGTTCTCCAAAAACACAAGGCCGGGTCGAAGTAGGCGAATGCACTGCGCGACGGCGGGCCAGATCCAGCGGTCGTCATCGGTGACCAATCCCTTGCCTGCGAAGCTGATCGGCTGGCACGGGTAGCCGGCCGTGAGGATGTCGGGCGGCTCGGCCTCGAACCAGTCGGCGGTCGTGATGTCGCCGAGGTTCGGGATGCCGGGCCAGCGGTGCGCGAGGATCCGGGCGGCCCACTGGTGCTTGTCGGCCGGGTCATACTGGGCGTGCCAGGCGACCTCGGCGTCGGGCACGGCGTCCATAACGGCTAGGTCCAGGCCGCCGTAGCCGGAGCACAGCGAGCCGATGCGCACGCTCACCGCTTCCCCCCGTACTCGAACGCGCCCCAGGCCGACAGGTCGGGGACGGCACTCACAGCGGGCGTCCACGCGCCCGGGGCCGCGTCGCCCACGGCGGCGTTGAAACGCCCCACCACGCTGCTCACCGTCGGCATGGCCGCGGTGTACGCCACCGTGGGCGGCGGCGGTGCGGAGGCCACAACCTGCGCGCGCGCCCGCTCGTACTCGGCCCAGACGCGCTCGCCGTCCACGGCCTCCCCAGGCACCACGCGCCGCCCGGAAGGGCGGTGGTCGCGGTGGGCCGACCGGCACGCCCGTGCATGCCCGGCGTGCCAGGCCGCGCCGCACGCGTACGCCAGCACCACCGCGCCGGTGTAGCCCAACGCCACCGCGCCCAGCAGCGGCGGCATCCCGTGGCCGTCGCCGACGAGCACAGCCAGCCCGGCGGCGTTGCCGGCCAGCAGCACCGCCAGCGCGGTGCGGTACAGGACGCGGGTCACGAGGAGGCCTGCCTGTCTGCGGCGGCCGACTCCGCCCGGCACGCCGGGCATTCGGAATCCAGCGCGTCCGGGTCGTGGTCGGTGTGGGCCGGGGGCTCGGGGGCGGCCGCCTTCTTCTTCGGCACCGAGGCGGCGACCTCCTCGGCCGTCACCCGGCGCGGCGGGAATGCCTCGTCCCGTGTCATCTCCCCGCGGTCGATCGAGTTGTACAGCGTCTGGAGCGAGGCCACGTCGCGGTCGGTCCACTTGGCCACCGGCCGGTCCACGTGCTGCTCCAGCTGGTCGGTAACCACGCCGCCGGCGTCGTACTTGGCGATCACCTCGGCGATGCGCTGCGGCAGCGGGACGCCGCCGCCGTGCCGGATCGTCGCCGAGCACAGATCCTTGGCCTGCTCGACGAACCACACCGGCAGCACCGAAAGGATCATCTCCCGCAGGCGGCGCGCGCCGTTGTTGGCGTTGTTTTCGTAGATGTCGCGGAAGTCCGCGAGCTTCTGTGCCTTGCCGCTGGCCCAGCGGGCGTGCGGGACGATGAACGTGGTCGAGACGCGCTCGTTGGACTCCATGTCCCACGCCCACGCCTGCATCTCCGACTGGCCGTAGTTGTCGTCGCGGGACATCTCGGCCACGCCATGCTGGATGTTGCCCCAGCAGCGCGCCAACTCCTTCGCCAGGTGGATGGTTTCGCCACTGACGGTGGAACCGCCGCGCTTGAAGCTGAAGAACGCCTTGTCGGCCAGCGCCGGGTGCTTGCAGGCCTGCTCCATGCGGGCGATGGCCACAGCCTCGACGCGCGGGAACTGCCGGGCCACGATCACGGCGGCCTGGACCTCGGCAACGGCGCGGGACTGCTCGACCGCGGTGGCCTGGCCGACGCGATCCGGCGCCATGGCGGCCGACGGAAGCACGACAGATGTGGTGTCGGTCATGCGGAAACCCCCTGCTTGGCGATGCGTAGCGCGTCCAGGATCACCAGGAACCGGTGATAGCTCGTGACCTTGACCGCGTAGGCGAGGTTGACGTGGGCGTGCGGGTAGCCGTCCAGGCTCGCCGCGATCTCCAGGGTGACGCGCGCCTCGTTCGCCAGCCTGCGGTCGCGGTCCCGCGCCCAGATGATGATCGGGTTCCAGGCGATGAGGCCGTAGCTGACGTGGGCGTGCCACTCGGTCCGGTGGACGGACGCCAGCAGTCGCAGCGCGGCGGCGGTGCCGGCGTTGTCCAGCATGCGCTCGGTGATGTGCGGGACGACCTGCTCGGGCAGCAGGGCGAGCAGGTCGGCGTGGGCGTCCACGCCGGTGTCGATGGTCAGGGCGTTCACATTTCCCCCTTCAGGAATTGGTTCTCCAGCCAGGCCGGGGCGCCGAGCAGGTCGATGTCGTCCCAGCCGGGCCACCGGTCTTCGGCGACGCACTTGGCGTACAGCTCCAGTGCTTCGCGGTTCTTCTCGCGGGCGATCTCCAAGAACATCGCGTCCACCTCGAACACGTGGATCAGGTAAGGCGGGGTCTTCTCTTGGAAACAGATCAGGTATGCGACCTCCTCGGCGTGGCCCAGGGCCACAACGCCGTCGGAGTAGGTGGCGCCCTGGCGGTGATACCCGAAGTTCAGCGTCGCCCGCACGCACGACGGCTCGTCGATCTTCGCCGCGGTTTTGTAGTCCACGAGCAGCATCCGCTCGTCGGTCGGATGCGGGAAGTGGTCCAGCCGCGAGCGCCGCATCACCCCGGTCGGGCCGTCGCGCCAGAACAGCGACTGCTCGGCGTCGCCGCGCTCCGGCGAGAACAGCACCGACGCGATCGGGTGGGCGTGGATCGCCTCGGCCATGTCCATCACCATGCGGTACTCGTGCGGCAGCAGCGGCACCATCCCCTCGGCGCGGGCGTCCTCGGCCTCCTGCTTGGCCCGGTCGGTGCGCCAGTTGTCGGCGTCGACCTCGACCAGCACCGGCCCGGTACCGAGCACCAGGGCGTGTGCGGCCGTGCCGATCTCGAACTCTCGTTTCGGGGCGCGCTTGTGGTCCTTCTCCCACCGGAACTTCGCCGGGCAGCCCTCGGGGGCGATCAGGTGCTTGGCCTCCGAGTTGGACAGCGACCCGCCCGGGACCGGGTCGCGCACGTAGTCCTCGAACCCGATGTTGTACACGCCGGGCTTCTCGACCACGACCGGGCGCCAGGCCGCCAGGGCGGCGGCCGGCGCGTCGGACGTGCTGTTGTGGTGGTCGACACCCATCAGAACGGGATCTCCTTGTCGATCTTCCGCTCCAGTTCCCGCGAGCACACCTCGGGGTCAACATGGATGAATGTCTGCTTGCCGTTGATGACGGCGCTGCGCTGGTCCGGGTAGCGCTCGCTGATTCCGCCGCCGCAGATCAGGCACGCGGTGCCGGACTGCTGCGCGTCACTCAGGTTACCCCAGAATGTCAGTGCCGAAGGTTTCTCGGTCCACGGATCCCGCTCCGCGCTACCCGCGGCCACCCTGGCGATGTCGAAGCCCTCACCGTCAACGACGGACGCCAGCGCGCGCCACACCTGCGCCAACTCATCCTCGAACGCCCCGGCCCCGCCAGCGCCGAGGTCCCGGGCCAACTGCGCCCGCTCCACCTCGACGGCGGCAAGCTGCCGCAGGATGCGCGAGGCCTTGGCCTTCACGTCAGACTCAACCACGGCCGTCCCCCTCGATGACGGCCTCGGCCGCCGCGATCCGCGCCTCATCGCGGCCGTTCCAGATCCCGGGCGCGGCGGCGATGAGCTCTTCGTACAACTCGGCGCAGCGTTCGTGCACCGCGACCCGCTCCGCCTCGTCACCCAGGCCGTAGCCGGACTGCGGTGTGGCGGCGTAGTGCCGGTGGGAGCGGGGCAGCCCGGACAGCTCGTACAGCACCAGCTCGGCGGCGCGGGCGTCGATGTCGGGCATGCCGCTCACGGCGCCACCTGCCCGACCGTGGCCGTCTCCTTGGCGGTGGCGATGTACGCCAGCGCCTGTGCCTGCTGCTCGGTGAGGGTCCAGTGGTTCTCGACGGCGGCGTGCAGGTCCCGCCAGAACCGCACCGAGGATTCGAGCAGCGGCGCCTGGTGGCGGCGTGCGGGGTTGGCGCGGATCTCGTCGGCTTTGCGGGCCGCGGCCCACGCCAGGCGGTCGATGCGGTTCAGCAGCGCGGTGCCGGTGAGACGTTTCTGGATCACGGCGCCACCGCCGTCAGGCGCGAGGCGAACGTCAGGCACCGGCCCATCCGGGCGGACATCACGTCCGGGTGCTCGAAGTACTCCCAGGCCAGGTCGGCCACGCAGGCGGTGAGGCTGTCGCCGTGAGCGTCGAGCACCGAGCCGATCGCGGCCAGCACGGCCTCGTCCGACATCGCGGGCGGCACGTCCGGCGCCAGGGCCAGCAGCTCGGCGGCTTCCTTCTGCGACAGCGTCAGGTTGTGGATCGTCAGCACGTCACACGCTCCCGTGGCATTGGCACGTGCAGGGCTTGAGCAGGAACCACAGCCGGACCTCGACGCCGCCGACCGTGCCGGCGGCGGCCGTGTGGTTCAGAGTGGCGCTGTGCGGGCGCTCGACGAACTCGAACCCGGGCAGCGTGTTGGCCAGGCGCCGGATCAGGAACCGCTTCTCGTGGTCGGTGCCCAGGTGGTGCGGCATGACCTCGATGGTGTAGTCGTGCAGGATCCGCCACTCGAACACCTGCACGTCGGCCGGGATCATCTGGAGCAGCAGGCCCAGGGCGCGCACGGCCTGCCGGGTCTCGTACTGGCGGCGCTCGTCGGCGGTCATGCCGTCGGCGTCGAGGCCGGCGGAAAGCGTCGGGGTGCTCACCGGTCGACCTCGCTCTCGGTGTCGTCGCCGTCGTCGAACATCGCGTCGCACCACACGGCGGCCATCGCGTCCAGCCGGGCGGTGAGGCTGTCGTCGAGCGCCACGGCCGCCAGCTGCCCGGCGGGCACGAGCGCCTCGACGGTGTAGCGGCCGGGCCAGAACTGGAGCGCGGCGGGTGTGGCGGCCCACTCGGGCTCGGGCAGCGCGGCGATGTCCGCGAAGCCGATGACCCGATTGCGGTCGCCGGACAGGTGCGGGGCCGCGGCGAGGCCCTTGACGGGGCCTTGGTTTTCGCGGCGTGCGCGGTAGCGTAGGATTGCCACTGCTGGTCACTCCTTGGGTTGATGCTTGAGTGGCTGGTCGAGCCCGATCCGCCCACACGGATACGGGCTCAACTAGTTACTGGGGCGCCTCATGAGGTCCCCGACTGGGACCCCGAGGATGTCGGCGATCTGCTGCACCCGCTCGGTGGGGGGCAGGAACTTGCCCTCCTCCATCCGGCCCACGTAGCGGTCGGATGCGCCGAGTGCGCGGGACAGCGCACGCCTGGACATGCCCGCCGCTTCCCGTGCGGCGGCGAGGGCCTGCGGGTCCAGCCGGGGCCATTCGGGGTTTCGCTTGACGGGCATGGGTCTATTGTTCCACCCTGTGTGTGAGGCAGTCAACACCCAACAGGGGGAACCATGAACCGAGACAGCTACCCGGCCCAGCCCTACCCGGCCGGCTACCACCCCACCGCCCCGGCATACCCGCCGGCACCGGCGCACCGCACCGTCCGCCGCCGCACCGTCCGCCGCCGCACCGCCTACGCCGCCGCCGCCGTGGCGTTCATGCTCGGCGCCGTCATCGGCGCCGCATCCGCAGGCAAGAACGGCAGCACCGACGCCGCGCGCACGCCGGTGTCCGGCAACCCGACCGTGTCCGCCGCCGCCTCCGACGCAGCGGCGGCCACGCACCCGGTCACCGCGGCGAAGCCCGCGGCACCGCCCGCCGCCAGCCCAGCGCCCGCGCCCGCCACCAGTGTCGGCCCCGGCACCTACGCCGTCGGCACCGACATCAAGCCGGGCCTGTACAAGACCAGCGGCCCCAACGACAACGGCATCGGGATGTGCTACTGGGAGCGCAGCAGCAGCCTGTCCGGCGATTTCAAGTCGATCATCGCCAACGGCGATCCGACCGGGCCGACGACCGTGCAGATCAGCGCCTCCGACAAGGGGTTCAAGACCGACGGGTGCGCGCCCTGGGTGAAGGTCGGCTGACCGTCGGCGCGCGCCGCTACGCTGGATCCGTCGTCCCGCAGGTTCGGGGGTGTCCACGGATCCGTCGTCCGCCACCCGCAAGGCGTTACTCCCCGTTCCGCCCCGCAGTCCGTCGACGGCCGGTGACGACAGCCGAGGCCCCCGTTAAGACCGGGGGCTTCGGCGTTTCCGGATACTATGCCACCCCTCCCATTGACATCCCATGGGAGGGGTGGCATAGTTAGTGGTGAAGGGAACGACACCACCCGGAGGACACCATGGACAGCATCACCAGCATCACCGACGACACCTGGGGCCGCGCCCTCGGCATCCACGGCCCCGCGGACATGCTCGCACGCGCCTTCGACGCCAAGCAGCAGGTCACCATCACCTCCGGCACCTACGCTGGCGAGAAGGTCCACCTCGGCTACGCCGCCTACCCCGGCGCCGACCGTGACGGCCTCGACCACACTAACGACGACGGCACCGCCGTGTACCTCATCGACACCGACATGCTCTACGACGGCGCCCCGGCCCTGCTGGACGCCTTCGAGGAGAGCCTCGCCGGGGGCGCGCTGGCCCTGGCCGAGGCCAACCGCGACGAGAACGCCTACCTCAACCCGCGCTTCAACTAAGCCGCCACCCCGAAGCAGCCGACCGCCCCCCCGAAGGGATTACGGAAATGACCGTCACCACCAGCTACGGCACCTGGAACAACCACGGCGACCGCTGGAACACCACCGTCGAGGCCACCATCGCCGACGCCATCAACGGCGGCGACGCCGAATGGCGCGAGGCCATGGAGTCCACCGGCGCACTCGACCTCATCGCCGAGACCTACCGCCAGGCCATCAACGACGCCCTGCCCGACGGCGTGTCGCTGTCCGGGAACGACTTCTACGGCCCCTACGACGCCGACGACGCCGAGCTGAACATCGCCGAGATCATCGAGGGCGTCGACCTCAACGCCATCATCGAGCGCCACGACATCCCCGGCGCGCTGGAGGCCGCCGAGGCCGCCGCCGACGAGGCCGAGAAGTTCGCGAGGATCGCCGAGTCCGCCGCCGTCCGCCGCGCCGAAACCGTCCTGGCCGTCGTGCAGGCCTGCGGCAGCCAGGTCGCCGCCGCGCCGCTGCTTGGCATCGGCCAGCCCACCATCAGCAGGCTCATCAAGAAGGCCCGCGACGGCCGGTGACGACCAAGAGCGCCCCGGGCCGAAGCTCGGGGCGCTCCCGTGTCCACCGCATCGGCACACCCTACGCCGCCCCAAGCCCCCCGCTGCCGTTCGCGCCGCCCCCGAGCCGGGCCATCTGAAGCTCCATCGACAGCCCCCGGATCGTCGCCTGCGCGATCGCCTCCCGCCCGGCGGCCTCGGCCCGCTCGGCCGCCGCCGACTGCCGCAACTGCGCCAGCTCGGCGCGCGCCTGAAGCAGCTCCTCACGCATCTGGTGCAGCTCGGCACGCGCCTCGGCCGCGGTCCGCTTCGCATCGTCGGCCTCGGACTGGGCCTGGGCGGCCTTCGTCTGCGCGTGCTGCGCATCCGAGCGCGCCTGCTTGATCGACTCCTCCGCCGAGGACACCAGCTCATGCGTGGCCTTCTGCATCGCCAGCGCCGCGTCCGCGTCGAGCTTGTGCCGCTCCGGGCGCAGCTTCGCCATCCCGCCGACGCCGGCCAGGATCCCGGCGACCGCGCCGAGGACCGCGGTGAGCCAGCTCACCCCTGCCGCCTGCGGATCACAGTGATCGTCATCGGCTCGTGGATCGTGGTCGTCACCATCGCCAGGTTGATCTCCACCGGCACGGTGGTGCCGTCGCGGCGCACCAGCTCCAGATCCATCCCCGAGCCCATCGCGCGGGTGTGCGGGTCCTGCACGTATCCGGCGCGGTGGTCCTCGTGCGCGGCGCGCAGGCCCTCCGGGACGAGTTCCTCGACCTTGCGGTGCAGCAGGTCCGTCTCGGCCCAGCCGGTCAGGATCAGGGCCTGTTCGTTCACCACCCGGATCTCCCCGGTCTGATCGACCACGATCATCGCGTCCGGTGCCCGCCGGAACAGGTCCGGGGCGAGCTCGAACATCAGGCGCACGTCCTCCATCATCGCCACGGCGCGCCCCTATCCCTTCGGGTCCGGCACGGGAGCGGGCCCGGGAGGCGCCTGTGGCGGCTCCGCAGACATCACCGGGACCGAGGCCACCGACGGGATCGGCTTTACCGGCAGCAGCTGCCTCAGGGCCGTCTCGGCCGCGCCGGCGGCCAGCGCCCACAGCGAGGACCACTTCACGTCCGTGCCGTCTGCGGGCAGCGACGCCAGGAACGCCAGCACCGACACGCGCACGAACCGCAGCACCTGCGCCTGCACGTGCGCGCTCACTTCGCGCTCACCGTCAGCTCGATGTGCCCCGGGACCGCCTCGGCGATCTTCTGCGCGATCTCGTCGGCCGGCAGGCCCGCCGCGACCGCGGCCTGGATGACCGGGGTGACCGCCGCGGCGAACGCACCCGCGTCGAACACCGGGCGGTGGAACAGGTTGTTGACCTGCCCGCGCGTCTGCTCCACACCCCCGGCCGGGTCGTTGACGGCCTTCCACGTGCCCACCGCCAGCTCATACGCACTGGCCGCATAGGGCTTGCCGTTCACCTGGATCTCGTTGTTCGTGTCGCGGTAGGCGTTCACCGCCGCGGCGATCGCCGCAATGTCGTCGTGCCCGAGTATCACGTTTCCTCCGAAAAGCGCCTGGAGCTCCGCGACCGAGCCGCGGAACGCGTTGTAGTCCATCGGCTTCCCGCCGTCGGACGCTTGGTTCGTGAACTGGTACAGCACCGGCGCCATCCCGCCGTAGGGCTGCCATCCGGCCGCGCCGTCGCCCGGGTACAGCGCCGGCGCCGAGCCGGTCCCGCCCGGGTACGCCGACGACACCAGGTGCACGCCGCGCGCGGCGAACCCGGTCAGGTCCGGGGAGCCCAGCTCCTGGTGGTACCAGCGCGGCAGGTAAAGCAGCACCAGCCGAAGCCCCGCGGCGTGCGCGGCGTCGACATAGGCCAGCCCCTGCCCGACGGTTGGCCGGAACGCACCCGCCGGCTCGAAGTCGAGCATCCCCGGCAGCGACGCGTCGCCCACGTTCGCCATGGTGTGCGCGGCCTGCGCGGTGACGTTCTCGCCCGACAGGAAGTGATACCAGGCGAACGGTTTCCCGAGCCGCGCAGCCTGGAGCCGCCAGCCCTGGTAGTCGGCATCGGTGTAGTAGGTGCCCTCGGTCGTCTTGGCGATGACGAACGAGGCGTCGGCCAACTGCGACAGGTCCAGGCCTGCCTCGTAGGAGGAGATGTCCGGGCCGTAGATCGTCACTTCGGGACGCCCTTCGCCGCGACGAACTCCGCGGCCGGGCCGGTGCCGGTCTTGTGGAACCGGTTCGCCTCCCACAGCGGCCCCGGGAGCACGTGGATGCCGTAGTGCGCGCGGTGGTGCCCGGCGCACAGCACCTCGAGGTTCCCCGGAGATTCCGCCCAGCGTTGGAACTCCTCGTCCGAGGTGAAATGCAACCCGAGGGCGCGTTGTATCTTCTCCGGGTCCGCGTCGTTGATCTGCGAGAACTCCACGTGGGTGTGGTGCAGCTCCGGTCCGCCCTCACACAGCTCGTCGCCGATGACGCACTTCCACAGGCCCTGCCGCTTCAGCCGGGCCTTGGCCGCCTCGAACAGGTGGTAGTGCGGGTCGTCGGCGCGCGCCGGGTGCTCCGGCACGTGCGACAGGACGTGGATCGTCGTCATCTGGTCGTGCGCTTCGGTCACTGCTCTGCCCTCGCCTGCTCGTGAACCTCGGCGAGGTGTACCGCCGAGACCCTGTCCGGTACCGCGGGATGGTGCTTCCGGCACGCCCTGAACGGCGTCCCGGCGACGCGGTGGATACCGGGGCGCCAGCAGAACCGCGGGTCGTTCACGTGGCACGTGAGGTGCCGGTACGCCGTCGCCGCGCCGCCGAGAAGCGCGAACTCGCCCAGACACGACCCGAAGCCGGACCAGAACATGTTCCAGTAGCCCGGGTCCAGGCCGAGAACGTGGGCCAGTCCGTTCACACCGCGCCTCCTTGGCACCTGTTTGATCGATGGTAGCTGTCCGTACCGGCCGCTGCTCACAGCCCGTAGACCGACAACCCCGACCCCGCCACCAGGTTCCCGGTCAGCGCCAACACCGTCACGGACGTGACCGCCGCCGTCGACTGCCACAGCCCACCGTAGGAACCCGTGTACATGTTCGTCGACGTGATACACGCCGTCGCATGCCCCGAGACGGACTTGTACGCCACCGCCGAGGCCGGGTTGCTCAGGATCGAGAAGCCTGTGCCGAAGAAGTTCGCCGTCGCCGTCGCCGCCGGGATCGTGCCGATCTGGATGAACCCCACCAGGCCGCCGGAGTTGGAGTCGGTCTGCGTCGTGTTGTTCGCCTCGGCCCGCTGCCACAGGTAGTGGTTGGCCGTGTCGCCGTTGAACCGCAGCAGGAAGTTGATCGCCGCCGCCGCCGTGTCCGAGCGGGCCTGCCACATCACCTGCAAAGCGTTCAGGCCCACCGTCGTGGACGCCGGGACCGGAATGGTGATCGACCCCTGCGAGGAGGTCAGGATCTGCGACCCGATCCGGATCGGCACGCTAGTGTTCAGGTCGGCCGCGCGCAGCTTCTGCCCGGCGAAGAAAGCCACCTGGCCCTCCCTTTCCTACAGTCCAAGGATCATCGGCTGATACAGCTGCACCGCCGAGCCGGCGCCGTGCGCCAGCGGCACCGCCAGCGACACGTCATCCACGTAGATCGCGGTCCCGGCCGGCGGGGACCCGTTGACCGTCGGCCCGACCTGGATGAACGCCGCCCCGACCGGCACGGTGGTCACCGCCTGCTGCACCGTCCACGACCCCGGCGCCGAAACCCCGGCCGAGGAGTACGTCGACAGGTAGCCGTGACCGGAGTCGAAGAAGTCGATCACACACAGGCAGTTGGGTGTGCCCGACGCCGTCAGCACCCACTGCGTCACCGCCACCGCCTGCCCGGCCGACACCGCGATGAACGGGGTGCGCACGAACGTCTGCGACGGCGACCCGGTCGTGGTCATCAGCCCCGAGCGGGTCCCCGAATGCGCCTGCGCGGTGCTGGCCGCGATCGTGCCGCCGGTCGGGGCCCAGCCGGACACGCCCGACTCGAACGTGCCGTCCGCGCCCAGCGGCACCGGCGGCCGGTCCACCGCCCGGATCACGCCGGTGAAAGTCTGCGGCGAAGAAGTGCCGGTGACGCTCGGCACCGTCATCCGCTCCCCGCCGATGCTGATGTCGAACGGGAAATCCGCCGACGCCGTCGTCCACAGCGGCGACGCGGCGCCGGTGGTCGCCACCGTGAACGTCACGTCCGCGGCGGTGATCCCCACGTTCAGCGTCGACCCGTCGGTGTCCAGCCTGCCCAGCACCGCATCATCCAGGACCGCCACCTCGAACGGCGCCTCCGGTGCGCACGCCCACGCCTGCGTGAACGTGTAGCCGTAGCACACCTCGCTCTGGCCCTGCACGATCTGGCTGATCCCGGACGGCGGCAGCCACACCGGCGTCCCGGAGGCGGTGACCCGGTCCCCGATATCCACGTCCTGCACCTGGTAGTACACGCCCGCCAGCTCCGTGCGGGCCAGGTTCAGCGACAGCGTCGGATACCGCATGTCGTCCACGGTGCCCAGGTGCAGCAGCCACCCGGCGGCGTCGTCGAGCTGCGTGTCAGCGGCCAGGTTCTGCTGCTTGGCCTGCCCGTAGGACCCGACCCCGTCCGGCGGCGCGGCCACCGACAGCGGCCCGGAGGCCAGGACGTTGCGGGCCGAGGACCCGCCGGAGGTGCGGGTCACGGTCACGTCGTTGACGATCAGCCGGTCGTCGTCGACCGGGTCCAGCGGCGCCGACAGGTGCGCGGCGTCGTAAGCCAGCGCCAGCGGCGTCTGGTTGTACATCGAGGAGCGGGTGCGGTAGCCCAGCGCGAACGCCTGCCGCGGCTCGAAGATCAGCCCCTTGTCGGCGTCCTCGCATTCCTGGAGCAGCACCGCGATGGCCTGGGTCGTCTGCGCGCCCATGGCGACGGTGTCGCCGGGGTAGCCGTAGATGCGGCTGGCGATGCCCTCCTCCGCGCACAGCCGCGCGAACCGCACCCCGGCGTGTTCCCCTACCCACGCGTTCAGGGCGCCCCCGAGATTGAACAGCGAGTCATACGCGGCCTGTACGCTCACGTGCCCGACGACAGTGGCGCCCAGGCCGCCGCCGGGGGAGATCGCCACCCGGTAGGTGCTGCCTATCGAGCCGGTGACGGTGCCGGTGCCGACGAGCCCGAAGCCCGCGCCGGGCTGCACCGTCACCACCGAGTACTGGACGTTCGACCCAGAGGTCTGCAACTCCACCGAGACCCGCAACAGCTCATCCAACACCGCAAAAAGAATGCCTCCGGTGTCGAACAAGAGCGTTCCGGAAACGTTGTAGCCCTTCAATTGAAGCGCGCCAGCGGTGTTATACAGCAAATCGACCTGGGCGACAGTGCCGTAGGTGTACATGCTGGCGATGACCGCGCCGTTCGGCGGCGGCGAAGAGGACGGGATCTTCATCAGGAACCGCAGAATGTTCGCCGCCCCGGCCGGGGCCGTGTAGGCGGGCACGATGCCGTTCCAGACGCTGCCGGACACCGTCGGGATCGGCTGGGAGCACAGGAAGCTGGAATCTGCCGCCAGGCTCGGGGTGCCGGTGAACGTCATCGGGGTGCCGCCGAGCGCGGAGGCCAGCGAGATCGCGTTCGCGCCGTCCTCGCACGGCCAGTACGCCACCGGCGCCGTCGCACCGGTCAGCCGCACATAGGCCCGGTACAGCGCGGAGGCCTGCGGGGGCGTGCCTGCGGTGAGGCGCCGCCACCGGCCCGAGCCCTGGATCGGCGCGGTCACGTCGGCGCCGGTCACATCCCACTGCGGCGGCCACGCCGGGACCTCAGTGTGCGCCCGATACTTCCGGTCGGAGATCTCCGCGGTGCCCGACAAGGTCCAGGTGTTGGACTGGGCGTCGTTGAAACTGGTCGTGCCGGCCGCCTGCGCAGTGAACGTCGGCGACGCCACAACGGTCCCACCGATGCCGTTGAGCAGCTTGAACGCGTAAACCTTGCCGGTTGCGCCCTTAGTCGGCGTGGCGTTGAAGGATCCGGCAGTGGCCAAGTCGGCATTCGCCCCGATTATCAGGGGCACCGTCGAGGAGAAGATGGACGTTGCCCCTACGACCACGGGATCGCCGAGCTGTTTCCACGCTCCCGCAAGGGTGGGCGCCGTGTAGAAAGTCACGGTGCCCGTGGCAACCGCCAGGGTCACCTTCACCGCGATACGCCCGATCGGCAATGGGACAGTGGAGGAGACGGTGACATTGGGGTTGGGGCCAGACGGGGACCAGAAGAGCTGAATGCTGCCGCCGTCAACGATCCCCAGGGTCCAGACGGGGTTTCCCGTCGTAATGGAGTACCGCGAGGCAATGGTGGAATTGGTATGGTCGGAAAGCCACATATCGACTTGGATTTCCATATCGCCGGTGATATGGAGCGGCGTCGCGTCCGGGCATGAGGCGTAGCTGACGCCGTCGGCCTCCATGCGCAGATAGGTGCCGCCCTCCGGCAGCGACAGCCGCATCTGGGTGTTCCGGGTCAGGGCGCCGTAGTACGGGCCGGCCGGGTTGCGCGGAGAGAACCGGCCGCCGCGGTTGTCCAGCGTCATCGAGGCGACGGTGGGGTTGATCGTCCCGGACTCGTCGGGGTGGCCGCGGGTGATCTGCACCGGGTTGCGCTGGTACACGTAGGTGCTGATGTCCTGCCAAACCCCGGACAGCAGCAGCTCCACGCGGGTGTCCAGGATGCTCTGCGGGAACGTCACCTCAGCTCACCCCCAGTACCTTCTGCACGTTGCCGCCGCGCACCCGGATGGCGTGGCGCAGGAACCGCAGGAACATGTCCTCCGCACCGGAGGAGACCAGCTCGACCTGGACCGCGGCCGCCCCGCCGCCGGGCCCGCGGCCCGCGCCGGCCGCCATCATCGACCTGGCGTTGGCGTTGGGCATCACCTGCGTCCCGTCCGGTAGCCGCAGCACCTCCGGACCCCGGTCGTTCACCACCGCCGCCCAGCCGCCCCGGCCGATCGCGCCGCCCGCAGCGAAGTACGGGATCTGCGGCACCCCGATACTGCCGCCGCCCACATCGATGTCCGTACCCGGGATGTGAACCTTCGGGATCCCGAACGACAGCGAGTCCCACCAGCCGATCACGGTGTTGATCGCGGCCTTGAACGAATCACGGATCCAGTCCCACAGCCCCGCCCCGGCCCTGGCGAAGCGGCCCGGCAGTGCCGCCACCCAGGACACCGTCGTATCGAAGGCCTTGCTGACCGGGCCGCCGACGTACTTGTCCCACAGCTGGGTGACCCAGTCCCACAGGTGTGCGGCGGCCGAGGCCAGCCGCCCTGGAAGTTTCTTGGTGAACTCGACGATGTCATTCCAGTGCCCGATGATCAGCGACATTCCCAGCGTGAACGGCGCCAGCAGTTCCGGCCACCACTTCTTCACAAACCCGAGGAAATCCCCGAACCACTTTGCGATATCCGCCCACATCGCCTTGATGAAGTCGCGGAACCCCTTGAAGTGTTCCCACGCATAGATCAGGCCCACCACCAGCCCGGCCACCAGACCCGCCACCAGCACCAGCGGGTTCGCCGCCATCGCCGCGTTGAAACCCCACCATGCGATCGTCGCGATCGCGACCGCCTCGCCCAGCGGCACCACCCACCGGTGGTTGTCCTGGATGAATTTCGCCACCGACGCCAGCAGCGGCGCCACCACCCGCAGCGCCCCGGCCAGGCCCTGCGCCAGCATCGTCACCACCGGCGACAGGGCGATCATGATCTGCGCCAGCGACGTCCCGATCGAGGACAGCGCCTGCGACACCTGCGGCGAGGACAGCACCACCAGCGCCGGCGCCAGCGCCGTCGCCACCCCGTTCGCGACCGTCCCCAGCGGCCCGGCCAGGTTCGAAACCAGCGTCAGCAGCCCGTTGAAGCCCTGCCCGATCTGCGTGGCGTTCGCCGTCAGGTTGCTCAGGAAATCCGGGATCCCCGAGGTCATGAGCGTCTTAATGCCGTCGGCGATACCCGACACGATCGGCCCGGCGTTCGCACCCGCCTTCATGATCCCGCTCACCAGCCCGGTCATGCCCCCGGCGAACTTGCCCGCCAGGTCCGCGCCCTCGCCCAGCACCTTCGTCATCTGCCCCTGGAAAGCCGGGGACTGCATCAGCGTCCCGAACTGTTTGCCGGTGTCGCCGATGATGTGGCCCATGTCGCCGATCGTCTTGTTGAAGATCGGCAGCATCGGGGCGGAGTCCTTCAGCATCGTCGTCAGCCCCGGCAGCATCGACGTCTGCGCCGTGTTCTTCAGCTCGTCCAGTCCGCCGCGCATCGACAGCAGCTGGTTCACGAACGCCCGGCCCGCGGGCGTCAGCTTTGCCATGTCGGCTGCGAACTTGTCCACCGCGCCGCCGCCGGAGGCCGCGGCGGCCTCCGCCGCCAGCTGCTGCTGCTTGTAGGTGTCGGACAGGTTCTGCTCGGCCTTCGCGATCGCCGCCGCCGAGTCCTGCTGCTGCTGCGCCGAGTCGGCCACCGCCCGCGCCAGCGCCTTCTGCGCGTCGGCCTGCGCCTGCGACGCCGTGGCCACGCCGTGCTGAGCCGAGGCCACGCCCTCGTTCGCCTTCGCGACCGCGTTCTGTGCCGACACCACACCCGCCATGCCGTCCACGCCGGCCCGGTTGGCGTCGTTGGCCTTCTGCTGCGCCTCGGTCTGGTGCTGCTGGGCGTCCTTCAGGCCCTGCGTCGCCGACAGCACATCGAGCTGTGCCTGCTTCTTCTGATCGTCGGTGTACAGGCCGCTGTTGGTGACGGTGATGAGTTTCTCGCGGGCCTCGGTCAGGTTCAGCTCGGCCTGCTGCACCGCGATGTTCGAGTCGGCCGCGGCGTTGTTCAGGTCGATCAGCTGGTTGGCGGCGTCCGCGCGGGCCTGGGTCAGTGCCTTCTGCGCGTCGGCCGCGGTCTTCTCCGCATCCGTGAGGGACTGCTCGGCCTGCTTCAGGCTGTACGCGGAGGAGGTGACGCGTTCCTGCGCGGAGTAGATGGCATCGGCGGAGGACTGCGCGGCCTGCGCGGCCTGCTTCTTCGCCTGCGTGATCGCGTCCTCGGCGCTGGCGATCGCGCGGGCGTTGGAGAACGCCGTCTGCGCGGCCTGCGCCCCGGAGGTGCCGGAGGCGGTGGACTGCTGGCCGTAGTCCTTCAGCGCCGAGGTGACACCGCCCAGGCCCAGTGCCATCGTGCCCAGCCCGACCGTGAACGCCCCGCCCACCGCCGGAAGCGCCGCCAGCGCCGGCGCCAGCCCGATCGCGGCCGACATCATCGCCGTCATGCCGACGCCGCCGAGACGGAAGTCCGCACCCGACCTCGCGGCCTTCTTCCCGGCCTCCTCGGCCTTGCTCCCGGCGTTCTCGGCGGCCGGGGTCAGCTCCTCCATGGCCGCGCGCAGGGTCCGCGACCCGGACTCGATCGACGTGAACGACTGCCGCATCGCACGGTTGGCCTCTTCGGAGACCCGGGCGCCCTCGTCCATCGCCTTTCTGAACTGGGTCTCGAAGTCCTCAACAGCCTCCCCGGCGCCCTCGGTGACGGGGTTGAGGTCTTTCAGTGCCGCCTGGAGTGCGCGCGAGCCCGACGCCAGCGCGGTGAACGACTGCGACATGGTTTTCGCCGCGGCCTCGGCGTGCTTCTCGCCTTCGGCGAAGGACTCGCGCAGCTCCCGCTCGAACGCCTCGGAGTCGGTCTCAAGCCGGACCTTGATCGGGTCGGGCTTGCGGGCGGCCTTCGCCTTCAGCGCCGCGTCTGCGGCGAGCTTGGACGCGTCGGCCTCTAGCGGCACCTGCACCGGCGGGACGTCTGTGGCGCCGGCCGCGTCCTGTATCTGCGCGCGCAGGTCGGCGCCGTCGACGCTCAGGCGTAGCGGTTCGGTTTGCACCCGGGCCGCCTGCTCGACCTTGTCGCGCAGGTATTCGCCGTCCACATCGAGCTTGACGGTGGCGTGCGCGTTCCCCGCCTCGGCGGCGGCCCGGATCTTTTCGGCCGCGCCGTTGTCGTCGACCTCGATTTTGAGGTCGACGACCTGGGTCCCGGACAGCGACTTGGCGGCCTGCTCGATCGCCTTGATCCCCGCAATGGCCTCGGCCTGGTCTTTGACCTTGACGTGGATCTCGATGTCGTTCGTTATGCTTCTCACCCCCCTTCAGGCGCGTCGCGGTCGGGCCGCCGCCCCATGGCCTCGATCTTCATCAGCAGCAGCAGCCGCACGTCCTCGTCCATGAGCGTGGCCAGGGTGTAGCCGGGGAACTCCCGCAGCATCCCCAGCAGCGTCTCGGCCTCGATCAGCTCGCGAGGCTTTCCGGGATCGCCGTCATCAGGATCATCGGCAAATCCGGTAGAGGCCCAGTGGACGAGCTGCTCGGCAAAGGGCCGGGGACGTCGACCTGCGCCCTCTGCCACGCGGTCGCGATCATCTGGACGTGCCGGAGCTCCAGATCTTTCAGGCCCTCCAGCGTCGCCGGTATGTCGTTGCCGTCGTCGTCGACCATGTTCCAGTCGACGAGGTGCGCGGCGAGTTCTTCGTACTGCGCGAGCATCAGCTTGGCGTCTTCCGGCGTGGCGTTGGCATCGGTGACGCCGACGAGCGGCAGCTGGTCGAAGACGGTGCGCAGCTTCCCGCCGCGCATCCGCACTTCCAGGCCGTCCAGGTCGGTATCGGCGAAGTCGAGCCGGTAGGTCGTGCGCGGCCGGGTGAACTTCTTGACGTTCTCCATGATCAGCTCCACACGGGGACGACGCCATTGCTCAAGCTGCCAGGCACGGCCCACGTAAGCGCGCCGCCGGTCGCACGTGTCAGCGGGTAGTCGGTGTAGATCAGCGTCGGCGCGATCGTGGTCCCGTTCACCGTGATCGTGGTCAGCCGCGGCACCGACGTCGAGGGCACCGTCCTGAACACCGCGTGCGACTGGTTCGCGGCGTTGTTGTACACCCCGTTGAGGGTGATGGTGAAGTCCGCGAGCAACAACAGCCGCTCGAACGCCGACTTGTCGATGCCGGTGATGTCCTGCACCGCGCGCGGTGTCGCGAATTGCAGGTTGGTAATGTCGTTGAGTATTGCCTGCTGCGCATTGGACGCATCGTCCACGCTGAGAACTGACCAGCCGAGGCCCGAGCTTTTCGTCACTGTATGTCCCTTTCTGTGCTTCCGTTCGCCGCCCCGACCGGGGCGCCGCTACCCGTGCTTCTCGATCAGCTCCGCGAGATTCGCCTGGTTCTCCCCGCAGTCGTCCACCCACGACTGCGAAGACACCAGCTCAAGCCCGCGCCGCGTCGGATCCCCGCGCCAGTCGCCGGCGCGGATCCCGTAGTTCCCCTCGCGTTCCAGGCGCCGCATGTGCGTCCCGGCCCGGAAGCAGGGCTGGCCGGCCTCGAACACCAGGTACGTCTCGCCGGCGGCGACGTGCTGCTCGACGTACTTGCGGCCCGCGGTCTTCACCAGGTACAGGTCTTCCGGGCTCAGGTGCTCGACCCGGATGGCCCAGCCGTTCACGTACTGGTCGCACTGGACCTGCTGGCAGGTCGCCGCCGTCCAGTGGGTCTCCAGGGGCGTGGCGATGTTGTAGGTCTTGTAGGCGCCGACAGCCAGCGCCGGGGGCAGGCGGTTCATGAGGCGGCTCCTAGAAGACCTGTCCGGCGATCTGGTTTCTGACCAGGGACACGCCGAACGTGACCGTGGTGAATCCGCCGGTGGTGACGGTGACCGCGCGGGTGTACCGGCGGATGGTGGCGTTGTTGGCGGTGGCGATCCGCTGCGCGGTGTGCGCGGCGGTGGTCTGGATGAACGTGAGCCCGGACACATCGGCGAACGTGGAGTTGTCCGCCGAGTCCTGGATCTTCACGGTCACGTCGGTGCCGGTGAACGCGGTCACCTGCAAGTAGGCCTGCGCGCCGAAGGATGAGGACGCCAGCCCGTCCAGGCTCGCCCCGTTGGTCGCCGCAGTGTCGGTGCGCAGCCCGGCCGTGAGCAGCGAACCCCACTCCAGGCCGAAGCCGTTGGACATCGCCTGGATCGCGAAGGTGTACATGCCGTTGGCGGCGCGCGTCGGGTTGTAGTCGATCTGCTTGCCGACCATGCACGCAGCGGCGTTGCCGATGGCCCGGCCGCGCATGTACATCATCTGCTGGTCGGTGCGCGGCAGCGCCGAGAGCACTGGGTGCGAGGCGCCCGCGGCCGGGTCGAAGTACGCCATGTAGGTGATCTCGCCGTTGCGCAGGCCGCCGATGCGCTCGAACGCCGACTTGTCGATGGCGGTGACGTCGAGCAGCGCGACCGACCCGGAGATCTTCGACAGCGACCCGATGTCGCCGGACAGGTCGTAGCCGCCCACGGCCAGCGCGTCGCCGAGGCCTGAGGATTTCGCCACGTCAGTGCCCTCCTATCCGTTGATCTCGTGAACTGCGCGGTTGATGATCGGCTCGCATTCGGCGACCGTCATCGCCTCGGTATGCTGCGTGGCGCGCCGCGCCGAGGCGTAGCCCTTGAACCTGGTCTTCGGGAAGTTGCGGCTGCCGGTGCCCTCCAGCCAGTGCCCGTAGATCACCCCGGCGTCGTTGACGACCAGGTCCTGGGAGCGCTGCGCGATGTTGACGTGGGACTGGTAGTAGCCGGTCTGCTCCCGGAAGCTGGCGTCCATGTAGGCGTGCCAGACTTCCTCGGCAACGTTCGCCATGTGGCGCTGGCAGTCGTCCAGGGCGCGGTGCAGGATCGTGGCGGCCGAGCCGTCGAACAGCGGCCCGGACACGGTGACAGTGTTCTCGATCATGGAATCTGCGCCCAGATGTCGTTCACCACGAGAGCCACCGTCAGCGTCATCACCCGCATCAGCTTCCCATCCTGGTTGATGTACCCGGCCTGCGCCGACAGGGGCGTCCCGAACTCGCCGAGAAGGTCGATGTCCCGGACGCTCCCGCCGAGGGTGAACGTGCCGGAGAACCCGGCGATCAGCGCATCCACCGCGGAGATCATGTTCGGGTCGATCGCGTCGAACGGCTGCTGAAGCATCGAGGTGTAGGTCCGCAGCGCCAACACCACCAGCCCGGTCGTCGCGGCCAGGCCCGACGCGGTCGGCAGCGGCGCGATCCGGTCGGCCCAGATCGCGCACGTGAGCCCGTTGCCGGGCTTGGATTTCGGCTCGTGCAAGTTCACGGTGTCGAACAGCGCGAGCGCCTGCACCTGCGACTGCACCGCGTCCAGGATCGCCGTGGTGTCCAGGGTCATAGCGCGCTCCCGCGCAGGGTCTCGACCGACATGCCGTCGTCGAGCACGAGGACGCGGTGGGCCGGGAACAGTCGCCCCACGTCCTCGAGGATGTGCTCCTGCTGATCCATGGACAGCCGCTTCGGGGTCATCAGCACGATGGCGTCGTCGGGCTCCAGCCGGAGCACGCGCACCTGCTCGATGCCGGAGCCGGCCAGCCCTTCGGGCACCTGCGTCATTCCGAGGCCTCCAGTTCGGAGCGGTCGATCCAGCGGACGCCCTTGCCGGGCTTGAAGTCGATGTTCAGGCGAAGGTGCGCCTGTCCGAGCTCCAGGCGCCTCGCCGTGTCCTCGGGCCCGGAGACGTCGGTGACGTCGTGCGGCGCCGTCAGCTCGACGTGGGCCACATCGTCCGTGTCGTAGACCAGAACTGCGCCGCGGTGCTCGAACACCATCATCTGCGCCACCTCACACCGCCCTCTGCCTTGCCTTGCGCCCGAAGGCGACATACACCCGCTGCCGCAGGTCCGGCAGCCCCTGCCCGATCCTCGTCACGCCCGTGGCGCCCTCACCCTGCACCGTCGTGTACGCGCCCATCTGCTGTGCCACATCCACCAGCGACTCGGCGATCGCCAGCTGGTTCACCAGTCCCGGCACCACCGCCACGTTCACCGCCGCGCCGGTGGTGTGCGTGGCCGCCGTGGTGCCCAGGGCGCCACGCTGCACCGTCAGCAGCCGGTCGGCGTAGATCGTGGCCCCGGTGTGCGTGGCCAGGGCGGTGCCGTTCCAGGCCCGGATCACCGCCAGGTTGTTGCCGGCGACGTCGGTGATGAGCATCCGCTCGGCGTCGAGCAGCACCTCCTCCTGCGGGGAGAACTTGCTGCCGTCGGTGACCGCCAGGATGTTGTCCGCGTTGGAGGCCTTGCTCACCCCGGAGCCCTGCTGCGTCTGGCCGGTGGTGACCACGGCGCGGTCGGTGACCAGCATCCGCTCGGAGCCGATGAGGATGTTGTCCCCGGCGTCCACGGCGGCGCCGTTGGACACCTGCACGGCGGTGCCGGTGGTGTCGGCCAGGTCGGCGGCGAGCGTCCCGCCCGGCGTCGTCTTGATCCACCAGCCGAACACGCCGGTGATGCGGGTGTCGCGCTGCGGGGTGCTGCCGAGGCCGAACGCCGCAGACGTGGACCGGTCCAGCTGTATGTGCGTGTACGGCGGGGCGTAGTTGTACGGGCCGAAGATCACGTCGGCCGGGGTGATGGTCTGCGGGCTGTTGCCGCCGGTGGTGACGGTCGGCACGGGGTTGGCGATGTCGGCGAGTTCGGCGCCGTCGAGGTAGATCTTCCAGGGGTAGGTGCCCTGGAAGTTCGGCCAGTCGAAATAGCGGGTGCCGATCTCAGGGAAGAACTGGCGGTGCGTCAGCCCGTCGATGCTGTCGGCCGCCGCGGCCATGGCGATGTCGATCTGCCAGTTGTTGTGGGCGGTCAGCTTGATGTCGGCGGCACGCTTGACCTGGGATCGGCTACAGTAGCAAGGCCTTGTGACAGTCACGTCGACTCCCGCATGACCCTGTAGATCAACGTCTGGCTGACACCGAACATTGCCGCCAGCGCGGCCTGAGTCAGGATCCCCTTTTGGGAGTGGACAAACTCACGCTGCTCTTGAGAGAGCTTCGACTGTTGAGGCTCGGGATGATTCCTACGCTGCTCAGAAGCGGTTGCCCACCGACAGTTCCCCGGCTCGTAGTTGCCGTCGTTGTCGATGCGGTCAAGCGAAAAGCCGGGCCCTGGGCGCCGACCCATGTCCTCAAGGAAGTTCTCGAACTTCAGCCAGCGCTCGCATACGGTGATGCCGCGGCCGCCGTAGTCCTTCCACCGAGGGTTAGTGCGAGTCCTGCAACGCTGGATCATGTTGCACCATGCGGTGTACTCAACAGTCCTGGCTGTGCGGCCGGTTTCCCCGTGGCGACGAACCTTCTTGCTCTGTTGCCGATGCCAGCCACAGTTGCAGCCAGCCGGGTGCTGGCCACCGCCGCGCTCCTTCAGGGATGCGCTGATCTTTGCGCGATGCTCCGGGGAGAACTCGCGCCGCACATGCTTTTTGCACGTGCAGTCAGGCGCACACGGAGTGCGCTGGTAAACGCCCGTGGGCACCTCGACTCGCTTTCTGTCCTAGGGCGCGTACGCCCGGAGCCCGCTATTAAGTTGAACAGCTTTACGAAAGCGTACAGCCGCGCACCCGCACCCGGCTACGACGCCGTCAGCCAGTACACCGCCGCAGCCGTCGTCGCCCCGGCCACGTTCACCGTCGAGGGCATCGCACCCAGGCCCCCGACAACGATCGCCGGCCGGTTCCCCTTCACCGTCGGCAGGTGCAGACCAGCCCCCGAGAACGCCCCGCCGATCTTCGCATCCGCCGTCAGGGCCGTGAACAGGCCTACGTAGTAGTTGGTGTCCGCCGACGCCGTGAACGGCACCGTCACCGCCGCCTCCTGGTGCGTGCCGTCGTTCCCCGCTGTCGTCAGCGCCGTGCTCATGTCGCCGGTCACCGCCAGCTGCGAGGAACCGTCAGCAGAGAACAGCGCCATCGACGCCGAGCCCGGCGCCGTCCCGGCGGTCGTCAGCCACACGCCCAGGTTCGAGATCAGCTTCGCGCCCGGCCGGATCAGCGACAGCAGCAGGAACCCGGAGGTGGCGCCGAGGTTGTCGTTGTCGATTACGTCAAGCGGGAACGGCTGCGCGACCAGGCCGAGCATCGCCGTGTACGCGTCCACGCCCGATGCGGCGGCCGTGGGTGGATTGAACAGCGGCATCCGAAACCACCCCTTCTCAGCAGCCGATCGCTATCTGCGCCGCCAGGGTTGTCCCTGTCCCGGACCACTTCACGAACCAGCCGGCGGGAAGCCGGAAGGAGATCAGCTCCTCCGACACCGGCGTGGCACTGGCGAAGATCGTGTTCGCCGGGGTGGATGTCGGACCTATCGCCAGCGTGAACCCGGTACCCGCCGTGCCGATCTGCAAGTACACGATGTAGTCGCGGGCGGTGTCCGCGAGCTGTGACGCTACGCCGCTGGCGAACGTCGGCGTCAGTGCCGGGGCCGAGCCTGCGGTGTTCGTTCCGGCGTTGAACACGGCGTCCCCGCCGGCGGTCAGGGTGTTGGCGACATCCAGGCTGTTCGCGATGGACAGGCTCCCGGTGATGGTGCCGCCAGTGGAGTCGATGCCCGGATTGAACAGTGGCATCGTCTCACCAGCTCGTCACGCGTGCGTTGCCGTTGGCGGAGGCCCAGATCCCGTCGACCTGCCCGGCGTAGGTCGGCTGCGGGAACTCGTAGTAGCCGCCCGCCGCGATCTGCACCGTGTACGACGTCGCCGAGGCGGTGGCGCCGTACTTCAGGTACAGCACGGCGGTGGAGTCGTTGTACACGGTGCGGCCGTTGACGTCGCCTGCTGCGGCGAACAGGGTGACGTTGGTCGCCGAGGAGGCGACGTTCGCCGTCGTGGCCGTGGTGGGCCGTTGGGTGGTCACCTAGACTCCTCCATGATCATCACAAGCCGGCCATCGTCTCCGGATCGTAATCATCCGGGTACCGGAAGTTGCCCCACGGGCAGAACCAGATCCCCGGCTCCTGCGGCGGACCCTGCCGCAGCGGCTCCCCGTCGAACGGACACGCCACCGGCGGGATGCTCTTGTAGTAGGTGATGTACTCCGACTGCTGGGCCAGCGTCGAAAAAAGGTCCCACCCGGTCACCCCGTCCGACATGGCGCCGCCTCCTTACGCCTGCGGTGTCTCAGGCGCCGGCGCCGGATCCCCGGCCGGGGCCTCGGAGCTCTCGTGGTGCTCCACGATCCGCGCCGCCAGGTCCGCCTTCGTGCCCGACGTCGGCAGTCCCAGGCTGTCGGCGTGGTCCTGGAGCTCGGACTTGCTCATCGACTCCACCGGCGGAACCGCGGCCGGCGCAGGCTCGGTGTCGGCCGGCGGGCCATCACTCCCGCCGGTCTCGTCCGGTTCCGGCGACGCCGCTGCGGGCTCGGCGTCCGGGCTCACCTCGGCGTCCGCCGGAACCTCCGCAGCCTCCACTGGAGCGGCCAGTTCGGCGACCTGCGCGCCTGGCTCCAGCTCCTCACGCGCATTCGACGCCCCACCACTGGTGATCTTCGGCATGTCCCTCTCCTGTCCGCACTGCGGGCACATCGGCAGATCGTGCGCGATCTGCTTGCACAAACACTTCACGCAGTCCCACACGGCTACGCGTCCACCAGCTCGGCGGACGGCTCCACAGCCGGGGCCTCGCGCAGCGCCAGCCGCCGGGGCGCCGTCGTCTCCCGCACCCGCAGCGACACCGTGCCCAACGGGTTGTTCACGTGCCCGATGACCTCGGTCACATCCAGTGCCACGCCGCCCTGCATCAGCAGCCAGTGGCCGTCCTC
The DNA here is from genome assembly GCA_035763685.1 of Actinocrinis sp. GTDB lineage: Bacteria > Actinomycetota > Actinomycetes > Streptomycetales > Catenulisporaceae > Actinocrinis. The sequence goes on along the minus strand of DASUAR010000314.1, from coordinate 34,220 downwards.
GCGTACCAGCTCGATCCTGCCCGAGGCCACCTGCACCTCGCGTTTCCTGCCACCGACCGCCATGCGGCCACTTCCCTTCGTGTGGAGGCGGCGCGGCCGGTGGGCCGCGCCGCCGAACAGCTTTACACCGGCGCCACCGTCGAGGCGGCGACCGTCGCCCCCGGCGTCAGCGGCAGCCACGTGCAGTACCAGTCCAGGCCGCCGTCCGGACCGGTGCCGGTCACCACCGACTTGATCGAGCCGGTGGTGACCAGCGCACCGAGCAGCGCCGAGCCGCCGACGAGGAACTTCGCCGCCGCCGGGGTGCTCGCCCCGGCGCCGATGCCGATGACGGTGCCGACGGTGGTGTCCGTGGTGCCCAGGTCGGTCGCCGTCACGATCACCGAGGTGTTGCCCGCAGTGGGCACCACCTGCACGTTCACCGTATTCGTGACCGTCAGGGCCACAGTGGCCTTCGCCCACAGCCCGGTGATCATCGCTTCGCCGCCGGTGACGGTGAAGATCGAGTAGGTCTTCGCGCCGTTGGTGGTGATGTCCGAAGACTGACCCTTCAGGTAGCGGCCCAGGTTCAGCGCCGTGAGCTGGTACCCCTGAACGATTGCGCTCACGTCACACCACCTTCACGGTTGCGTACAGCGCGGTCAGCGTGAATGCGCCATCCGCTGCCGAAATGCCCACGAGCGCACCGCTGTCATCCCTGACCACGAACACGCCGCCGTCCGCGGAACTGCCGGACAGGCTGAGGATTGGGTAGGTATTCCCAATCGTGAAGCCGCTCTGAGACAGCACGCACTTGATCTCACCGGAAGCGCACACGTCACGCCCCCAGGATCGCGAGGTTGCGCGGATCCCGCGACACCGTCAGGTCGTGCAGGACCGCGATCAGGTCGCCCGCCGCAGCGGTGCCCTGAATGTACGCGTACGTGTCCGCGACCTGCGAGGTGTAGACGGTCACCACGTCGACCTTGCCGCTGGTGCCCAGCGTCAGCACGTTCGACGACCACGAAGCCGTCTGCTTCGTCCACGCCGCCGTGCCGATCGCGCCCGCGTTCTCGTAGTAGAACCCCGTCTGGCCGAAGCCGTTCGCCGTGGTCCAGGCAGTCGTGGATCCACCGAACACCTTCGCCGCCACCAGGGTCAGCGTGTTCGAGCCCGACGACTTGCTGATGAACGTGACGGCCGAGGCGTTCTTGAACGAGAACATGTTGCCGGACGCGTCGTGAACCACGTCGAAAACCCGGCCAAGCCCTTGCATGCCCGCCATAACGGACACCTCCTGTTGCTACGGCTCGAAACTTGGCCCGGGGGCGCCGCTGCCCGGGTTGCTCACTCCGGGCGGTGACCCGGCCGCGGATTGCGGCCGGGGCCCGTCCGTACTTCACTCGCTGCGCCCGGCTCGGGCATCCGCCTTCGCCGGGCTCACGCTGGACAACGGCGCCACTTACGGCCTCGTCGCGAGCTGCACGAAAGCCGAGAGCGAGTCTCCGCCGTTGTGAGGGGTGAGCGGCGTCTGCAACCACGGCCGGCCGTCGAGCCGGGTAATGATTCGGTACGCGACCTGCGCGTTTTGGAAGAGGAAGTGCTCCGAGGAGTCCACCGACACGGCCTGCCGGTCACCGATCAGGTAATAGGACAGGTCCACGAAGTTGATGTCCCCGGTCGTGCCCAGCTTCGGGACCTTCTCCGTGCGGATCACCGGGCGGCCCAGCAGCGTCATCGGCGGGTCGTCCATGCCGCCCTGGCCGCCGGCGAAGTTCCCGATCCACACCGGGCCGCCGCCCGTGCCCACGGACAGCGCCATGGTGGCGAGCTCGGTGAACACGTCCGTGGACACCAGCCACACCGCGTTGGCGATGGAGGTGGGGAGCATGCGGGCATACATGCCCACCACGTTCTCCCACAGGATCGTGTTCGCGGCCTGCCCGGACTGGGCCGCCACCTGCACCGCGGCCGGGGAGTTGATGAAGCCCTGCGGCTCGCCGGCGCCGGTGCCGGTCATGAACGACAGGTCTTCCTGCCACGCCAGGCCCAGCGGGATCCGCTGGTCGAACCAGGCGGAGAACGCCGGGGCGTCGTCCAGGAGCTCGGCGGGGACCTTGAAGAACCCGGTGAGCTTCTTCGCATCCAGGGTGACGCGGCCGAACTTCGCGTTCGACTCGGTCAGCTGCCCGGCTTCCTCGGTCCAGTAGAACACCACGCCGCCGAACAGCGAGGACACGTGGCTGGTGTCATCCACCGTCGGGATCGGCACCCGCAGCGTCGACATCGGGATGACCGTGGCGCGCGAACGCACCGTGGCCTGCTCCAGCGCCAGCTGGTACATCTCCGAGCGCATGATCTCCGGGATGAGGAACCCGCCGGCGCCCGGCTCCTCGGAGGAGAACGAGTTCTGGAACGTCTGCACCCGGCTGAGCTTGTCGATCAGCTCCTGCCGGCCCGGCCGGGTCGACGGGTTGCGCAGTTCGTAGATGGCCTTGCAGTACTCCCCGACGCTGTTGAGCCGCTCGGCCGGCTTGTGTGCCCGCTCCAGCTGCGCGCCCATGGACGTCTTGTTGTACACGGCGCCGCGGCCCTTGGACACCATCGACTGCCCGTCCAGGGTCAGCTGCGGGCCGCCGCCCTCGCCCATGGTGACGCCGATCTGCGGGCCGCGCTTGGAGCCGTGGCCGCGCAGCAGATCGAAGACGGTCTTCTGGACCTGCTCCTGGATCTCATCGACGTTGTCCGGGTTGCGCTTGACGTACTCGGAGGCGTACTTGTCCAGGAATTCCTTGGTCTTGCCGTTGGCAAGAGCCTCCTGGGAGAAGAAATCGCCGATGCGCTTGTGGTCGGCCAGCAGCTCGTGCAGGCCGGCCGAGTCGGTCGGGACTGTCAGGGTCGGACTCACTTGGTGCCCCCCTTCAGGGCTTGGAGTAGCGCTGCGGAGAGCAGGCCGGGTTCCATCAGGTCATCCGGGCTGTAGTCCGGATTGACTTTCTTCATCGCCGACTCCAGCGTCTTGGTGGCCTCGGTCTTGTTGATCAGGCCTTGGGTCTGCGGGAGGCGGGACAGCGCGGCCCGGACACCGGCGGCGTTCGGCGGGTCGTCCGGGTGGTACTTGTACGGCAGGGCCCAACCTGCCTGGGTGGCGGGGTCGCCGGATTTCTTGCCGGCGCAGATCCCGGCGTAGAACGCGGCGGGGTCGTCGGCGGTGGCGCCGTTGTGCCAGGCCTTGGAGGCATCCCAGGCGGAGTTGTCGACGTCGGCGTTGCGGATCCTGCCTTCGGCCTTGGCTTTCTTGGCCTTCTTCGGCTTGCCGTCCTTGCCGGTCTTGGGCATCGGCGGGATCGGCTTGATCTGCTTGCCGGACTCGTCGAAGTAGTCGTGGTCGGTGTCGCCCTCGGGGGTGGCGTCGTCGTCGCCGTCGCCGTCCGGGTCGAACCGCGGCTTGCCGTCGGCGCCCATCACCCAGCCGTCGCCGATCGGCCTGTCGCCCCCGGCGTTGCGCGCGGCAAGGCTGCCGCCGCACGACGGGCAGTGCCCGGCCGCGGCGGCCGGCGCCTCCAGCACCGGCGTGCCGCCCTCGCCGCGGCGGATCGTCGGCAGCGACCGCATCGCGTTCACGATCCGGCCCGGGACCGCGTGAAACGCCGCCAGGTCGAACCGCTGCGGCAGCGCTGCGGCACCGGTCCCGACCCGGTCGGCCAGGCCCGCCTCGACAGCCTCCTCGGCGGTGAACCACGTCTCCTCGCGCATCACCGCCCGCCAGTCCTCCGCGGTGCCGCCGGCGCGTTCGGCATACAGCCCGGCGATGTTCTCGGAGTGCTTGCGCAGCGACTCCACGATGCGCCGGCCCGACTCCTCGTTGCCGACGGGCTGCTCGGACCACGCGTCGTGGATCATCACCATGGCGCCCGGCTCGATGATCCGCTCGTCGCCGGCCTGCATGATGACCGACGCGATCGAGGCGGCCATGCCGTCGACGATGGTGCGCTTGGGGCCGTTGTGCGCCCGGATCGCGTTCGCGATGGCGATGCCGTCGGACACCGAGCCGCCGCCGGAGTTGATGTGGATGTCCAGCGGGCCCTTGATCGAGGCCATCTCCGTGCCGAAACTCTTGGCGGTCAGGCCCTCGCCGAGCCAGCCCCCGCCTATGTCGTCGAAGACGTCGATCCTGGTCACACCGCCCTCGGCGCGCACGTGGCATTTGATGGGGTGGGTCACGGGGTCCTCTCCTTCCGATCGCCGGCGGTCATGGTGTGCCTGCCGAGTTCCATGCGTGCACCTCGTCCGGGGCGCGCGGGGCGATGCTGTACGGGGCCCATGCCGGAACGGTAGGCGTGTAGTCGGCCGCTGCCGCGGCGCGCGCCGCCCACCGGTCGCACACCCCCGACGCCTCGATCACGCCCTTCACGAGCGTGCACGCGTCCGGGCCGCGGAACATCGAGCAGGTGCCGCAGCGGCGCCCGGCCTCGGTGGCGTCGCGGTAGTGCACCTGCGCCTTGGTCAGCGTCGCCGCCGCGGACAGCGCGTTCGCCGCGCCGCCGCGGCCCCGGCCCGGATACTGCTGGTCGTGCATCGTCTCCCACGGGCCCTCATCGGAGCCGACGACGCCGATGTACGCCCGCACCGGCTCGCCGAGCTCGGCCTCAGCCAGGAACCTGTGGTGTCCGTCGACGAGCAGTAGCTTGTCCTCGCCGGGGCGTTTCACCAGCAGCACCGGCTTGAGTTTCTTGCCGCTCTCGCGGCGTTTCACGAAGTCCTGAACGTGGTCCGGGGACGCCCCGTCCATCCACTTCATCATCGGCTCGATGTGGTCCAGCGGTACCGCGACCGGCCCGGACCAGGTGGCATGATGCATCCACGCCATCGCCGAGGGCGGGTAGTCGTCGGCGACGAGCGCGAACGCTTTCGCGCCCGCGTCGGCGCCGGCGCGCGGCAGCACCGGCGCGCGGTTGGCCACGCCGCCGTACACGCCGAACACGGTGCCGCGGCACCGCGGGCCGCCCTCGCACAGCACATACCCGCCCGCCGGGTAGGCCGCGGTGGCCGCGGCGACGGCGTCGGGGTCGTCGGAGTCGCCGAACACGTGCCCGTCGATCTTCTCGCACGGGTCGCAGGTCCCGCTATCGTTCAGCTCGCTCGCGACGAGCGCCGCCCTCGGCCCGGCGGCGATGGTGGCGATCCGCGCCTGGTTCTGCGCCGCCGACATCACCTGCGCCGCCGTGGCTGTCGGGCCCGCGTCCGACAGCCCGGCCAGGAACTGCCCGACCTGCTCGGCGACCTGCTCGGCATCCGCGCCCGGCCCGGCGATACGGGAGGCCTCCCGCCCGGCGGACAGCGCGGCCTGCTGTGCGGCCAGCTGCGCGGCGGCGCGCGCGGCGGCATCCAGGGCGGCGCGCGCCGGCGGGTGCGGTGTGGCGGCGCGGCCGGTGGCATCCCGGGCTTCGGCGGCGGCCAGTGCGGCCGCGGCGTCAGCGAACGGCACGGTGTGGTCCAGGATCGTCTCGGCCGCCTCATCGACCAGCGCGGGCGGCACGGCCAGCGCGGCCAGGCCCGGGAGGTTGCCTTCGGCGACGCGCTGGCGGACCTGCCCGGTCAGCGCGGCATACCAGCCGGGCAGCACGTGCGCGAGCCATGCGGCGACCAGCAGCGCCACGGCGGCTTTCCACTGGGTGTCGATCTGCTGGACCTGCTGCTGAGTGGGCTGCTGCGCCGGCGTCTGCGGCGGCGGGGGTGTCGTGGCGGCCAGCGGGCGGCGCATCGTGATCTGCGGGCGCGCCCGGTTCTGGCCGTCGTTGCCGAGCTGCGGCGGCGGGGGGGGTGTGGCGGCAGCGGGCAGGTCGGCGACGTCCATGTCCGGCAGGCCCACAGTCTCCAGGACGTCGCGCGGATCGTACCCGGCCGTCACCAGCGCTTGTGCGGCCTGGGCCTTGGACAGCAGTTCCGCGGCGGCGTTCTCGGCGTTCACCGGCGACGGGTCGTCGTAGTCGAACTCCACAGCGGTGCCGCCGCCCTTGTACAGCGGCAGCAGCTTGTTGTTCAGGGTGTCGCGGCGCCGGTTCAGACGCGGCAGCACCTGCCAGGCGACGAACACCTCCTGCGCCGTCTGCGCGTTCGCGCGGTTCACGTCATCGGAGGTGCCCATCATGGCCTTGTGGATCCGCCACGCCTCGCGCAGCTCGTCCCGGTTGGCCAGCCGCAGCGCCCCGTACTCCAGGTCCTTGTTGGAGTGGGACCCGGGCATCCAGGTGGCGCCGTTCTCCAACACCCCGATCTGGCCGGCGCGGGCGATACCGCGGTGGGATTCGCGCCAGCGGTCCACGAGCTCGTCGAACTGGGGCTCGGTCAGCGTGTTCGGGACGGTGATGACGCCGCCGGGGTCGGCGCCGTTGAGGAACAGGTTCCGCTGGTACTCGGTGGCGTAGCGCTGCTGCTGGATGTTCGGCAGGATCGAGGCGACCGGCCCGGCGCCGCGGTAGGGGTCGAGCGGGTCTGGGCGCTTCTCCTGGATGACCTCTTCGGGTTTGAGCGGGATCTGCTGGCCGTCCGGTGAGGTGTAGATCCAGCCCAGCAGGTAGTTCTCGGCGTCGGGGACGGGCTGCATGCGGTCGGGGCGGACGTACCACATGGTGGTGGGGAACCCGGCTTCGTTGTCCAGGACCCAGATGGTTTCGCCGGTGAGTTCCTGGTGCTGCTGGGCGCCTTCTGCGAATTCGAAGCGCGAGTGCCAGGCGTTGGGTGAGTTCCACAGCGCGATCGCGGGGTGCTGGATGACTTCGATGCGCTGGTCTGATCCCTGGTCGCCGGTGGAGTAGCGGCGGCGGCCGTCCACGGGGGTTTTGCGGTACAGGTGCCATTCGGGGGTGGCGACGGATTCGGCGAGCAGGCTGATGATCCCGAACAGGGTTCCGGACTGGCCGTATTGGCGCAGCCAGGTTTCGCCGTCGCCGCGGCCGGAGCCGAGGTTGAAGACGTTGCCGCGGGATGCGGCGCGGGCGCCGTTGTCCAGGGGGACGGGGGGTTTGCCGCTCTGGTTGCGTAGGCTCAGGGCCTTGCCGATGAGGCTCACCGTTCGCGGTGCCAGTCGAACAGCGCGAGCGCTACCGCGCCGGCCGCCCATGCGGCGCCGCGTCCGAACGTCTCCCAGGCGGAGATGACGCCGCATCCGAGGCTTGAGGCGACCAGCACGGGGCTGAGCCTCGCCGTGCTGGTCGCCGCAGTGCGCAGCGTGCCGAACGCCCGAACGGCTGCCGCGCGCGCCCGGGACCAGTCCCTGCTTCTGGTGCGGGGCGCGTCTTGGGGGGGTGCGGTGACCGCTGCCATGTGCCGCCTCCCGCCGGTTTCATAAAGTTACGTGACTTTATGAATGCAGGGTAGCGCACCCCCTGGTCAAGCGGGAAGCAACGCTATGCTGGATCCCGGCCCGGCTCGATCGTATGGAGGAGAGGCCCGGCGGTCCCAGTCAGCCGCCGGGTTTCCGCAGCCCTCGCTGAGGAACGGCGCCAGCGGACCGGCCCGGGTCCGGCTAGGCCGAGACATCACAGCCGACGACGCCGAGGATGTCGGGCCCGGCGCCGGCCGCACCGCTCACCGCGTGAACGACCGGTACCGCACCGTCCCGACCAGGTCCCGCTCGGCCACAATGTAGCGACAGGCGTCCATGCCGTCGTCCATCTCCTTCAGCGGCTCCTCCTTCAGGTCGCCGCCGCTGTTCGGCTTCACCGCCCACACGTACGAGGGGAACTCCTCCTCGGTGCTGGCCGGCCGCGAGGCCTCCACCAGCACCGGGTCACGCTTCACCGGGGCGTCGCGCATGATGAACAGCCGCGGTCTGCCGTCCCCGGCCGGGCGAAGCCGCGCCTGAACCGCCTGGATCCCGTCGGACACACTCTTCTTCGCCGCCTTCGTCCCCATCCCGAGGTGCCGCTCCAGGGTGGCGCGGTCCTCAGCGTCGTGGTCGCAGATGACGGCGCGCGGCCGGATCTTCAACTGCGACAGCAAACTCTTCAACTGCTTCGCGTGATCCTCCACAAGCGTCCCGGTCTTGAAGATCTCCCTCTGGAGGAACAGCCGCCCGTCGCCGTCCTCCCGCCAGATCTGCGCCACGAACGGGTGGTTGAACCCGAAGTCCACCGTCACCCACGCCGTCCACTCCGGCGGCACGTCGAACCGGTCCACAACGTGCACCGCCGGATCGAAGCCCTCGTAGATGATGCCCTCGGCGGACACCCACTTGCCCCAGCGCATCCGCTGGTACCGGGCCCCGGTCAGGCTGTCCAGGCGCTTGAGGTACTCCAGCCCGTACGGCGTCCAGTCGGTGCCGTCGTGCATCCGCGGGTTGTCCTCGTGCTTGGAGTACAGGATCCGCGTGCGGCCGGCGTCGACGCGCTTCTTCAGGTGGTGCGTCGGCGAGCCGGGGTTGGTGGCCATTAGCAGCAGCTGCCGCGACCAGGTGCCGTTGCGCATTCGGGTGACCAGGGTGTCCAGGTCTTCCTCGGTGACCTCGATCGCCTCGTCGATAAAGCACACGTCGTATTCGGTGGACAGCAGCCGCGATGCCCGGTCCAGGCCTCCGACGACCAGCACCGAGCCGTTTGCGTACCGGAATGCGGCCGGCTCCTGGGCCGAGCCGCCGTAGAACTTCAGCAGCCCGGCGGCGATGGCCTCGCGCGCCACCTTGTTCCGGAACGTCACCAGCGTCGAGGCCGTCAGCGAGGCATGGGTCTTGCGGACCAGCAGCCCGCGCATACCCGGCTTCTGGAGGCACGCCAGGTGGATCAGCATCAGCGCGGCCACGGTCTTGCCGGTGCCGGCCGCGCCGGACAGCAGGATCTCGCCGGAGGTCTTATCGCGGAACGCCTCCAGCGCGGCACCGCGCGGCTCGAACCGGACCAGGGTCGCGGCGGGCGCCACGATCAGGCCAGGTCGCCGGGGTCAACGCCGACGAGCTCGTACTTCACGCCGCCGGAGACGTTCACCTCGGTCTTGGCATACAGGCCGAGCAGCTTCGCCTCCTGGTCGTCGAGCTTCACCAGGCGGTCGACGGCGTTCAGGATCGGGGCGTCGTCGAGCAGCGGCTCCTCGCCCTCGTAGATGACTTTGCCGTTGGAGACGGTGACGTGGCGTGCAGCCAGGACACCCGTCACGGCTTCGCGTTCCATGTCGATGCGGCGCAGTTGCTCCTCGCGGCGCGCGGCGAGCTGCTCGGCGTGGGCGGCGACGGCGGCGGCAGGGATCTCACGCATCGCCTTCTGGTAGTGGTTCCAGACGGCGTTGAGCGCCAGGCCAGTCTCTTCGGAGATCTCACGGAAGGTAAGCCCCTCGTCGCGCAGGCGCACAATCTCGGCACGCCGCTGTGCGCTGGCGTGCCGCTGGTTACCTCGTTCGCCGCCGCCGGACACGTTCAGCCCCCTACGTTCACCCGCTGGTACTCGCTGGCCAGCTCTGCCCCGAGTATCTCGCTCTTGATGAACTTGATGCAGTCGGCTTCGGTAAGGAACCACATGCGGAAGACGTTGACGCCGTCGAGGCAGGGTTGCCATTGGCAGTCGCCAGCATGCTCTAGGTCGCGTACGGCGGTCCAGACGGATTCGGTCATCGCAGTGCTCCGATCGGCACCCCGGTCACCGGGTCGCACTTCACCCACCGCGGTTCCGGCGCCTGTCCGAGCGTAACGACCATGTCGCGCCCCTCGATCCGCACCCGCAGCGTTCCCCGCGTCATGCGCGGGTCCTCCAGTATGAGGCATCCGTCGGGCAGCGGCTCGCCGTAGACGCGGGCGGTGGGCAGCTGCTCGTTGAGGTAGGGCCGGTCGACGGGGTGGCAGGTGATGCTTTCGCACACGGGCGGTCGCCACTGGTGGCAGACGGTGCATTCGCGTTGCCCGCGCGCTGTGTCTCCGCCGGCGTAGTTGTGGGGCCATTCGGGGGTGCCGTGCCGGTACATGGACAGGTCCATGTCGTCGCTCCAGAAGCTCATGTCCAGATTCCCAGCGCCAGGTGCCCGACGAGCCAGATCGCCAACACGAGCAGGATCCCGGCGAAAAGAAAGTGCGTCACCGACCACTGGCTGATGGGCTGGTGGACGATGACCTGGCAGTGTCGCCAGGTCCATCCGGACAGGGTGTCGGCGGTGCGGTTGCGGGCGATGGCGATCGACTCGGGGACGATGAAGGTGCTGAAGGCGGCCAGGAGCCAGATCAGCCAGTAGCGGTTCACGTCAGACCCGCTCGGGCCAGTGCCAGGTGCCGCCTGCCGGGGTGTGGCCGTCGGCCGGTTCGTCGTGCTTGCATGCGACCGGGCCCGCGCCGTTGAAGAAGAGTCCGGTCGGGTTGCAGACGGTCAGGGCTAGGGCGTCGTCGTAGAACCACTGTTCGAGGTTTCGGATCGGGCGTCCCTCGCTGGTGCTGTAGCTGTTCGGCTTTGTGGTCTCGACGGTGACCCATGCGCCGACTTCGGTCACGATGGCCGCGCGGCACTGCTTGGTGTACTCGCCGCCGGGCGTGCCGAAAGAGGTGTAGTGCACGATGCGTCCGACGGTGGGCGTGGGCTCGGTCACGTCGTCGTCTCCTTCCGGGTCGCGGTGGTTTCAGGGTAGCGCGTGCGCGGTCCTGTGCACTGGTAGCGGTAGCCGTTGAGTCGCCACCAGTGGCCGGCGGGAAGCTCGGTCCAGAGTTTGCCGCAGCCAGGGCAGTCTGGCGGCGTCGTCGGCGTATTCCCGCTCATCCCATCCCGTCCCTGACGATCTCGTAGTTGACGCACGGCCAGTCGACGCCTTCGCGCTCCGGTCCGCCGATCTGGTCGCAGTACCCGCACACGGGGCCGCGCTGGCTGTAGGTGTACAGCTCGGGCTTGTGCACGTCGAGCAGCGCACGCAGGGCCGCGCCCTGCGGGGTGTCGGTGAGCTTGGCGCGCAGGGTTTCCCACTCGGCGACCGCCGCGGTCTGGGCTTGCTCGGCGGCGGCTGTGCGGGCTTCGCGTTCGGCGGCGAGCTCGGCGGCTGTACGCTGCTGGCGCGTGCCGAGCCAGCGCTGGATCAGTGATGGCCCGGGGGGTCCGAGCAGCCCGGCGTCGGCGAGGTCCTCCTCCGGGACGGGGATGCGGATCGGCAGCTTCCACGCGATGTCGCCAGTCGGCACCCGGCGCGGGATGGCGAAGTCTTCGAACGGCTGGTCGGTCACGTCAAGCCCTCCGTGTTGATCGGGGTAACGCCGAGTTGCTGGATGCGCGCGGCGTGCATCTTGAGCTGCTCGTGGGCCGCTTCGTCGAGCTCGGCGTCCGGGTCCTGATCCCACCTCGGCGCCGGCTCGCCGATGAGGATCCAGTGCACCACCCGGTCCCGGGTCTGCCGGTCGATGCCTTCGGCCTCCATGGCCGCATCGGCACGCAGCAGCAGGCCCCGCAGGATCTCCAGCTGCTGCTGTTCGACAGCGGTTCGGGGTAGTGGCACCTTCTGCCCCTCGGGTCCGATCAGCACGGTGCGGCTGATGCGGTGCTGTAGTTCCTGGTCGCGGTGGTGGCGGCTGCTCACGTCGTCTCCTGCCGCTTCGGCTTTGCGTGGCCGCGTTCCCATGCCAGCAGCTTGTTCGCGAGGAACCGGCCGTTGTGGCTGAAGCGGGCGCCGCATTTGCAGCTGGCGTTCTCGGTGCCGTCGGAGTCGCGGTGCCGCTCAATGGTGCGGTGGCCCCCCGTTGCGCGTAGAACGTTCATGCCGTCTCTCCTTGCGTGCGGTCGCGGTGGTGGCGGTCGCTCACGCTCACTCCTTCTCGTTGCGGATGTTCGCCTTGTTGATGATCGCCAGGCTGCCCTCGGGGTCGCCGTCGCGGTAGGTCTGGGCCATCTGCTCCTGCTCTTCGGGGGTGAGCCGGGTGGCGAGGTAGGCGTCGAGCTGGGGGATGCCGCTGATGTTCGGGGGCGGGTCGTTCTTCTGGCTCATGTTGTTTCTCCTTGCGTGGCGTTGTCGCGTGCCGTGGTCCAGGCTTTGAACCAGAAGATCCAGTCGTCGCCGGCGCCGCAGGCCTTCACGAAGTCGTGGAGCAGCCCGGCTTTGGGCAGCGCGCCGCCGAGTGCGTCGTGCAGGGTGGAGCGGGGGACGGCGCCTTGGCTGTGGTCGGCGAACTGCCGCAGGGACGGGGCGCCGGTCCAATCAAGCAGTTCGCGCATGGCATGGGCGAGGTCGGCCGCGGTGCGTACGACTGTCGGCAGGGGTGCGCGTACGCCGTGGCGCATGGGGGGCATGCCGGGCCAGGGCGCGCGCTGGCTCGGGTTCAGCGTGTTCATCGCCGCTTCCCAGCCTGCGCGGTGGGCTTCGCGAATGGCGGCGTCGTCGGGGCGGGTCATCGTCCTCGGTATCCCTTGATGACGTAGATGATGAACAGTCCGATGAGTACGGGGATGCCGATGGTGAATATCAGGTCGATGATGTCGGCGAGGGTTGCGGGGGTCATTTGCGTCTCCGATTCCTGTGCTTCGTGCGGCGCCGGTAGTCCCGGGCGGCGGGGTTGGGCGCGGGGTGGCAGGCGCACTGCGGGTAGCGGCCGTCCTGGTCGGGCCACTCCGCATACCACTCGGCCAGGTGGCCGCCGTAGCCGGCCCGGTGGCGGACGTGGTTGGGTGTCTCTACATTCCAGCCGTAGCGTTGCAGCGTTTTGACCCAGTGCGTGAAGGGCTTGCTCATCCTCACTCCTCATCCCAGCAGCAGTCGCACGGCGTGTGCGATGCGCAGTACTGGCGGCATCCGGGGCACAGCCACGACGCGCGCAGGGTGTTGGCGTCGGGGTCGGCTTCAATGTGGCCGAGGAACGGCGTACCGCTCGCGCACGGCCCTCGGGCGTGCCAGTACGCGACGGCCATGGCGTGAATCCAGGTGGGGCCGAACCCGGCTTTGGAGCACCGCCGGTGGTACCAGAACCACCGTCCTTCGCTGTCGCGGCGGACGTGGACGCGGCGAACGGCGGGGCGCTGGGCCCACTGGTCGAGGTAGGTGCTCACCACTCCCCCACGTACTCGTACCGCATGGCGCCGTCGTCGGCGATGGACAGCACCGGCCAGTCGGCGCCGATGTCGGCGAGCATCGGCCTGTAGTGAACGTGCTTCGGCTGCTCGGGGATAGCGTTGTCGGCCTGCCACATGGTCACGATCGACGGGGTGTAGGGCAGCGCGTAGGTGCGCGTATTCACGCCGGCTTCGGCCGTCGGGATGGGGTGGGCGTAGCCGTCGAGGGGGCCGCCGACGAGGACGATCTGGACGAGGTCGGCGCTCACGTCTCCCCCTCCATGTCCCGCCGCGCCCGGTCCCACCGGTACAGCGCGGCCTGAACGTCGCTGGTGGCGACGCCGTCGACCGCGGCGATGACGCCGGTCGCCTTGAGCTCGCCGAGCAGCTGCTTCGCGAGCGTGTCCAGGTCGGCCTGGAGGTGCTCGAACGCGAATTCGCGGTAGGCGCGGGTGACGATCTCGTTGAAAGCCTCGTCGTCCGCGTGGTCGAACAACTCGGCGTGCATCCGCATGCGCCACTCGCCGCGCCGAATGGTCACCTCGTTGTAGTAGTACAGCGGCAGCGAGTCGTCGCGGTGGCGCTGGATGCGCCAGCCGCAGCGGAACGACGGGTCGGTCATGGCGTGTGCTCCTCCCGCAGTTGGGACTCGTCGAAGACGCCGAAGCCGTAGGCGTCGGCTTGGTGCCGGGCGCGGACCCCGGTGCCGTCGCGCCGGTGGCACCGGCAGCTGCACACCCCTAGGACATCGCTGCGTCCTATCGGCGGCTCGGTCACGCCGTCGATTGACGGAAAGGGGGGGCGTTCCTTCACGATCAGGCCCGCATCGCAGCGGGGGCCGGTGGCGGGTTCTTCAGCACAGCGCTTCAGGTCGTGCTCGTCGTCTGGGCGCACGATCCACACCAGACTGCGGAAGTACCGATAGGCGTCCGGATCGGCCGCCATCCGGCCGCAACTGGACTGGATGAAGTACCTAATGAAGGGCTCCAGCGCGGATTCATCGCTGAACTGCATCTTGAACATGAACTGGTCGATGGATTCGCGGGCCGTGAACAGGCGCCCGTTGACCCAGACCCGTAGCTCCAGCATGACGTTGGACTCGTGGAGCGCGGGCCGGTACTGGCCGTCACGGACCTCGTAGACTCCTGCGGGCATGCCGGACGTGGGCGACGCGCCGGGAGGGTCGATCTCGGCCAGCGCTTCGGCCACGGCTTTCATGTGCTGGATGCCGCCCGCTTCAGCGGCTCGTACAATCCGTTCCATGTCGGCGGTGGCGGTCGGCGACGCGGGGTCGAACGCCTTCATGTCGGCCGCCAGTTGCTGCGGGGTGGGCTGGTCGGTCATGGCGTTGGCCCCTTGCTGCCGTGTAGCGCCGGACACGTCTCGGCGTGGGCGCGGGTCAGGGCGTAGATGTCGCCCATGGTGGCGTCCTCGTCGTCGCCGGGGATGACTGCGGTCCAGGTGCATCCGGGGATGACGTGGCGGATGGTGGTGTCGGCGTCTTCGCCGCTGCCGAGGTCGAAGTAGCCGGCCGGGTCGCTCATCCGCAGTACCTCCCGAACTGGATCTCGGCCGCCCGGATCGCCTCGGCCGCGCAGGTGCGCGGGTCGTCGATGAGGCCGAAGGCGATGCCTTTGAGGGTGTTGAGGTAGAGGGCGTCTTCCTGCCAGTGGCACTTCTCATGGTCGGGATGGGGGGCGGCGGCTGCGATGCGAAGCTGATCGACGGCGGTGCGGATCAGGCGCGCTTCGGCGGAGGGCTCGGTCATGGCGTTCGCTCCGATCAGTCGTGGAAGAACAGGATCATCGCGATGAATCGGATGATGAAGGCCACGATGACGCCCGCGCCGACCCCGGCGAGGATCCACACGGGCGTCATCCAGGTCAGGTGGAGCGTCATCAGATGTGCACGTCCACGAGCACCAGCACGATGTCGTCGGCCAGGGAGTCCACGTACTCGTTCGCCCAGGCGTAGTAGGCGTCCTGCGACTCCGGGGTGTCGTCGGACATCCCGAACCAGCCCATCTGGCCGGGCTCGCGCCACTCGCCCTCCAGGGTGAGCGTCGCGAAGCCGGGGACGGCGCGCACGGCAGCGCGCGCCAGGACCTCCTCGCGGGGGCGCTGAAAGCGCTCGAACGGGTCGTTCCAGTACTGGAAGTCCGTGCCCTTCAGGGCCAGCACGCGCGGCTGGGCGTGGTAGTCGGCGCGGGCCTGCTCGATGGTGTAGCGCTCGGGTTCGGCCTTGTGGCGTTCGACGAACGCCGACCACAGGGTCGCCTCGGGCAGGTGCTCGACCAGCTCGCAGAACTCGACGTGGCGGCCGAGCTCCTCGGCCTCGGCCATCTTGCGGGTGGCGTCGAAGTCCAGCATGTACTTCGGTCCGCCGTCGCACTTGGCGCGGTTGAAGTTCGGTTCGGTCATGGTGCCGGGCTCGCCGTCGATCAGGTCCGGGTGGCCGGTGTACTCCGGGCGGCAGTAGAAGTAGCCGGTCCATCGGCCGCCGATCTGGTACCAGTCCCACTTGCTGTTCTTGGAGTAGGTGCTGACGGTGTAGGCGCGGCCGTCCTCGGACAGGAGGAGGCTGTCGGACTCGCCGGTACCGTAGCGCTCGTTGTGCAGCTTGACGATGTCGGCCCAGGTGACGGGGTCCGGCAAGGCGTGGAAGGTGGCGGCGTCGGCTTCGAGCTCGGCCCGCTGCTCGGCGGGGGCCTTCCTCGACGAGCGGTTCGAGGCGCCCTGGAAGTCCGGGTCGTAGGGCAGGATGCCGGTGCCGTCGGCGACGTGCTGCGCGGCGCGCTTGAGGGCCCGGTACACCCAGTACTCGGACGGCTCGCCGGTGCAGTAGTCGCGGTAGGGCTCCACCTCCAGGTTCTCGTCGAACGGGGCCAGGGCGGTCTGCAGGTCGGGGCGCTTGGGGTCGTTCGGGTCAATGGCGACCAGGACGGTGTAGTGGGACATGACGGGTTCCTCTCGCAGGGTTCGGACTGGCGGGGCGTTAACGCTCGTACCTGGTCGGCGGCAGCTTCTTGTGCAGCGCCATGATGCACTTGCCGGCGCCGTCGGTGAACAGGTCGCAGCCGTAGCCGCACTTGTGGCACGAGGCCGACGGGCACACACCTGAGGTGCAGTTGTTCGGGACCAGGTCGGCGCCGCACTCAGGACACGGGCCGCCCTGGCCGAAAGGCGGTCGGTCGGCGATGGCGACGGGCTTCATGACGGATTCTCCTCGTCGGGCCATGTGACGGTGGGCGTGGTGCGAACGACTTCGCCGTCGCGGATGCTCAGGCGGTACCAGTCCTCAAAGCCGCGGTCGTCGGTCGTGCGGCACTCGAAGAAGCCGGTGAAGCGGTGCTTCTCGCCGTATTCGGCGGCCAGCTTGCCCAGGGTCTCGTACAGGCCCGTGTGGTAGGCGAACGGCATCCCCGGGGCGAAGGGTCGCACGGCGACGGCGCGGTGCAGCAGCATCACGCCGTGCTCGCCGTCGACCTCGACGGTGTCGATGACGAGCTGCACGTCCGGCTCGCTGGACTCCCGTTCGGGGCGGTAGGGGCTGTCCTTGAACTCCGGCCACGTCAGGGGCGGCTCGATGCGGAACTTGCCGCTGGCTTGGGTAAAGTAGGTCATGACGGGTTCTCCTTCTTGCCCGGGACGGGCGGGCGCAGGTGGGCGTCGAGTTCGGCTTCGAGCTCGCGGATGTACTTGGCCTGGGCTTTGCGCTCGGCCTTCAGCTCCTCAGGGGTTTTGGCTGGCTTGTAGGCGATGGCGGCCATGACCAGCGTCAGCGGCCAGATCAAGCCGCACCCCAGGGCTGCGGCGGCGTACATGAGCGCATCCATGAGTTCGTACTTTTCGACACCGTAGGTGCGGATGTCCCAGGCGCGCAGGTGAGCGTAGATACGGCGGCCGGTGAGCAGGGTGGCCGCGAAGTACAGGGCGGCGGCCGAGACGATAGCCGAGAGAATCATGCCGAGCCCTCCTTCTTGCCGCCGGGCGGCGGCTTCAGGTGGGCGTAGCGGGGGTCGGGGCTGATGCCGTGCTTGTCGCGGATGGCCCGCAGCCGGGACTCGGCGATTTTGGCCTCGCGCATGATGCGCGTCTTGGGGTAGCCGGCGGCCAGTGCGGCGGTGACGGCTTCCTCCATGGCGTCGTCGGCGCGGGTTTTGGCGCGGCCGGCTTCTTCGGTGAGGCGTAGGGCGTGGTGGAGTCCTCGCAGGATTGCCAGGGCGGTATCGGCTTCTTCCATGAAGGTAGCATAGCGCGTTGGGATGTTCTGTGGGAGGGGTTGCGCGACCTACTTCCCACGCGTATGATGGGAACCAGAGAGGGAAGCCGACAGGAAACCACACGAGGAGCCCAAGATGACCACCACCGCCCGCCACCACATCGGCCGCATCGCCGCCACCGTCGATGCCGACCTCATCGAGGCCGTCATCTACTCCGGCTACTACGCGGGCTACAAGACCTGCCAGCTCTGCGACCTCGCCGCCGACCTGTACACCCGCATCGACAACCGCGACGGCGAAGAAATCGAGGTCTGCGCGAACTGCGCGGAGACCGCCGACGTCACGCCGCTGCCCGACTGCGACTGACCGCCCGACGCCCGCGCATCACCCGACCCGAGGAGATCCAAATGAGCGCCGTCTACACCTACACCGTCGCCGTGGTCAGCCACCAGAACTCGCGCATGACCATGCACGTCAAGGCCACCACCGAGGCCGAGGCCCTGTTCCAGGCCGGACGCGCCTTCGACCTCATCCACTACAACGTCGCCGGGGTGTACTCGCGCCAGGAAGGGCAGCTCTGCTCGACCATCATGCGCGAGGGCATCTCCCACCTGGACGTCACGCGCACGGACTGACCGGCTTCAGCGACAACCGGCACGCCGGGGGCCGCTGTGGACGACCAGACCCGCCACGAACCCAAGGGAATTGAAATGACAACGAAGGCAACGCTCCGCCGCTCCGGTCGGCGCCTGGTAACCGTGAAGGTCACCGCCCACCTGTCCGCCTCGCAGCTGGCGGCCCTGCTCTGGCATGGCTGCTACGAGTACGAGTCCAAGGGCAGCCACGCGCGACTCTCGGCCGCGTATGTCCGCAAGACGGTCGCCGAGGCCATGCGGGACCACGGTGAGTCGTCGTCCTACTCGGTCGAGAACGACGACTACTGGGAGCTGCATGGCGGTCAGGACTGGGCCATCGACCAGGTGATGCGCGTGTACGGCTTCACCGAGGCCGACCTGGAGCCTGAAGACCGTCAGCGCCGGGCTCAGCCCAGGGTCGGCGACCGGGTCGAGAACATCTGCCCCGGCCCGCGCGGCTACGGCCACGGAGTGGTGATTGCCGCTGCGGCACCAGACGGCGAGTTGTGGGTCAAGTACGACGACGGCACGACGCAGTTGGTCCCAGTGGCGTGGCTGGCGCGCGAAACCGAGTCCTGACCGGCTTCGACGAGAACCGGCCCCGGCCGGGGCTCGCCGTGGACGACCAGACCTCAACGCCCGAGGAGCACGCCATGACCCGCACCCTGTCCACCGCAGCCGCCGCGCGGCTGGCGAACACCACCACGGCCGCAGTGCGCGGCTGGTGCCGACGCGGCACCGTCGCCGCCGTCAAGACCGCACGCGGCTGGGCGGTACAGCTCGCCTCGCTGCTGCACCGGCTGAACGCCCACCGGCCGCCCGCCGCCGACCGGCCCCGGCGCGGCGAGCGCAAGCCGGTCCTGACCGGCCGCGCCGGACGCCGCCACGAGGCCCGGCACGCCGCCCGGGCCGTCGCCACACGGCGGCGGCACCGCGCCGAGCGCCCGCGCCACGGCGCGCGCCCGGCCACCCACGAGCAGCGGGCGATCGCCGCAGCGCACAACGCCGGGTGGTTCACCGCCGTGGACTACCTGCGCGGGATCGGCTTCCCCGAGGCCGAGCGGTACGCGTCGGCGTTCGGAGCGGTCGCGGCCGACCGCTATCGGGCCGCGCACGGCGCCGAGCCGTTCGACGGCTGCGTGGCGGTCGTGAACGGGCGGCTGTGGCACGGCGTGTTCGGCTACGCCGACACCGCCGAGTTGCAGGCTGCCGCATACTCCTATGCCAGAACACGGGAGTTCCTGAACAACCAGCGGGCCGCCGCGCTGCACGCGCTGGCGGCGTGAGAAGGGGAACAGCCATGGAACTGCTGACCATGCGGCACCTCAGCGGCTGGGGCAACACGCTCGTGCTCGGCTGCGTCGCCTACGGGCTGTGGGTGCTCGCCTGCTGGTACTGGCGGGAGTTCACCGCGCTGCGCGAGCGCGCCCGCCGAGTGAGGGCGTGGCGGGAACGGATCGGGGCCGTACCGGAGCGGCCGTTCCACCTGCGGCTGCTGTCCCGCTCGGAGCGGTACCGGCTGATCGGGCGCGGCCGGGTGAACAGCGAGCAGTGGTTCCGGGCCGTGGCTGCGGAGTTCATCGCCGGGCGGCGGGCGTCGATGCCGACGTGCGGGGAGTATCTGGCCGAGTTCGGCAGGCACCCGCGGGTGGTTCCGGCGCGGCGTGTGTGAGACTGGGCGGTGAAGCCCTCCGACTGTCGCGGCCGGAGGGCTTCACGCTGTCCGGTTACGGGCACAGCTCCCGGTCGCCGTGTTCGCACACCGACGGCGCAAGGCACTCCGGGCAGGGGCTCCAAGGGTCCGGTTCGGGGCTGCCCATCACCGACTGCGCGGCCTTCTCCCCGCTCGTTGGCCTCGGCGAGCGCCTTCAGGCCTTCGCTCGGCTCGGGCTCGGGCGCCGGGCCGGTGGCGTCGTCGTACTCGGCGCCGGGGGTGAAGAAGTGGTCGGACACGGTCAGACTCCGTTGCGGATGTAGGCGCCGAGTTCGGCCGCCAGCTCGATGACGGCGCGGCCGATGGCGTCGCCGGAGAAGGCCGGGATGATGGGCGTCAGCGCTCGCACGGCCAGCTCGACCGCGTCGCGGCGCGCCTCGCGCCTCTCGTAGTCGCTGGTCTGCCGCTGCTGATCGTAGGGGGCGTCGGGCTTCAGGCCGTAGGGGCCGATGAAGCCGGTCGGGTTGGGCGCCGCCGGGACGGTGTTGTGCCACGTCACGGCCTCGCCGGGGGAGGGCTCGGCGGCGTGGGGGCCGGCGTGGCCGGTGTGGAGCAGGCAGCTGAAGGCCCCTCCGGCGACGCGGCCGAGGCTCCCGCACCGTTCTGCGACGGGGGCTTTCATGATCTGGTCCATTCTCAGGTTCCCATCTGGGCGTGTGCGGGGTAGTGGCATCGGCTGTAGATCACGGCGCAGGGGCAGCGCGGCAACTCCTCGTCGGGCACGCAGGCGCCGCCGGTCACGCTGTCAGAGATGGCGTCGGCGACTTGCAGAAACAGGTCGTCCGCGGCCTCCAGGAACAGCTGGCGGCGCCTGCCGCTCTGGCCGGTACGCTGCTGGCGCAGCCAATCGCGGGCGTTCACGGGGCCAGTAGCGGGCTGTTGAACTGCACGTGCTCCGGGCACACGCTCATGCCGTTCACAACCATGAACGCGGCGTTGATCTGCGGCAGCTCGTCCTCGGGGGTGCCGCGGCGCTGGGCGAGCTGGTTCTGGCCGACACACTCGGCGCAGCACAGGCGGGATGCGAGCAGGGCGTCGAGCTTCTCTTCGAGGGTGGACGGGTCGGTCACTTCTTCTCCTTCGTGATAACAGCCTGGTCAGACCGGGTCTTGATGTTTTTCAACATCACTTGAGGGGCGCCATCCGCGGTTGTGGAAGGCGGCGTAGATCTCCAGGGCGACCGGCCCGCGCTCGCGAGCCGGCTGATGGTTGGTGTGGCGCAGGATGGCTTCGATGGCGCGCAGGATCTCATCGCGGGCCTCGTCGGCGGCGGCGGCCAACACGGGCGCCGCCCGCATGCGCGGGGCGCGGCGCATGGCTTCCTCGCGGGCTGCGGGGCTGACACGCTGGCCGGGGCCAAGCGCCCCGGTCATGCGGGCGCCTGCCGTTCCCGGGTCTCCAGCAGCCACGGCGGCGGCTCGCTGGGCCAGCGGCGTAGCAGGGCGCGGCGCTGGGTGTCGGTGAGGGTGACGCAGCGGGCGTAGGCGTGGATGACGCGCGCCGAGGCGACCGTCCAGGTCGGGAAGTAGTCCTCGGCTGAGGGCTGCAACTCGCCGACCGGCTCTACCTTGTACAGGTCGCCGCGCCAGTACTTCGAGGCATAGAACCTGGCATATTCCCGGTCGGTGGTGATGTAGATCCGGTCCGGGTGAACGGTGAGCGGGTCGATGCCGGTGTTGATGCCTGCCTTCTTGGCGCGGCAGATCGGGCAGTCGTCGATGAAGTTGGGTTCGGACGGCACGAGCAGTTCGCCCGGCCGCAGGCCCGGGACGCCGCCGTGGTAGTAGGTGGGGTCGGTCATCGGCGCCTCCTCCCCATGTGGCGCCCGAGCATCATCGCGCCGATGGCTGTCCACGCCCCGGCCGCCCACCCCCATGCGGCGATCACCCACAGCATCATGGCTCCCTCGCCTCCCTCATCGCCGCGTCCCACCGGGCCAGGTCCTCAACGGTGAACAGCACCGGGTCGAACGCGGGCAGGCCGCCGGGAGCGCGGATCGGCTTGATTCGCTGTTCGCGGGTGAGCTGTTTCAGGGTTTTGGGTCTCGGTGTGCGCCGGCGCTCTTGTCCGGCGCGCGCCGCGTAGCCGAGCACGAACGCTGCGGCGAGACCGGCCAGGGTGGAGATGATCTCACGCAGCATCGTCGGCCACCCTCCATTCGGTCTCGGCGTGCCAGACCTCGTGGACCACCAGCCTGGCGCGGGTACCGCTGTCGGCCCCAATTCTCTTGTTCGCAAGGTGCACGGCGCGGCGCGCCGTAGCCTCGGAACCCTGCGGTACGGCCTCGCCGATCCAGCCGTCGTCGCCGTGGACCTGGTGGCCCCAGACGGTCTCGGGCTCGCCGAGCAGGGCGCGCAGGCGGTCAACCTCGGCCAGCAGTGCGCCGATCGACTCCATGCGGATCCTCGCGCCGCGCACCAGCCCGCTGAGACCGTACCGCTCCACATCACTCAGGTAGGTCGCGTGGTCGGCGCGGATCTCCGCCAGCCACGCATCGCTCATCGGCTCAGCCACCGTCGGCCTCCGGCCGCTCCTCGGGCAGGTCCTTAGCACGGATCTCCTGCCAGTCCTCGAACACGATGATCCTGCGCCTGCCGACGACGCCGCCGTGGCGGGTGTGGTCCCACGCCCACTGCTCGACGGGCCAGCGCTCGTCCATCCAGGCGGAGTCGGGCCGGGTGAGGTAGCCGCCGCCGCTGTACTTCTCGCCCCATTCCTCGCGGGCCTGCGCCCGCAGCTCGGCCAGCTCGCGCTCGGCCTCCTCGGCCCGCGCCTGCCACTGCGCGCCGTCGGCGCTGGTCTTGGCAAGCTGAACCTCGACCGCGTTGCGCTGCGCCGCCACCCCAAAGGCGTTGCGGCGCCAGCCGTCCAGCACGGCCAGTACGCCGCGCAGGGTATGAGCCTCCAGCTCGATCAGGGCGTGATCGGGAGTGCCCTCCGGGATCCAGGCGCGCACCTCGGCAACGGCCGCGTCGTCCGGATGGAGCGCGCGGACCTCGTCGATGGTGAGATCGGACGTCGCGGACGCCTCGGCTTCGGCATCGCTGATGCCTGCGGTGATGTCCGGCAGCGGCTGCTTGCGTAGCTGCGCGGCGATCGCGCCGAGGTTCACGACGGTCGCGCCGACAGCCAGCAGGGTTTCGCGGTCCAGCTTCGCGACGTCGAGCAGGGCGGCGAGCTTGTCGCCGAAGTAGTCGAGCTGGTCGGGGATCGGGCGCTGGCGGATCGGGACGGGGGCGGACGCGTCCGGTTCGGCCGCGTACTGGTCGTCAAGCCGCTCAGCGAAGCTCTCGTGCCAAGCCCCGGTCACGGCGCCTTCTCAGTGGCGTAGGCCTGATCGGCATGCCCGATGGCGCGCCGGACCTGTGCGAGCGCGGCCGAGCAGGCGGCGACAGCCTCGCGCAGGTGTGGGTTGGTCTGCTGGGTGTCGTTGTTGCGGCGGTGCAGGTGCTCGAACGCCTCGGCGAGTTCGGTCTCGGCGGCGGCCAGGTGCTTGAGGGCCGAGCTCACCGCTTTGCCGCCTTCCGGCCGATCAGCGCCAGCAGCGTTCCGAGCAGGGTGAGCATCGCCGCCATGCCGCTGCACGTCCGCCCCCCCGGGTGGCGGTACGGGTTGTCCTCGTTCATGACGTCTCCTTCTCTGTCTTCAGCCGGTAGGTGTACGCGCGCGGCCGGACCTGCTCCAGGTAGCCGCGTGCGGCGAGCTGCTTCATGATCTGGTGGGCGCGCTCCTTGGTCACGGCGTAGCCGGCCTGGACCAGTACGCCCCGGGCTCTGATCGGCGCCCACTCGCCGCCCTCGCGCTGGATGGCGGCGAGCAGCTTGGCCTGACGGTCGGGAAGCCCGGCACGCTCGCTCAGGATGTGCTCGACCCACCGCGCGCCGCCGGGGTCGTTCGTGCGCAGCCGTTCCATGTCGGCTGCGGACAGCAACGCCGTCAGTTCGTCGATGCGCCGGTACTTCTCCTCGGTGCTGTGGCCGTCCCACGCGCCGACCAGGCCTGCCGGAACGCCCGCAAACAGCCCCCAGTCGTCCGGCGCCACATGCCACGATGCTTGGCCGGTGGGCAGTTCGATGAAGACGATGCGCCAGTCAGGATCGTCTTCGCCGGGCGTCCACAGCGACGGGTACACAGCGGCCAGCAGCGCCACGAGGTGCGCGCGCTCGCGATAGGCGGCGTTCAGGGCGTCCATCGGGTCGCCGATGACCTCGTAGTAGTCGCCGTCTTCGTCGACGACGCGGAAGGTGCGCGTGTCGCTCACGTCACCCCTCCTCGTCCCAGCCGAGCCCGTCGACGTCCGCCTCGCGGCAGCACGGGCAGTAGCCGCAGGTCTCGTCGGGAATAACGCCGGGGCAGCACTCGGACTCGTAGCAGTCGTGGTCGTCCATCGTCAGTTCCTCCACTGCCGCACGTCGAAGTGCCTGCCCTCGTTCAGCAGGCCGATGATGTCCTGCGCGGCGTCCAGTTCCTCGCCGTCGGTGAAGCAGCGCTCCTCGCCGTCGATGCGGGAGCCGATGGTGCCGGTCTCGTTCTCGTCGGAGTAGGCCTCCGAGTCGCCGTCGTAGACGTGGATGGCGATGTAGGACATGGTCAGGCCTCCTGTGGTTGCGTGGCGGTCGGGGTGGTAGTCGGCCAGTACATCTGCGCCCCGGCAATGGCCACGACGTTGGCCACGGTCTGGCCCGTGGTCGCAGGGTCGAGACCGCCGCTAGCGAATAGCTGTAGGGCGTGAGTGGTGTAGGCGCCGAGGTTCACCAGCACGGCGCCAATGTCGCGCTCGTCGAGATACGGCAGCCGGGCGCGCAGTTGCTTGGCGAGGCGGTCGGCCACGTCCGCAAGGGCCTCGGCGTGCTTGGGGTTGGCGGCCATCCGGCGTCGGACTTCGGCGGCGATCTCGTCGGTGGTCATGTCGGATGCGGGGCGGCGGTCGGGCACGTCACTCTCCGTTCGCTTCCGTGATCGGGGCCCTGCTCAGCGCCGGGTCCGGGCTCCATCCGCAGATCGGGCAGCACTTGTTCACCAGCCGCGTCCCCGGGTGCGGGCCGGCCGGGTTCCGGCAGTACTCGGGCTCCGCCTCGATCTTCCCGGCGCGGCCGAGCACGGCCATGATCTCGTCGACCTGCGCGCCGATCGTGCCGGGACGGGACAGGATGCCGGTGATGGCCGCGCGCGCCTCGGCGGCGGTCAGGGGCGGCTTGCGGGTCACGTCTCGCCTCCCTCCGTCCGCATCCGCGCCCGCTCGGCCCGGTATAGCGCCGTCAGCGCGTCCAGCTCGCTGAGGGTGGCGTCCGCGACCGCGTCGTAGCGGCGGCCGACATTGCGCCAGTCGTCGAGCAGGACCCCGGCAGTGGGGCCGGAGAAGAAGCCGCCGGAAACCTGGCACAGCTCGCGGATCGCCGCGCCGCGGTCGGCGCCGTGCTCGACGGCGTGACCGAGGCGCTCGATGGCGGCGATGAGGGATTCAGTCATCGGACACCCCGGGCGGCATCAGGCGCGGCGTGGAGAAGCCGTGGAACATCGCGTCGATCATGCCAGTCGGCTGCCGATGCTCGCTGGTGACGGTCCAGCCGTGTCCGTCGAGGAACTTCGCCCATTCGTACAGCTGCTCCACGGCCGCCGGTCCGCGCCCGAGCACGGCCATGCAGTCGTGCTTGTGGTAGGCGTCCTCGGGCGCCCACCACAGCATCTCCCATCCGCTGTCGTCGTTGCCCCACAGGTCCCACAGGTGGGAGTAGTCGAGGTATTGGCTGCCAATGAGGATGCCGACGCATTCGCGGCCGAAGCCGCATTCGCCGTTGAAGGTGACGGTGGCGCCGTGCTTGGTGGCCCAGTTCGTCAGGAACAGGACGTGTTCGGGGTTGAGGTTGTCAGTGATGTTCATGCGGGGTTCTCCGTTCAGGGCTGCGGGGAGGCTAGTCACGACCGACCCACCACACCAGGATCGCCAGCAGGACCAGAAAGAAGCTGAGGACGACGGCGCACAGCAGCACGTCCCAGCCGTTCGTGGCGTCGTTGGTGCAGGCGCTCGCTAGGTTCATCGGGCTCACCGTGCCGGCTGTGCGGACGTGGACGACGGCTTCGACCCGTCCACGTAGGACAGCGTCCGGTCCGCGTTGATTTTCTCGGGGGCGTCGGTCACCACGAACGGCATGGAGGTCTCGACCAAAACGCCGTCGGTCGTGAACGCGAAGATGCCGTTGGGGCCGCCCTCCTCCTGCCCGTAGGAGCCGTCGTCGCCCATGGAGTCCACGACCACGCCGCAGGTGCCGGAGCTGCCGGCCGGGCAGCCCTGGACGTTCTGGGTGTTGGTGAGCTGCGACTGCGTCGAGGAGACCTTGCCCTTGATCGTGTAGTAGGACAGGACGTGCCCGTCGTAGGACAGGATGTACAGGTAGGAGATCTTCGAGGGCTGGTTGTACCGCAGCAGCCGCTCGCGCAGGTTCGACCGCTCCAGCGAGTCGTTCATCGCCGCCAGCGGGTACGGGACGGCGGCGGTCAGCTTGGAGGAGTACTGCTCGGTGATCTGCTGGGCCTGCTTCTGACTCGACGGCTTGCCAGAGCTGCCGGTGCAGCCGGTCAGCGACGCGGCGGTCAGAATGGCGGCGGTCAGAACGGCGATGATGCGCTTGTTCATGGTTCAGCTCCCACAGGTTGCGGTGCGGTCGATGGTGGTAGGCAGCCCGGCGGGCAGCCAGGGTGCGGCGATGGGCATGGCGGCGTCGGCGTTGTACTGGCCGACGGCGATGTCGCATTCCTGGACCAGGCCGGTCAGGTTCTGCTCGTAGAAGGTGTCGCCGGGGTGCGCGGTCGCGGAGGCGCGGGCGTTGGCGATCTGCGCGGCGTAGGTGGCGATGTTCTGGTCCAGGCTGTTGAACTCGTTCTGCCAGTGGACGCGGTTGGTGACGGAGTTCTGCTGCTTGCGTTCGTCTCCCGCGCCCTTGGCGCCGGAGGTGAACACGCCGAACGCCCACAGGCCGACGCCGATGATCAGCGCCAGGACGATGACGACGACGGTTCCGACGAACGCGAGCCCGACGCCTTCGGCGGCGTCGCGGGCTTCACGCTTGGTGATCACGGGCATGGGGCTCTCCTTCGGGTTCGGCGCCGTGCCGGCGGGCGTCCAGGATGATCCAGCGGCGCCGCACGCCCTCCTGGCTCCACTTTCCGCCGGTTTGCGGGCTGGGTCCGTAGGCGGCGGCGACGTCCTCCCATGCCCAGCCGAGAGCGCGGGCGGCGTTGATGAGGTCGAGTTCGTCCTGGTCGATGCGGGCTCGGCGTACGGTCAGCTCGCTGAGTTTGGCGGCGATGCGTTTGGCTTCGGGTGTGGCGGTCAGGCGCGGGTGGGCGCTGGTGAATGTGCGGGGTAGGGATGCGGCCATGGGTCCTCTTCAGGTTCGGGTGTTCACCACGGGCGTTGTGGTATGACGATAACACCTGCTGCGGAAGATCACAACACCAGTTGGGTGGCCGCACTACACCTGTAGCGGTTCGCCCCGGCACGCCCGGCACAGGAACACGCCCGGCGCCGGCCTACTCACCACCCGCGCCGGTGTCGTCCACGTAGGCGTGTCTGCGCTCCAGCACCCGACGCGGCGTCCTCGGCGGCCGCAGAACCACAACCGGGTCATCGCCCTGGCGTTCGCGCACCCGGCACAGGATGCAGCCTCCGCCGTCCCGTGCCGACTCGACCGGACCGCCGGGATGGCGCAAGCAACCGGGCGCCGCACGGTTCGGCCGGCTCAGCTCGCGGGCGACGACGAACGCCTGGTGCGCCAAGTCGGCAACCGCGGTGAACTCCTGCGGCCCAGACGTCAGGCGAAGCTCGAACACCGCGTCCCAGATGCGGCTGATCAGCGCGGCCAGGGCTTCGAAGGTGTGCGGGCCCTCCGGGATTGTCCAGCCGGGCGCACGGGACGCGGGCGGCGGAATGCGGTCCAGGCGCCCCCGGCGCCGCCGCAGGTTGCACAGCAGGCACGCGCCCCAGCCCTCGGGCGGCTCAGGGTCGACCGGGCCCTTGCGGTGCTCGGGGCAGTCGGTGCCGCCGCGTTGCGGCGCGAGCTCGGCGGCCGTGGTGAACAGCTTGTCCAGGAAGTCCGCCAGGTCGTCGAACAGCAGGGGGTCGCTGGCGGCGTGCAGGTCGGTCCATCGGACGTCGACGCTGCGCAGGCGGTTCTTGAGTTCCCGCAGCAGCGGGGGGAGCTTGGCGGGGACGCGGAAGCTGCGGCGCGGGTTTTCGGTGGTCACGAGCGTTCCTTCCGGGCGCGGTTGCGGTCCTTGAGGGCGGTGCGGGCGTGGTGCCATTCGGAGACGGCGGCGGGGCCGTTGTTGAACGTGCCGTCAGGATTGCGGCGGCGGGGCCCGTAGAGCTCGTCTTCGTCGCCCGGATCGACGGGGGCGGGGGCCCAGGGTTCGTAGCCGTCCCAGGCGGCGGGGAGTTCGCGTAGCGGCGGCGGCTCATCGGGCGCGCGGCGGTCGGCGATGTAGTCGGCTTTCCGCTGTTCGCAGCCCCGGCACGGGCCCTGCGGGGTGTCGGTGGCGGGGTCCCACAGCGTGCCGTCTTCGCAATCCTCGCGCGGGCAGCCGTAGGGCTGCGTCTGGATGGCGTACAACAGCCACCCCATCGGGTTGTCCGGGCGCTCGATGCGCCAGTGCCGCAGCCGCTCGTTCATGCGCGCAGTCCCGATCCGCTGCTCGCGCATCACCTTGCGCAGGTGGGCGTGCACGGCGCGCAGCTGGCCGGGTGTGAGCTTGCCCACAACGTGCGCGACGATCTCCAGCGCCGGGTGCGGCGCCCGTGGCGCGTGGGTGGCGCGTCGTGGCGTCGGCCGTCCCTTCGGCGGGGTCGGTGCCGGTCTCGGGTGGCGCTGTCTCGGGGTTCCGTTCACGTTTTCGCCCGGGTTCGCACGTCCGGAGCGGACGCCTTCGGCGGAACGCGACGGCGCCGGGTACGGAAGGTGAGGGGAAGTACCCGAGGCGGGGACGGGCGCCTGAGGGCTCTTCGGCATATGGTCGTCGCCGCAGGTCGGCCCTTGTGCGCAGGGGCAATCCGGAAAATGGACCTTTCGGGCACACAGCACGTGCCCTGGCAGCGGGTGCGCGAGGGTCGAGGCAAGACGGTAGAACACGACGCGGCGCGGGTAGCCGGGCCCATAGCCGTCGCAGACGATCAGGCCGAGCTGCCGCAGGATCCGCAGCGCCTTGTTCACGGTGGTCCGCTTGTAGCCGGTGCGGTCACAGATCCACTGGATGCAGCTAGTGAAGCGCGCCCACGTGCCGTAGTCCGTGGCCGACGCGAGAACTTTGAAAACGTCCGTGATGGACCGAATGAGGCCCTCATCAGCGGCTACGCCGTGTGCGTGGGCAAGTGCGGCCCGGTTGTTTCCCCAACGAATGCCTGAAGAGGTGCGTGGCATCTGCTAGCCTTTTCTCACGAGAAGAAGTGTTTTGCGAAGGGCCCCGATTCGACAGCCGGGGCCCTTCGCTTTTCGCTGCCCATCCTAGGGCCGCAGATCACTTACGCGCACGCGCGGCCGGGCTGTCCCACGGCCTGTGCCTACAGCGCAGGTCCCAGGCCCTGTCCATCTCCCGAGGATCCACTCCCGACAGGGGCACCTCCTCTCGCATCTGACGCGTCCGCTTCTTGGCTTCAGCCGCTGCGGCCGCGAGAGGCCCTGCCGGCTCGGCCATGGATTCCCAGTACATCTCCTGCTGCTCCTCCATGGCGGCCACGTAGGCCGCGATGCAGGCCTCAGCGCGCTCCGGATCGGCGACGTACGGCGCCAACGCGGCCGACAGTTCCGTTATCTCCAGGGCGTCCGCGATCTTCTTGAGGGTGTCGATGTGCAAGCCCGCCATCCCCCGCTCGAAATCGGACAACGTCCTAGCGTCGACTCCGGAGGCATTCGATACATCTTGCAGCGTCATACCGCGTTGCTGACGGATCTCCCGTAGTGGTGGAACGGGTTGCTGTACTCGCTTAAGCGCCATGTTGATCCTTACTGGTTTTTGTCGCCGCCCGCCGCTCCCGCGAGTCCGCCGCATGCGCCGCCTTACACGCAGCACACGGCTCCTCACCCGCACGCCAGTGACGCTGCTTGCCCGCGATCGTCCCGCACGGCTGAGGCTCCGGCAGCACCTTGTAGCCGCCGCGCCGGGCCAGCCGGTACAACCGATCCGCCTCGCGGCACGCGTCACACGGCTTCTCGCCGTAGTACAGATGCCGGGCGTACGCGGCCACAGTGCCGCACGGCTTCAACGCCCGCCCCATCACGCCACCCCCGACTCGGCGAGCACCTCGGCCCACGCCGCGTCCAGCGCCGCACTCCGCGCCCGCTTCGCGCGCCAGGCACGCGAATACTCACGATGGGCGTCAGAACACGCCTGACACGGCCGCTCACCGCTTTTCAGATGCCCCACATACCCGCCGTTGGTCCCGTGCGTCCCCGGGGGCGCAGCGGCCCTCCTACGCTCCTCGGCCGCGTCCCGGCACTCCCGGCACGTCTCCTGCCCGGCCCGCAGATGTTGCAGATACCCGCCGAAAGTGCCACACGGCTCCAGGACGCGTGAGGAGGGCACATACCGTGACCGCGCATAGGCGGCGCGCGCGTCTTTGCACGGCCGGCACGGTTCCTCTCCGGCGCGCAGATGCCTCATGTAGGCCGCGACGGTGCCGTGGGGTTTTAGCTCCCGGCCCATCACGCCCCCTGCCCGGCCTGCGCGCGCCTGCGCGCCCGGTAGTCCCGCTCCGCCGCCGCCACCGCATCCATGCACGCGAAGCACGGCACCTCCCCGTACCGCAGATGAGCCCGGTAGCCGCCGGTCGTCCCGCACACCGCCGAACGCGGACGCCCCACCGGGCGCCGGTCCGGAACCCGCTCCCGCAGCTGTCGCCGGTAGTCGGCGAACGCCTGTCGGCACGGCTGGCACGGGGGCTCGCCGTGCAGCTGGTGGCGACGGAAGGCCGCGGCCGTGCCGCAGGGCTTCAACTCGCGCGTCATCACTGCTCCTCCTGTCGTGCGCGCCGCGCCTTGTACTGGCGCATATTCTCGGTGTTGGCGGCCCTGCACTCGCCGCAGGGCCGCTCTTTGGCCTTCAAATGTTTGCGATACCCGCCGACGGTGCCGCACACCGCCGGGCGGAACGGCTTCGAGCCCTTACGGGCCCGCTGATACTCCAACTCGGCGACCCGGCACGCCTCGCACGGCACCTCGCCGTACCGCCAGTGCCGACGCGCCGCGGCCATCGTGCCGCACGGCTCGCGGTCCTCGGCCCTGCGCCAGCTCACGGCGCCTCCCCGGCGCGCCGGGCGCTCACGCGGCGCTTCGACTCAGCCCGCGCCGCGTTCGCCGCCGCCAGGCACGCTTCGCACGCCCGCTCCCCGCGGGCCTTGTGCCGCTGGTAGGCGGCCTCGGTGCCGTGGGGTTTCAGGCCCGACTCGTCGCGCGCGGGGCGCCCCTTGAACCCGCGCGGAGCGCGCACGCGGGGCGGTGCGAACAGCGCATCGAGGACCCGGCGCCGCTCGGCCGCGTCCGGGACCGCCCGCATTACCGCCGTGACGGCCCGAAGCTGCTGCTCGCGGCTGTCCCCGGCGCTCACCGCTCCGGCTCCCCGCGCGGCGGCACCCAGCGGTCCCCGGTCGCATCGGCGTAGTCACGCTGGTCGTCCGTGGAGATCTGCGCCGATCTCGGGTGCCTGCCCTGCGCGATGACCCAGGCGCGGCAGCGCGCCAGCCACGCCTTGCGCGCCTCCTTGTACTCCCGCGACGGCGACATGCCGTGCGGCGGCAGCGTCCGGCGCCCGGTTGCGAACAGCGCGTCCAGCACCTCCCGCTGTGCCTGGCGGCCGGGGACGGCGCGCAGGACCGCCGTCACCGCGCGCAGCTGCTGCTCGCGGGTGTTGCCGCCGGTGCGCAGTGTCTCGCCGGTGAATCTCTGCTCACGGCCAATGCCGTCGGCGGTGCGGCGCGGGGCGGGCATCAATCGCCGCCCTCGTCGTTACTGACGGCCGCGTAGAACGCGACATCGTCCGGCAGCGCGTCCAATGGCCAACTGGCCAGCAGTCGCACCGGCCAGTACCCAACGTTGGCCGGCATGCGGTCGGCGAACCGGCCGTCATGGTGCCGCCCCCTCTGGAAGCCCGCGTAGACCTCGAAGCGCTTGGCGTCGAAGTCGACGATGTAGCCCCACTCGGCGAACAGGGAATCGGCCGGGAAGGTGCTCGCGTCCTCGACGTATCCGGCGCGGAGCATCGCGCCGAGGTCGCCCTGCGTGCCGCGCAGCAGTTGGTACCAGGTCGGGCGTTCGCTCCGGGCGCCGACGTTCGGGGCGTAGAACTCCTTCAGCGCCTCGACATCGGCGTGCGTAGGGATGGCGTCGTCATCGACCAGCCGCACCTCGGGTGCGCGGCTCGCTGCTGCGGCCAGGTCGGCCGAGCGCGCCCACTCCAGCGTCTGAATGCCGAGCCAGGCCGGGTAGGAGTCGCAGTGGTTGTAGGCGATGACCTCGCGCCCTCCGGCGACGAAGCCAACGAATCCTCGGGTGCTCATGTTGTTCTCGCTCTCATCTAGGTCTGTACGAGCTCTCATCTAGGCCGGCCGCCGCCCCGTCACCCTCATCACATGGCGGGGCGGCGGCCCTTCGCCGGAAGGCTGTTCCAACAGCACATCCGGCGGTTCAGCAGAACTCCAGGTTCTCGCCCGCAGCCGCGCAGGCCTCCATGCATGCGGCCAAGTGCAGGGCGGAAAGGCGGTGGTAGTGGTGCTCGATGGTGTCGGGCCAGCCGTTCACCACCTCCCGCAGCCGGGGCGCGACCTGCGCGCACTCCTCGGGCGTCAGATGACCGTCGCAGTCGGAGTGGTTCAGCAGCGGCTTCAGCGGCGTGTCGATCTCATCCCACGGCCGGGTACCGTGCACGCGGCCGTCGGTGAAGTACTCGCCCTTCCCGAAGCCCTGCATCTCGTCCAGGTCGAAGCCTTCGGAGGCGGCCAGGCGCGTTCGGAAGTCGTTGAAGCCGCCGTAGGACCAGTGCGGGCAGCAGCGGGAACGCTCGCCGTCGGGGGTCGGGTGATTGAAGTCGAGTCCCATAACGGGCTCCTCATCTGTGAAGTCGGGGTGTCGCCAGGGCCCGGACCCTCGGCCGAGCCCTGGCGCCCACTTGGACCCCGGCCGCTTTCCAGGCGGCCGGGACGCCCGCACCCTCATACAGACGCCCCGGCCATGCCGGACCTTCGGGCCCGGCAGATGGCTAGTCCGCGACGAACCGTGCCACGTCCGCCTGCTCCCTCTGGCGGCGCAGCACGTAGGTGCCGGCGCCGATGCCGGAGTAGGCGTGCTCCGGGTGCGCCAGGTATGCGGTCGCGCCCTCGGCGACGGTCAGCGTGCCCAGGTCCAGGTCGGACGGGTTGGTCCCGGCGGTCGCGGACGGGTCCCACGTGACCGCGCCGGCCGCGAGCAGCAGGTGCGTGTGGCCTCCGTTCTCGCCGCGGACCACCGCCGCGCCTTGCTGGGGCACCGGGGTGACGGCCGCGCGCCGATCGGCGACGGGCAGCACGATGACGTCCCCCTGGGCCTGGAGCCCGGTCAGGACGGGAATGTCGGCTCTGCGGTCGTGATAGTCGTCGACACGCACACCGAACGCGTTCTCCGCGTCGGCGAGCGTCAGAGTGTTGATCATGACTGTTCCTCTTTCTGGTTGGGTTGGATGGTGCCGAGGGCTTGGAAAGTGGTCTATGCGCGGCGCTGCATGCCCGCGTACTGCTCGGCAGTCAGGCCGTAGCCCCATGCGGCGGCGCCGAGCGCAGTTTTCGCCTGCGTCGGGACGGTCAGGCCGAATGTGCGCCGAGTGCCGTCGCGTTCCACGGTCCCGTTGACGGCGATGAGCACCCGCACGCGCTCGCCCCACAGCCGCGACGGCACGTCGTACAGCCGCAGCTCGTGCCCGGGGTTGCCCGGGTCGGGGCAGGCGTCGACCGGGGCGAGTTCGGCGGCGGCGATGAACTCGGGCCAGCCGAACGATTCGATAGCGCACCTCCTGATCTCGGCGTTCGATTCGTCGGCGATGGCCTCGACAGTCGGGTTCTCGACGACCCAGGCCGGGACGCGGCGGCCGTGCCAGGCGTGGAAGCCCCACCCGTCCGGGTAGATGATCGCCGGGCCGGTTTCGCAGTGCAGCCGCCCTTGCTGGTCGCGGTGCAGCGCCCGCGGCCGTTCGGTGATGATGGCGAAGTCGCGGTGGCACCACCACCAGCCAGCCGAGCGGGCGACCTGCTGCTGGCCGTGGATCGGGTCCAACCCGGTGACGCCGATGCGCTCCATGGCGTCGAGCCAGGAGTAGTAGCCGGCGCTGTGCTGGCCCCAGATGCGTCCGCGCCACCAGTTGGACAGGCGCTCCCGATACACCTGGCCGTCCACCTGGCCGTCCACCTGGCCGCCCACCTGGCCGTACACCTGGCCGCCCACCTGGCCGTCCACCTGGCCGCCCACCTGGCCGTACACCTGGCCGCCCACCTGGCCGTACACCTGGCCGTCCACCTGGCCGCCCACCTGGCCGTCCACCTGGCCGCCCACCTGGCCGTCCACCTGGCCGTACACCTGGCCGCCCACCTGGCCGTACACCTGGCCGTACACCTGGCCGTCCACCTGGCCGTACACCTGGCCGTACACCTGGCCGCGGCGAGG
>DASUAR010000313.1:0-5538 GCA_035763685.1 Actinocrinis sp. | reverse complement strand
GCTGGGACCGGTGACGGTGGCACCGAGGACGCCGACCGCCGCGAAAGTGCGGGTGGTGCTGGCGGTACTTCTGGTGCGGGCGAACGAGACCGTGTCCACCGAGAGCCTGATCGACGAGCTGTGGGACAACTCTCCGCCGCGCACGGCGGGTACCACGCTCCAGGTCTACATCTCCCAATTGCGCCGCATCCTGCTGGAGGGGGATCCCGCGGCGGGGGCGCATGGCCGGCAACTGCTCACGCTCCCGCCCGGCTACTGCCTCCAAGTCGCGCAGGACGACCTCGACCTGACCAGGTTCGAGGCCTTACACCGCGCCGGCAAGGCGGCTTACGAGCGCGGCGATTTCGCCACCGCGTCGAGCCTGCTACAGGAGGCGCTCGGGCTGTGGAGCGGCGTGGCGCTGTCCGGTATCCCGCACGGCTACACGCTTTCAGCCGCCGCTGTGCGCCTGGAAGAGCTGCGCATGACAGCGCTCGAACAGCGACTCACCGCCGATCTGCGCCTGGGCAGGCACAAGGAGCTGACCGGTGAGCTGATGGCGCTGACCAGCGAGCACCCGCTGCGCGAGACCCTGCACGCGCACCTGATGGTGGCGCTGTTCCGCTCCGACCGGCAGTCGGACGCGCTCAAGACCTTCGCGCGCATCCGCCGCTCACTCGTCGACGAGCTGGGCATCGAGCCCGGGCCCGGGCTGCGGCACCTGCACGAGCGGGTGCTGCGCAGTGACCCGAACCTGTTGTGGCGCGAGCCGGCCGCGGTCGCAGCGCCCTTGGTCGCTCCGGTGGTGTGGCTTCCACCCTCGCTGCCGGACTTCGTCGGCCGGGAGGAGGCGATCGCGACCGCGCTGCGGGCCTTCCCGGACCGCACCGGACGGGCCGCCGCGCCGATCCTGGTGCTCGGCGGCCGGGCCGGGGTCGGCAAGACGACGCTCGCCGTGGAGCTGGCGCGCCGGGCCGCCGACGTCTTCCCGCACGGCCGGATCTTCGTGCAGTTGCGCGGACCGCAGGGCATGGCGCTGGAACCCGGCGAGGTGATCGCGCATGTGCTGCATCGCCTCGATCAAGCCGCAACCGCAGACGGAACCGCCCCCGCGACGCCCCCCGACGCCAGTGCCAGTGCCAGCACCAGTGCCACCTCCGCCGACGCCGTCCCGTCCAGCGAACCGGCCGCCGATCGACTCCAGCGGCTTACCCGCGGTCGCAGAATGCTGTTGATCCTCGACGACGTCGCCACCGAGGAGCAGGTCAGGCCCCTGCTCGCGGCGGTACCCGGCGTGTTCGTCCTGATGACCACGCGGCGCACGCTCGCCGGGCTGGACGGCGCGCGCCACCTCGTGCTCGATGTGCTCAAGCCGAGGGAAGCCCAGCAGCTACTCGAGGAAATCGCCGGTTCGCGCATCACCGACGACCCGGAGTCCGCGTTGGAGATCGCGCGGCTCTGCGGTTACCTGCCGCTCGGGTTGCGTGTCGCAGGGGCCGGACTCGCGGCCCGGCCGCACTGGACCGCCGCGGCGCTCGCGCAGCGCCTCGACGGCGAGGGCGCCGGGCTCGCCGAGCTGGTGGCCGGCGACCTCGACGTGCGCGCCAGTCTGCTCGTCGGTTACCGCGAGGCCGATCCCGCGCATCAGTGGGCGTTCCGGCTGCTGGCGCTCGCACCGGTTCCCAGCTTCGCGCTGTGGAGCGCCGCCGCGCTGCTCAACGACACGCTGCCGCGCACCGAACGCATCGTCGATCAGCTGCTTCAGTCGTATCTACTTGAGGTCCGGCAGTCGGCGCGCGAATACCCGCTGCGCTACGGCTATCACAGGCTGCTGAGAGCGCTCGCGCTGGAACTGCTCGGCGGGGACGATCCGATCACGGTCACCGCCGCCATCGAGCGGCTGTGTACGGCCTGCCTCGCGGTCGCCAGGCACGCCGACGCGATGCTCACCCCGGGCCGCGTCCCATACGAGGCGCGATACGGCACGGTCGTATCCGAGTCCTTCGACAAGGTCGCGCAGTTGGTCGGTGCTACGCCGGTGCACTGGTTCCAGGAGGAGGGGCCTGGTCTCGTCGACGCGGTACGCCGCGCGCACACCGCCGGATTGTGGCCGCTCACCTGGCAGCTGGCCGAGTGCCTGTCAGGGTACTTTGACGCGCGGGCGGCTTGGCCGGAGTGGTCCGAGACGCATTCGCTCGCCCTCGACGCGGCGCGTCGCGAACGCGATGCGCTGGCCGAGGCGGCGGTTCTGCGCTCGCTTGGCGATCTGGCCTGGCAGCAGCAGCGGGTTCGGCAGGCCGCGATGCACTACGAGGACGCGCGGACGCTGTTCCTGGCCGCACGCGATCACGGCGGCGCCGCGCGCTGCCTCATCGGCCTCGGCGATGTGCAGCTGAGCGAGGGCGACCCGCGGTCGGCCGCGAAAACCTACGCGGACGCGCTCGGTCAGTGCGCGCAGATCGGCGACGAGCGCGGGCGCGCGGACGCGCTGCGCGGCCTGGCCGTGGTCGAACTGCAGTGTGGACACGCCGAAGAGTCGTTGCAGACTTTCGCGGCGTTCGCGGAGGTGGCCGAACAGCTCGGCGACCGGAGGTGGATCCAGTTCGCGCACCGTACCCGGGCCTGGATCCTGGAGCGCGCCGTCGACTGGTCCGATCCGCGTGAACAGTGGGCGCCGCAGGCCGTGGAGGCGCGGCCGGGCATCTGGGTCGTCGGCTCCTTTGACGGCTGACCTCCGGAACGATCCGGACGTACGAGCACTGACACGGACCAACCGAGCAAGTCCCCCTTTAGCCCCTGAACCCACTCTGCCCAAGGACTGTATATAGCGAGAGGAGCGGGGAGTGAGCACGCGTATTCACACGGGGGTCTGCGTCGTCGGGGCGGGGCCCGCCGGGCTGACGCTGGGCCTTGAGCTGGCGAAGTTCGGCTGTGAGGTGATGGTGCTAGAGCAGAGCGGTCACTTCGAGCGCTCATTTCGCGGCGAGGCGATCTCTCCCGACTCGGTCTGGATCCTCGAACAACTCGGCATCTTCGAACGCGTGAAGGAGCACACCCTCCCGACGCGGCGGATGGAGGTGCGCGACGGCGGCCGCATCGTGCTCGCGACCGACTTCACCACCATCGGCTTCCCCTGCCCCTACCCGACCGAACTGCCGCAGCCCCCACTGCTGACCGCGCTCGCCGAGGACGCCTCCCGGCTGCCCTCCTTCACGCTGGCACGCCGCACCACCGCGACCGATCTGCTGCGTGACGAGACCGGCCGGGTGATCGGGGTGAGCTGTCAGGGTCCTGATGGGCCGGTCGAGGTGCACGCCGCGCTGACCGTCGCCGCGGACGGCCGGTTCAGCAAGATCCGCGAGCTCGCCGGCATCCCGTACCAGAAGCTGCCGCTGGACCGCGACTTCATCTGGTTCAAAATTCCGCTGCCGTCCTCGTGGGATCCGCACACATACCGTGTCAGCCTCCTCGCCGGCCGTCACTGCGTGTTCATGCCGACCGTTCCGGACCAGATCCGCATCGGGTTCAACATCCCGAAGGGTGAACTCAAGGAGCTGCGGCGGCGCGGCATCGGCGCGCTGCACGAGCGGATCGACGAGTTGGCGCCCGAGCTGTCCGAGGCGGTGCGCGAGCACGTCACCGGCTGGTCGGGCACCTCGATGCTGGACATCTTCACCACGGTCGTGCCGCGCTGGTCGGTGCCTGGCCTGGTTCTGACCGGTGACGCGGCCCACACGCTGACCCCCATCCTCGGCCAGGGCGTCAACCACGCGTTGCTCGACGCGGTGACCCTCGCGCCGCTGGTCGCCGACGCCCTCCGCTCCCCGACCCCGAACGACGCTCTGGACGCCGCCACCCTCGCCTTCCAACGCGCCCGCGAGCCCTCCGTCAAGGTCTCCCGCGAGATCCAGCTGCGCCAGGAACGCGCCTTCGCCATCCGCGGGCCACTCGGGATCGTGCTGCGCAAGACGGCGTATCGCGTGGTGAACCGCAGCGACTTCTTGAAGCGGCGGATCATGACAGGCGTCTACTACGGTCTGCAGTCCGCCATCGCCACCGGCCGGCAAACTCTCGACCTCACCGCGACTGCCCCGGCGCCCGCACCCCTGCCCTATCCCTTCGCCCGCCCGTCCGCCCTCGATCCCAGCCCCGAATACGCCGAACTGCGCTCCCGCTGCCCCGTCGCGCGGGTCACCATGCCGAGCGGTGACCCCGCCTTCCTCGTCACCAGCTACGACGGCGTGCGCACCGCACTTTCCGACCCCCGGTTCAGTCGCCAAGCGACTACCCGACCGGACGCTCCCCGTATCTCCGCGGCCCCGCAGCAATTCAAAAGCCTGCTGAACATGGATCCGCCGGAGCACACCCGCGTGCGCAGGCTCGTCTCCCGCGAGTTCACCTCGCGCCGCGTCGCCGCGCTGCGCCCGCGCATCCAGGAGCACACGGACGCCCTGCTCGACGCCATGGACCAGGCCGAGACGCCCGTCGACCTCGTCTCGGCGCTCTCCTTCCCGCTGCCGATCTCAGTGATCTGCGAACTGCTCGGCATCCCGTTCGAGGACCGCAAGCTGTTCACCGGCTGGTCGGCCGCGTTCCTGTCCACCACCGCGCTGCCGGCCGCCGAAATCCTCGCCGCGCAAGTCGCCCTGCGCGACTACATGGCATCCCTCGTCGCCGGCAAGCGCGACGACCCCGGCGATGACCTGCTCTCCGCCCTCGTCGCCGTGCACGACGAAGACGACGGGAGGCTGAGCGAGGAGGAGCTGATCTTCCTCGGTATCAGCCTGCTGGTCGCCGGCCACGAAACCACCGCGAACCAGATCTCCAACAGCGTCTTCGCCTTGCTCACCCGGCACGAATACCAAGACCTGCGCGCGGAATTGCAGAACCCGCATACGGTCGAGCCCGCCGTCGAGGAACTGCTGCGGATGTACCCTCCGGGCGACGAGGCACTGCTGCGCATCACCCTCGAAGACGTGCCGCTCGGCGGCACCCTGATCCCGGCAGGCTCCGCCGTCCTACCCTCGCTCAGCTCGGCGAATAGAGATGGCGCTCAGTACCCTGACGCCGATAGACTGGATACCGACAGGGGGGCGAATCCGCATCTGACCTTCGGGCACGGGGCGCACTACTGCCTCGGATCCGGCCTCGCCCGCGCGGAACTCCAGATCGCTCTCAGCTCCCTGCTACGCCGGTTCCCTTCACTGCGCCTGGCCGCACCGGCCACCGAGATCAGCCGCCCCACCGGACGCCTCGTGCACGGCGTCAGCTCCCTGCATGTCACCTGGTGACACCGGTGGGACTCGTGTTGCGGACGACGAATCATCCCCAAGCGACCTAAGCGCCACTAAAGCCGCCCCGCCTAGCGTCGTGCGCGAGGTGCGGCGACACCGCTCCCAACCTGCGGGACCGGCACCGGGCCGGTCTTCCGAAAAGGAGTAGCTGTGACTACTGACTCTGCCATGGTGCCACGCGCCGCAGCGGATCCGAGGCGCTGGTGGATCCTCGTCATCGTGTCCTTCGCACAGTTCGTACTCGCCATCGACGGGTCGATCGTGA
>DASUAR010000312.1:0-22969 GCA_035763685.1 Actinocrinis sp. | reverse complement strand
GTTGGCGAAGCGCTGCGAGCGTGGATGATCGAGGCCCTCGGGCAGGCCGGAGCGGTGACGAATATCGTCAGCGGCGAGGCCCGGATCCACGGCAACGTCGTGCAGGCCCGAGACATTCAGGGCCCGATTACCTTTCACTAGTGCAGCGCCGCGTTGATCCTTCGGGGGTCAGGCGGCTTTGAGCGGTGAGCCGTCGTAGGTCCAGCGGTAGGGCTTGGCGTCGTGTTCGTCGTAGGCCACGACGAACTCGTCGATGCGTGTGGCCAGTTCGTCGCGGGAGGCGAACTGGCCACGGCGCAGCAGCCTTCTGGTCAAGGTCGAGAAGAACAGCTCGACCTGGTTTAGCCAGGAGGCGTGTTTCGGCGTGTGATGGATGTGGAAGCGCCGATGGGTGGCCAGCCATGCCTTGGTCTTCTTCGCTACGTGCGAGGAGCCGTTGTCCATGACCAGGTGGATGGCGAGGCCGGGCGGGATGGACCGGTCGAGCAAGCGCAGGAAGCCGATGAAAGTCTCGGCGTTGTTGCGCTCGATGCGTTCGGTCAGGACCTGGCCGCTGTGCACATCGAGGGCGGCGATGATGGACACGGTGCCGTGGCGCACGTACTCGAACTCCCGTCGGGTGCGCCGCCCTGGGCGTTCGGGCTGGTCGGGGTATTTGCGGGAGCGGGCGGTGATCCCGGTCTTCTCGTCGACGCTCAGGACCACGGCGCCCGGCGGGCAGGTGCGGTACAGGTCGCACACCTCGGTGGCGAGGGTGAAGAACTGGGGGTCGGCCGGGCGGGTGAGCCAGCCGCGCACCAGGTGCGGCTTGAGGTCGACGGCGCCGAGGATGCGTCCGATCTGGGCAGCGCAGACCGCCAGGCCCGCAAGACGAAGGTGCGCGGACAGTGCCCGGTGGGTCCACACCGTCGCGGCGTGCGGTGGTTCGGCGGTCGCCGCGGCGATGATCCGCAGTTTGTCGGCTGCCGACAGCTTGGGCCGCCCCAGCGGCCGGGGCCGGTCGCTTAACGCGGCCAGCCGCTCGGTGACGAACCGCTTGCGCCAGGCGCGCACGGTGTCCACATGCCGGCCCACCGCTCGCGCGACGGCCGCATTGGACGCACCGTCGGCCACCGCCAGGATCACCGACGCCCGCTGCACCCGCCCGACCGGCGCGGACCGGGAAGCGGTCAGCCGCTCCAGCTCGCCACGCTCGGCCTCGGTCAACTCGATCACGAACGCACTGTTCAGCACTGTCGCCCCGCCCTGAGATCAGCCTACTGATCCACTGATCATCCCGCGGCTGTGGCAGGCCAGGCGCACCGGCTGCCCCCGACCGGCACCCTCGGGCATCATGGTCGCCATGGCCAGCCCGAACACCGCCAAGAGCGCGGCCCTGCACCAGCGCCTGACCGCACACGCCCGCCGCTGGCCGCAGATCAGCGAGATCAAGGTCCGCTGGCGGGCCGGTTGCGCCTACGTCGACGCCGTCATTGACGGCGACGACGAGGGCGACCTGCACCTGTGCCGACTCAAGGACACCGGCCACCCCGAGATGTGGGGCTTCGCCCTGTTCACGTACAGCAACGAGCGCTACGAGGACAACATCCTGCCCACCGGCCTGCCGTTCGGCACCCCGGAAGCCGCCCTGGACTGCGCCGCCGGGCTCTACCTCGGCGACCCTCCCGCCTGACCCATCAGACCCCCGAAGGATCAACGCGGCGCTGCACTAGCCGGAGACGGCCGCCAGGTGCCGTAGATGGTGCGCGTCGTTGTAGTCCGCCAGCCGCATCCGTGCGCCCTCCGAGGTCCATCGGGTCACCGTGCAGTTGCCGATCGCGCCGCCCGCGTCCACGATCCGGTTCAGCGCCGGCTCGTCGAGCCCGTCGAAGATCAGCCGCAGCATCAGCACCACCGCGTCGTGCGCCACGATCAGCAGATGCCGCCCGGCCGCCGCCGGTAGCGCGTCGCGCAGCGCCGAACGCACCCGCAGCGCCACGTCCGGGAAGTTCTCCCCGCTCGGTGGCCGGAAGTAGAACGGCCCGACGTGGTCGCGCCGCGCCATCTCCTCCGGGTACCTGCGCCGCAGCGCCGCCGTGGTCAGCATCTCCCACGCCCCGGTCTCCCGGTCGCGCAACCGCTCGTCGTAGCGAAGCTCCGGCTGCGGCACACCCGCGTCCGCCAGCGACCCGAGGATCGCGGCGAGCGTCTGGCGCGTGCGCAGATAGGGCGAGCAGAACACCACATCCGGCGGGTCCGCCGCCAGGCGCCGCCCCACGGCCGCGGCCTGCGCCGCGCCCAGGTGCGTCAGTGGCAGATCGGCGTCCCGCTCGGTGATCGGCACGCTCAGCGCCCCGGTGAGCGCCGCCTCCGCGAACGCCGCGTTGGCCGTGGACTGCCCGTGCCGCACCGCCGTCAACTGCGACGGGATGGGCACGCTCCACGCGGGGGCGGGGTCGGTCGGTGTGATGTACGGGACGGTCATGGAATGACCAGACACATTCGTCCCCTCCGTCGCGTGTGTCGCGCAGACTTGTACTGTACGTGCTCGCCCAGGGCGCACGCTGCGGCGCGGCGGATGCATCGGGGGCGCGCCGCCGCCGGTCGCAAGGCTTCAGTGCTGACTGTGCGCGGGTTTAACGGCGGTCGTTGTCGTAGCACGCCGCGTACGCAGCGCCCGGCCCGCCCAGAGCAACCCCGCCCCGGCCGCGACGAACGCCACCGCGACGATTACGCACGAGACCGCGACGCGCAGATACCCGTGCCCGCGCGGATCCAGGAACGGATACGGATACCACCCGGCCGCCGGCCCGCGCGCCAGCGAATACACCAGGAACACCACCGGCAACGCCAGCCACGCCACCGCCGCACGCGACAGCCGTAGCGGGCGGCGCGGTGGATCCAGCAGCCAGTCCAGCAGGAACACCAGCGGCGTGAGCTTGTGCACTACCGCATTCACCCACGGGATCACCTGCGGCGTGTCGTAGTGCGCCAGTGCGACTCCGTACACGATCCCCGTGATCACCAGGTACAGCGCCGCCGCGCCACGCAGCAGATCCGGCGCACCCGCACCCCCGCGCAGCAGCCCGATCCCGCCGACAAGGAAGACCACGGTGCCCAGGATGTTGCTCAGGATCGTGAAATAGCTGAAGAAGTTCACCAGTCCCGTGCTGCCGGAAAACCCGGCCCGGTACGCGGTGAACCCGAGCGCGACCGCCATGAGCGCCGCGACCGCGAGCCGGTAGCCGGCCACGGCCGGGCGCAACCGCGTCGAGGGCTGCGACCCGCTCTGCGCCATGCGTGCGCTCCTCGTCCGACGCCCAGCCCCCGCCGCACCGCGCGACGGGCTTTCAGTGTCGAACCAGTCCGCGGCACGCGTCTCACCCGCACAGCCGAACGAGTGAACGCGCCGCCGGTCAGTGCAGGGT
This sequence comes from Actinocrinis sp., assembly GCA_035763685.1. GTDB lineage: Bacteria > Actinomycetota > Actinomycetes > Streptomycetales > Catenulisporaceae > Actinocrinis. The sequence continues at coordinate 19,562 of DASUAR010000312.1, read as the reverse complement.
CGCGGTCGCCAGCTTCGCGGCGAACCCGAGGAACAGCGTGCCCACCCCGCCGGTCATGCACGAAGCCAGCCGGCGCCGCCGGCGCAACGCCGCGGCCAGCCGGTTCCCGCCCAGGATCAGAGTGCTCAGATACACCACCGAGAACGCCTGGATGATGACCGCCAGCACCGCGAACGGCACGACCGGATGTGCGTAGGAGGGGTCGACGAACTGTGTGAAGAACGCGAGGAAGAACAAGATCGCCTTGGGGTTGAGCAGGCTCACCACCAGCGCCCGGCGAAACGGTCGCTCAAGCGCGGCTGCCCCGGTCGCACCCGCTGGTGTCTCCGCCGCCGTCCGCGGGATCGGGGCATCCGGTTCGACCGCCGCCGCCGCGACCGCGAGCGGCGCGCCGTCGCCGCCGGCCCCGCTCTGCCGCGCCTCGCGAAGTTGCGCGCCCCGTTGCCGCAGCGAGCGCACGGCCGAGCGCAGCATCCCGGCACCAAGCACCGCCAGGTACGCCGCGCCCGAGTATTTGACCGCGTCGAACGCGAGTGGCCAGCGTGTGAGCAGCGAGGCCGCACCCAGCGAGGTCAACATGATCAGGGTGCTGTCACCGAGGAACACGCCGCACGCCGCTCGATACCCCGTGCGCACACCCCGGCGCGCGGCCACCGACAGCACGTACAGCGAATTCGGCCCCGGCAGCAGGATGATCAGACCGGCGCCGGCGATGTACTCGGGCAGGTTTACCGTCCCCAGCATGCAGCCCTTCCCCCTCAACTCACGTCGTCGTTTTCGCCGCCCCGGTCAACACAGCCCCGGTCAACACGGCCTTGGTTTTCGCGGCGTCATCGTCGCTGCTCCGGTCGCGCCATCATCGCCGCCGAAACCGCGCGTCGCAACAGCCTTTGCCAGCTGGCGGTCCTTACAGCTCGAACGCGCCCGGCGGCGGCTCGGGGGAGGGCACCGCGGTCGCGTCCGTGACCGCAACTGTGCCCGCGATCCACGCGTCCAGGTCTTCTTCCCCGGTCACCCGCGCCGGGAACGGATCGCCTGCGGTACGGCGCACCAGGTCAGCCAGGGGAAGCGGTTCGCGCGACGCGGCCAGCACGAGGTTGCCGAAGCGCCGCCCGCGCAGTACTGCGGCCTCCGCGATCAACGCCACGTGCGGGAACACCGCGCGAACCGTCGCCGCCTGTCCGCGCGCGAAAGCCAGCGGCGCGCCATCCGCGATGTTCGCCGCATACACGCCACCGGGCCGCAGCACGTTCGCCGCCAGCGCCACGAACTCCACGCTCGTCAGGTGCGCTGGCGTGCGCGCACCCGCGAATGCGTCCGCCACCACCAAATCCGCGCTGGCCGGTCGCCGCGACGCCAACGCCTCGCGGGCGTCCCCGATGCGCACCCGCAGCCGCCATCGCCGGTCCCACGGCAGATGTTCGCGCACGAACTCGACCAGCAGCCCGTCGATCTCCACCGCGAGCTGCCCGCTGCCGGGCCGGGTGTGCGCCAGATACCGCGGCAGGCTCAGCGCGCCGCCGCCCAGATGCAGCGCGTCGAGGCGCGCACCGGCCGGGAAGACCGAGTCGGCGACGTGCGCGAGGCGCTGGATGTACTCGAACTCGAGGCGCGTCGGATCCTCGAGATCGACGTAGGACTGCGGCACCTCGTCGAGCGTGAGCAGCATCGCGCCGGGCCGGTCGACATCCGGCAGCAGCCGCGCCACTCCCGATGTGGTCAGCGCGGCTGCGGGTTGCGAGGCGGCGCGGCGCGCACGAGCGGAGGGCACAGCGCCCCATTATTCAGCACGCACCCTCTTAAGCACTGCCCGCCAGCAACGCGGCCCCCGCCGCCCGCGCCTCCGCCACCAGCAGCCGCACATGCTCCGCCCGCGTCGCCGGATTGAGCACACACGCCCGCAGCACCGGCCGGCCCTGATACACCGACCCGGTCACGAATGCCGCCCCGCGCTCCTGGATCGCGGCCGGCAGCGCCGCATTGACCCGGTCGACCTGCTGCGCCGTCACGCCCTCAGGCGCGTACCGGAACGCCACGATCGACAACTCCACCGGCGCGGCCACCTCCAGATCCGGTGCCTGCTCCACCAGCCGCGCCAGCTCCCGCGCGGTCGCGTTGCACGTCGCGATGTCCGCGGCCACCCCCGTGCGGCCGCGCGCGGCGATCGACGCCCACACCGGCAGCGCCCGAAACTGCCGGGTCTGCTCGATCCCGTACTCGCTCAGCCACCCCAGCGCATCCCCGCCCTCATCCCGCAGATACGGCGGCACCAGCGAAAACGCCGAACGCAACAACTCCCGGTCGGCCACCAGCAGCGCCCCGACACCGATCGGCACCTGCAACCACTTGTGCGGATCCAGCGCCAGCGAATCAGCCCGCGCCATCCCCGCATACCGCGCCGCCACCTGCGCATCGAGCACGCCGAACGCGCCATAAGCGCCGTCGACGTGCAGCCACACGCCGCCTTCGCCGCCCGGCGACCCGCACACGTGCGCGATCTCCTCGAACGGATCGATCGCGCCCGTGTTGACCGTCCCCGCGTTCGCGACCACGAGGAATGGCACCCGCCCGGCCTCGCGGTCCTGTGCGATCAGTGCCCGCAGCGCGTCGACGTCCATGCCCGCGCCGCGCGACCCGCCCTCACGCTCTGCCTTGTCACCGCGTTCGGGCACGGTACGCAGCGCCCTGCTGCCGATCCCCAGTAGCTCGATCGCCTTGCGCACGCACGAATGCGCCTCCGCCGTCGCATACGCGGTCAACTCCGGCGCGCCGCCCAGGCCGCGTTCGCGCACGTCCCAGCCGGCCCGCTGCAGCCCCCGATGCCTCGCCGCGCCGACCGCGATGATCGTCGCCATCGACGCCCCCGACGTCAGCAGGCCGGCGCCGGTCTCGTGCGGAAACCCCACCAGTTGCGCGAGCCACCGCACCACCGCGCGCTCCAGCGGCACGTCCGCGTGATCCCCGCCCGCGCTCGACGGATTCGACGCCGACGCCAGCAACCCGGCCGCCACCGCCGCCGGATGCGGCGCGGCATTCACCCACCCGAAGAACGCCGGATGCCCGTTGCCCATCGGATAGGCCAGCACCCGCCGCGCCGCGTCGTCGAGCAATTCACCGACCGCGCGGCCGCTCTCGGGCAGCGGCGCTTCCAGCAACGTCGCCCGCATCTGCTCGGGCATCGCCCACCACACCGGGCGCGCCGCCACACCGTCCAGGTGCGCGGCCGCCAGATCCGCCGCCGCGCGTAATCCGCCACGCACCGCCGTCTCGGTCGGCGCCGCCGCGGGGGCCGAGGCGGGAGGGGGGAGGGAGGAAGAGGAATCGGCCACGTCATGATCGTACGGCCGCGCCCCGACACTCCGGCCGGTGACCACCGCCTAGCGCGCCTGCTCGCTGACGCGTCCGGTGATTGCGTCCGAACCCGCAGTCGCCTCTCGAGGCGGCTGCGCCCCAGGCTCCGTCGCCGTTTCCGCTTTCGTTTCCGCCTCGGCTGGCTCGGCGCCCGATTCGGCTGCCGATTTGGCTTCCGGCTCCGCCGCCAGCAACTGCCGCAACGCCTGGTGCGTACGGTTCGCCCGCACCGCCGCCCGCTGCTCGCGCGCCGTCGCGTCAATGTAGTTCTGACTTGTCGTCAGCGACGCGTGGCCCAGTAGCCGCATGATCTCCACCGCGCTCGCGCCGTCCTCCGCCAGTCGCGTGGCGAACGTATGGCGCAGGGCGTGCACCAGCGCACCCTGCGGCACCCGCGAAGAAACCCCAGCCTCCTGATACGCCCGCCCGACCAGGTACTGCAACGCGCCACGCCCCATCGGCGCGCCGTCATGCCCGACGAACAGCGGATCGGACCGTGCCGGGTTGCGTCCGGCGAACTTCGCCCGCCGCGACTCCAGATACTCCGTCACTACCGCGTCCAGCTCCGGCTCCACCGGAATCGACCGCTCCTTGCCGCCCTTGCCGCGCACCTTCAGGTACCGCTCGCCCGCGCGCCCATCCAGGCACCCGACCGTCAAGTCCAGCAGCTCGCTGGAACGCAGACCCGCGCACAACAGCAGCGCCACCACCGCGAAATCCCGCTCCGGCCAGGGCCGTCTGCGCCGCGTGCGGTCCGGCGGCGCAGCGCTCGAGGCCAACAGCCGCTCCGGCGTGTCCGTCCCGCGCAGCGGCTTGGGGAACCGATGCGGCGGGCGAGGGCGATCCACCGTCCCCATCGGATTACCCGGCACCACCGTGTCCGCGACCAGGAATGAGAAGAACTGGTTCCACACCGACCAGGCACGCCCCACCGAAGCCGCCGAACGTGGTTGCGCGTACTCGGCGAACGCCTGCCGCAGCGCCCGGCCCGTCACCGCGTCGATCGGCACATCAGGCGCCTCGCAGCCGTGCTGACCGGCCAGTAGAGCCCCGATCGCGTCCAGGTCCCGCCGATACGCGGCCAGCGTGTTCGCCGCGTGCTTCCGGGCCTGCCGCGCGCGCAGAAACTCCTCCACGCACGCCCCCAGCGCCCGGGACGGATCCACCGTACCTGCCGGACCCACCGGACCCGCCGCGACAATGCCGGTACCAGCTGCCGATCCGGTTGCCGATCCGACCGCCCCGCGCTGACCGCCCAGCTCGTGATCGCTTGCCTCCATGTCCGTGATTATGCGTGACAGCCACGGGTATCCGGCGGATGACCGGGGCGCGGCCGACGGCCTGTCCCCGCAGTCCGAGTCCGCAATCCGAGCTACCGCAGGCAAGCTCCGCGCCCCATGTGGCGCGCAACCGGAAGGCCTCCCCGTGGGCGAAACCGGCTCTTCCGGCACGTACCGCTACCATCACCGCGTGCGCAGTGGCGACGAACCAGTCCATGCCCGCAGTCCGCTGCGCATGCGCCTCGCGCTCGCGCTGACCGGGCTGGCCAACGGCCTGGCCGGCGTCATCCTCTTCGCGCTGCTGGGCAGCCGACCGTTCACCTGGGCGTTCGCCGCGCTCTGCGTCGTCGCGCTGATCAACGTCGCCGTCGTCGTCCACCGCATCCGCCAAGGGCCGCACTACCAGCCCGGCCGCGGCATCCCGCCCTACCGGCCGCTGCCATCCGACCGTCCCGTGCAGCAGCTGCGCGCCCCGGTCACGACACGCACCCGCCACCGCCGCTACCTGCTGATGATGGGCCTGTGCTTCACGCTGGTGATCCTGGCCTGGGGCTGGATCCGGTTCTACTCGGTCGCCGCGGCCGTCGCCATGAGCACAGTCGCCGCCCTCATCCCGCCGTTCGCCGCGATCCTGTCCAACGTCGACAGCCCCATCCTGCGCGACGATGCGGACAACGACGCCGACGACTGGCGCGATCGCACCCCCGGCGCCTGACTGTCCCGCTCAGCAGGACAACGCAGCGCGGTGCCCTCGCACAACGCGCCCTTGATAAGACATGGCGGTGCGCCCGCGGATGGAGGGGGGTTCCGCGGGCGCGCCGCGTCACACGCCGACCCGCCGCACGCTGCGGTGCGCCGAGCCGGCAGTCTCAAAGGGACCGCAGGGCGCAGCCCGCTACTGCGGACGCTGCTCGCCGGGCTGGGTGTGCGGCGTGCGTCCCTCCGGGATCACGCCCATCCGCCCGGCCTGGAAGTCCTCGAAGGCCTGGATCAGCTCTTCCTTCGTGTTCATCACGAACGGCCCGTAGTGCGCCACCGGCTCGCGGATCGGCTGCCCGCCCAGGATCAGCACGTCGAAGTCCGGCGTGCGGCTGTCCGGCCGCGTGCTGGCCTCGATCGTCAGCGCGTCGCCGGTACCGAACACCGCCAGCTGTGAACTCTCCATCGGCCGGCCCTGCGCGCCTACCGAACCGCGGCCGGAGAGGCTGTAGACCAGGGCGTTGAAGTCCGCGCGCCACGGCAGGTCCAGCCGCGCGCCCGGCCGCAGCGTCGCGTGGATCATCGTGATCGGGGTGAACGTGCTGCCCGGACCCTTGTGTCCGCCCACTTCTCCCGCGATCACCCGCACCAGCGCGCCGCCGTCAGGGGAGGAAAGCAGCGTCGCCTGCTCGCCCTCGATGGCCTGGTAGCGCGGCGGGTTCCACTTGTTCGCCCGCGGCAGGTTCACCCACAGCTGGATCCCGTGGAACAGACCGCCCGACATCACCAGATGCTCCGGCGGGGTCTCGATGTGCAGGATGCCGCTGCCCGCGGTCATCCACTGCGTCGCCCCGTCGGTGATCTTCCCGCCGCCGCCGTGCGAGTCGGCGTGCTCGAACTCGCCGTCGATCATGTACGTGACGGTCTCGAACCCGCGGTGTGGATGCCACGGCGTGCCCTTCGGCTCACCCGGCGCGTACTCCACCTCGCCCATCTGGTCCATATGGATGAACGGGTCCAGATCACGCATCGACACGCCCGCGAAGGCGCGATGCACCGGGAACCCCTCGCCCTCGAACCCCTTGGGCGCGGTGCTCACCGACCGCACCGGCCGCTGCTGGGTCCCCTCGGCGGGTACCTGCGGCACCCGCGCAAGCTCCAGCGTGCTGTCCACCGTTACCGCAGGCATCGAGACCTCCTGGAAAGCGCGCCTGCCCCTGCCGGGCCGACGCTTCGAACGTCATGTTGTTGAACGTTCACCTATCCCAGGATAGTCCCGCACGACGCGCCCGGCACCGCATGACCTCTCACAAGTGGACCGCCGGCCGCGTGGGAACCCGCCGCTGAGCGTGAGATCGCAGGTCGGGGCCGCTCAGTCGCCGCCCTCGAACCCGGCCGGCGGTCCTTCCTGCGGCCCGAGCAAGGGCTCGAACGCCGCACTGTAGAGCGCGAACAGCCGCCGCCAACCGTCGCCGCCGCCCGCCCCTTCATCCTCGGCACCGCCATCATCCCGAGCCGCAGCAGGCTTTCCAGCCAGCCGATCCAGGCACACGTGCCATCCCGCGGCGTTGCGCGCGGCGATCGGCGCGGCCAGCTCATCGGTCAGCACCAGGCGCGTCTCGGCTGCACCGGCCGACACCGCTTCGACCTCGAAGCGCAGCGTTTCCTCGCCCCACAGATACGCCAGCACCCGCGGCGCGTCGCACTCGAGCACCACGCCGTCCATGGTGAACTCGGCTTCGCCGGGAAACGAGAAGGTCAGCGCCCCGCCGACCTCCCACTGCTGCGCCGAGATCGAGCACGGAAACCACCCGCGCACACTGTCCGGATCGGTCAGCGCCGCCCACACCTCTTGCGGCGTCATCGCCAGGACGCGCTCGAACCGCACCGCGGGTTCCGTGCCCGCCATCACCAGGCTCGCCGCGCCGGACGGTGCTGACGACGGGGGAGAGGCGGGCGTCTCGTTCATGGCTGGATCACTCCTCGGCGCGCTCTTCCGTCAAGGTACCGCGGCCGGACCCCCTTCGCCGCCGGGCGCGCGGCGGTCGACGAACTGGTCGTCAGAACGGGCTCGACGGCCGGCTGACGGCTACCGCCGCGTGGTCCGTGGCAGTGTTCTAAGATCGCCTTGAGCGCTTCCGCGGACAGCGCGGCGGCCTGGCCGCCGCGGAGAGGAACGTCGAAGTGGTGACCGAACGCCCTGGCTGGGCGCCTGGCGAGGTGGATATCGAGACCCCGTCGACGGCCCGCATGTACGACTACTACCTCGGCGGCTCGCACAATTTCGCCGCCGACCGGCAGTTGGCGCAGCAGGCGATGGCCGTGTGGCCCGACGCGCGGCATTTCGTCACGGCGAACCGCGCCTTCCTGCGCCGGGTCGTCACGCTGCTGGCGGGCCTCGGAATCGATCAATTCCTCGACCTGGGCTCCGGGATCCCGACGGTCGGAAATGTGCACGAGGTGGCGCAAGCGGCCAATCCGAAGGCGCGCACGCTGTACGTGGACTGCGATCCGGTCGCCTATGCGCACGGCAGCGCGCTGCTCGTAGACGCGCCCTACGCGCGATTCCTGCGCGCCGACCTGCGGTATCCACAGGCCGTGCTCACCAGCGTTCAGCTGACCGGATTCCTGGACCTCAGCCGCCCGATCGCGGTGCTGCTCTTCCTCGCGCTGCCGTTCGTGCCGGATGAGGACGACCCGGCCGGCATCGTCGCGGCGTATCGGGAGGCGACCGTCCCAGGCTCCTACATCGCGCTCACGCATGGCACCGGTGACTACCGTCCGCAGGCGATCTCGGACGTGCGCGACGTGTACGAGCATGCCAGCCACTCGATGACGCTGCGCGGCAAAGAGCAGATCGCCCAGCTGTTGCAGGGTTATCAGCTGCTGGAACCCGGCGTCGTGGACGCCATTCGCTGGCGGCCGGACCCCGGCGCGCCGCCCGACCCGCTCGGCGGCGACGTGGCGCGTTACGCGATGTATGCAGCCGTCGGTGCCCGCCGTTGAGCCGCGGCGGGAGCGCGGCGATGCGACTTCGCGTGCGCTGATGCCTTCGCGCTCGGGGATACGACGCGGTTACGAATGCCTGCTGGTGAGGCCGGTCATCCTCGGGTCGACGTGGATCTTCGGGCCCGGACCCGCGCCGATCGGGCGCTTGCCCGCGAGCACCTCGCCGACCTGCTCCAGCCCGACCGTGGCGGCCACGAGCGGCCGGGGATCCACCTCTCCCGCGGCGTAGGCGCGGATGGTCGCGTCGAGGCCGGGGGAGGCGGACAGCACGCCGACCGCCGTCACGTCCTTGAGCACGAGCGAGCGGGTGTCGATGGTGCTCGGCTCACCGGCCAGCCCGATGTAGACGACGCGGCCGCCTGGCTCGACCCGCTCCAGCGCGGCGGCCGGCAGGCGGGCGGAGTTCGAAGCGTCGATCACCGCGTCATAGGGCACGTGCGGGACGGCATCCGGCTGCCACGCGTTCGCGAAGCCGAGCTTGCGGGCGAATGCGAGCGAGTGCTCGGTGCGGCCCATGAGGTGCACCTCGGCCCCGTTGGCGCGCAGGAACATCGCGACGAGCAGCCCGATGGTGCCCGGACCGAAGATCAGTGCCCTGTCTCCACGCTGCAAACCAGCGCCCTGAGCCGCACGCAGCGCGTTGCCGCCTGGCTCGACCAGCGCGCCGAGCTGCGCATCGACTGACTCGGGCAGCGCGTGCAGCGAGGTCGCCGGAACCGCGACCTGCTCCGCGAGAGCGCCGGGGCGCCCGGTGCGGATGCCGATCTCCTGCAGGTTCTCGCACACGTGTTGACACCCGCGAAGGCACCTGCGACAGGTGCCGTCACCGATCATCGTGTCGCCGGTCACGCGGCGGTCGAGCCACGCCGGGTCGACGCCCTCGCCGATCTCGGCGACACGGCCCGCCCACTCGTGCCCGAGCCGCATCGGATAGGCCGAGTGGCCTTGGCGCAGGTAGGCCATCTGGCCGGTGAAGAATTCGACGTCCGTGCCGCAGACTCCCACGCGCTCCACATCGACCACGACCTCGCCGGGCACGGCCTCAGGAGCGGGAACTTGCTGCACCGAGTACTCACCGGGAGCGGTCAGAACGAAGGCCCGCATCAGTCGTGGCGATTCAGTCTTCGCGGCCGGCTGTGCGGGTACGACCGGCCGTCTCGGCCTGCGCGGCCACCGCGCGGCGCCAATCGGGCCCGACCGTCTCGGCAAGGGCCTGACATACTGCCGCGGCCAGCGCCGGGCCCTGTTGCGCCAGCAGCCGGCGCGCCTTCGCGGTCAGGGTGAGCGCGATGCCGCGCCGGTCGTCGCTCACCGACTCGCGAGTGACCAGACCGCAATGGCTCAGGCAGCCGACCTGATACGTCAGACGGGTCTTGGGCCGGCCGAGCAGTTCCGCGATCCGCGTCATCCGCAGGCCGGCGCCCGGCTGCTCGGCCAACAGGCACAGCACGAGGAACTCGTCGTGCGAGATGCCGAAGGTCTGCTTGACCTGCTTGGCCATGATCTGTTCGACCGTCCCGGCCGCCGAGAGCATCCGCATCCACAAACGCAGCTCCTCCGGCAGCAGCGCGCCCGCACTGCCGAGCGGGCCGGTCCCGGGGGACGGTGGCGCAGGAGAGAGCGTCCCGGGAGAGGCGGGGTCCGCGTGGTCGGTCATGGCTCCATGGTAACTGTCGTTCAAAATTGGATTTCATGCTAGCGTGACGTCCAAATTTGGATGAGTGGCCCGGTCGCCGATCCGCTCAGCCTTCGCTCTCGTCCGTGTCGCAGGAGACCCCGATGACCGCAAGCGCTCCCGGCCAGTTCGTACTCGACCCCGCACACTCCACCGTCGCCTTCCGGCACAAGACCATTTGGGGCCTGGTGACCGTGAAGGGCACGTTCGCGACCGTCAGCGGCGAAGGCGAGCTCGACGCGGACGGGACCGCCAGGGGCGTGATCGACGTGCACGCCGCCTCCGTCGACACGAACAACAACACGCGCGACAACCACCTGCGCTCAGACGCCTTCTTCGACGCCGAGCGGCACCCGGTCATCAAGTTCGACGTGCGGGCCGCCGAACACGGCGCGGATGGCACCGTCCGTGTCGACGGCCTCCTGACCGTCCGCGACGTCACCCGCCCGCAGACCATCACCGCCACCGTGGCCGCGACCGAGCCCGCGGGCGTCACGCTGGTCACCCAATTCGACGTCGACCGCGCCGCGTTCGGGATGACCTGGAACCAAGCGGGCATGATCCGCGGCGCGGCCACCGTGTTCGCCACGCTGCGTTTCACCCGCGCCGCCCGCTGAGGGAGCAGACGCCCTCTGAGAGCGGCGGCGCTCAGCCGTCCACGAGCAGGCCGCGCAGCGGTCCCTGAAGGCGTTCGGCGTGGCGCGACACGTTCGGCAGAAGTGCCAACCGGTGCGTACGCGGTTCGCCGTTTCGCTCCCGGCGCGCCTGGTCCTCGGCGATCGGCCGCCACAGCTCGTCGATGACGCGGGCTGGTTCGCCGCCGATCTGGCCCTCGGGTCGTTGCAGGTGCTCGGACCACAGGCGCAGCCGGGTGGCGCGGGCGAGGGCCGGGTCGTGCACGACGACATTCACCTCGGTGTCGTTGAACAGCGAGTGCTCATTGAGGTTGGCAGAGCCGATGGTCAGCCAGGCGTCGTCCACGATGCCGACTTTCGCGTGCACGTACACGAGCACCGGGCTGACCCTGTCCTCTGTGAGCGCGCTCACCGTGGTGGCCAACACCCTGCGATGGCCGTCGTCCGCGTCAAGCAACCGGCCGAGCTGGCCACGGCTGGTGTCCGCGCCGGTGCTCGGCCGCGCGGGCAGCACCAGCAGCACCCTGAAATCCTCGGTCGGTGGGCGGCGCAGCTTCCGCGCGAGCACGTCGACCACTTCGGTGGACCACAGGAACTGGTTTTCGAGGTAGACCAGCGACTCGGCGCTACGCAGGGCATTGAGGTATTGCTCCAGGATGGAGAAATCGCCGCGCGGCGCGAAGCGATAGGTGCGCTCTGGCACGGTGCGCGCGAGCTGGACAGCCGTCTGGCCGGCCGCGGGCGGTGCGGTGGTGGTGGCGGCGGCGGTAGCCAGGTCTTCGCCCGACGCTTCCCGCCAGCGCTGCGCGAAGTGCTCCGCCACATCCGCGACGATCGGGCCGCGCAGCTCAGTGGCCACGTCGTGCCAGCCCAGCGGGCGGTTGGGCAGATGCAGTGGACTGTCGCGCCGGTCGCCGGCGAGGTCGGTCAGATCGATGCCGCCGACGAACGCCACTTCCCCGTCCACGATGACGAGTTTCTCGTGATGGCAGTGCATCGTGCGCTCTCGCCGGTCAAGGACGCAACGCACCTCGGAGCGCTCGGTGAAGCCGGCACACGCCTCCTCGGCCATCGCCCGCGTGGGCCTGAACACCGGCAGCGGGGGCCCACCCCAGAGCAGAAGTCTGACATCGGCCCGCTGCGCCACGCCGGCGAGCAGGTCGCGCAGCGCGGGCGCGTCCGGTTCCCGGGTAAGCCGGAAACCGGGGGAGGCGAACCAGCCGGCGATGTGCACGAACGACTTCGCCCCCGCGATCGACTTCGCGATCGCGGCCAGCGCGTCGTCACCGTCGATATGTACGCGTACCGCGTTGCCCTGCCTGACGGGATGCGCGAATCCGGTACTGGTACTGGAATCCGGCGGGAGCGGACGGCCGCCGGCGGGGGCGCGATCGTCCTCATCGCCGACCAGCACCCGCGCCCAACCCAGCCGGGACAACCGACGTCGATGATGGGCGCGCACCAGCCCGTCCAACCCCGCGCCGACCCGCTCGTCGATCACTCCGAGCCACGCCGCGACACCGAGCGCGTGCCGCAAGCGCCCCGAAGTGGGCGCTCGGCTGCCTGCCTGACCTGCACCGTCCATCGCTCCTGACTGCCCTTCCTGGCGCTGGACAAACCGGCCGGATCTGGCGGTTGCCCGAGGAGGGCGTAGGCTGCGGAGGGCGGCCCGGGAGATCGGTTGCTGTCAGTGCTCGTGTCGGTGGTTTCGGCAGTGCTGTCGAAACGGCCGGGGCCGGGGACCGGATCGGCGTGATCGCGTGGATCGGTTCGGCTCGGTGCAGGTTCAGTGTTCGACGGTTCCCGGCGACAGGAGATCGCAGTCATGGCGCGTAGCAGCGGCGTCCGCGGAAGCAGGGTCGGTTCGGGCCCGATGGGCGAGAGTGAACGTGGCAGCGCGGCGGCGCAGGTCGCGGTGCTCTATTGGTGCGAGGCCGACCACGTGACGCGGCTGCGTTTCGCGGACACGGCGGACGTACCGGTGTTGTGGGAATGCTCCGTCTGCGGCCTGCCCGCGGGCCGGGATCGCGAGAACCCCCCGGTGCAGGCGCCGGTCGCGCCGTACAAGACGCATCTGCAGTACGTCCGCGAGCGGCGCAGCGAGGCGGAGGCGGAGATCCTGCTCGCCGAGGCCCTCGCCCGGCTGCGCGCGACCGCCTGATCCATCCGGCGGGGTCGCCGTACTACGCCGAGCGGCGAGTGGACCGCTCGGGTGACGGGCGGCGGCCCGGTGCGTTCGTACGCCGTTGGCGTTCGCTCGTCTTTCCGGCGGTCTGCCGATTGGCTCGGGCGGGCGTGCGGCCCGGCGCGCTGTCGGCGCCGGTCTGCTTCGCCGCTTGTCCGGCAGTGGCTGCTGCGGCTGCGGGGCGCTGTCCGCGCGACCGGCCCTGCCGCTGGCCCTGACCCTGCCGGCCGCGCTGGTCGCCGGGATCGTCCGCGGCAGCGAGCGCTCCGGCGAAGGTGCGCTGTCCGGGCGCCAGCCGCTCGAGCAGCGGGTCGCCGGGGGCCAGACGCGTCGTCGTCGCCTTGATGCCCGCCTTTCGGGTCAGTTCGCCCACTTCCTTGCGCTGCGCGTCGGTCATCAGGGTGATGACGGTGCCGGACGCGCCGGCGCGTGCCGTGCGTCCGGAGCGGTGCAGGTAAGCCTTGTGCTCGACCGGCGGATCGGCGTGCACGACCAGCGCCACGTCATCCACGTGAATGCCGCGCGCGGCGATATCCGTGGCCACCAGCGTGCTCGCCTCGCCGCTGACGAACGCAGCCAGGTTGCGGGCACGGGCGTTGTGCGCGAGGTTGCCGTGCAACTCCACGGCGGGGATACGGGCGGCGGCCAGCTGCCGGGCGAGCTTGCGCGCGCCGTGCTTGGTGCGGGTGAACACGATGGTGCGGCCCGGTGCGGCCGCGAGGTCCACGACGAGCGCGAGCCGGTGCTCGGGGTCGATGTGCAGGACGTGGTGCGTCATGGTGGCGACCGGAGAACGCTCGCTGTCCACGCTGTGCGTCACCGGGGCGTGCAGATAGCGCGCCACCACCTGGTCGACGCCGCGGTCGAGGGTCGCCGAGAACAGCAGCCGCTGACCGGCCGCGGGGGTCTGGTCGAGCAGCCGCTTGACCGTGGGCAGGAATCCGAGGTCGGCCATGTGGTCGGCCTCGTCGAGGACGGTGATCTCCACCGCGTCCAGCGAGGCGCGGCCGGAGTCGAGGTGGTCGGCCAGGCGGCCGGGGCAGGCGACGAGCACGTCGAGCCCGGCGCGCAGCGCGCTGATCTGCGGCCCGGCACCGACCCCGCCGAACACCGTGGTGCTGCGCAGGCCCAGCTGCCGGGCGAGCGGCTCGAGCGTGTCGTGGATCTGCGTGGCCAGTTCCCGGGTCGGCGCCAGGATGAGCGCGCGGGGGCGGCCCGGCCGGCGCGCCGCGGGCTTCGCGGCGAGCCTGGCGAGCACCGGCAGCACGAAGGCGAGGGTCTTGCCGGATCCGGTGCGTCCGCGCCCGAGCACGTCGCGCCCGGCGAGTGTGTCGGGCAGCGTCGCGGCCTGGATGGGGAACGGCTCGCTGATGCCCGCGGCGGCGAGCGCCTTGACGAGGGCGGCGGGCACGCCGAGAGCGGCGAACGACGGATTGGACGCGGCGGCAGCGTTGACCGATGAGGTGCCTGCCGCTGCGGGTGTGGACTGCCGCCTGACGGCGCGCGTGGCTGTCACAAGGACTCCGAACCTGGTAGATGCCGCGGGGCTCGACCAGCCGGAAGACGCCAGCGAAGAGAACAAGCGGCGCGGGCCATTCCAATCGGCCCGCGGGCGCAATCGTAGTCGAGTCGGTGGGGCGATGCTGTCGCGTGACGATGCGGCGCTGCGGCGGCGACGTGCGCGCGGTCGCGCTGTCACCTTCGGACACGAACTGCTCGCGCTGGATCGCGGGGCCGGCCTGAAGGATCGTGGCGGGGACCAGGTTTTCCGAGACGCGGCACCGCTGGGGCGGGCGGCGAGCCCGGCCCCAGCGGTGCCAGCGTTTTGAGCGCGTCACTACATGTCTTCGAGGACTTCCGCGAACGCGATCACGACGCCGCCGGTGGCGTGCTCAAGGGTGGCTCCGACCAGCGGACCGGCCTGCGTGGCCGCGGCGCTGGCCGCCGCGTAGTCGTCGAAGTAGAGGTCCAACAGCCGGTACGCCGGGGTCGGGCTTCCGTCTTCCTTGGGCCAGACCTTCGAGGTCTGCAGCCGCGTCAGGCCGGGCAGCTTGCGCGCGAGCGCGAGTTGGTCCGGGTAGGCCGCCTCGAAGGCCGCCGGGTCGGTGGGGTTGGAGTAGACGAAGGTGATCTTGGTCGGATTACCTTGCTGCGTCACGGATATCCTCCTGGTGGTTAGTCTCGGCAGATGTCAGCGAGCGGACCCGGGCCCCGGCGGCGCCGGGCGACGGCATATAACAGAGCGCTGACTCCGCTCACTGTTCGTCGATCGTAATCAGAGGAATGGGCAGCGACTATGACCGCTCCGCCGGGAAACCTTGCCGATCGTCCAGCGGCGCCGGCCGGCGTGCTCGGCCTGGACGCGGGCGATCCGCCGCACGATCTGCTCTCGCAGCTGCTGCGCAGCGTGCGCCTGAGCGGAGAACGGATGAGCGCGTACGCTCCGCCGCGGACCTTCTCGATCGGCTTCGCGCAGGTCGGGAGTCTCCACATCATCGAAGAGGGCGAAGTCACCGTTCGGATCGACGCGGGCACGCAGGTCGAGCACGTAAGCCGCGGCGACGTCGTCCTGCTGCCGCGCGGCGACGCACACCACATCGGCGACACGGCTGAGGACGACGCGCCCGAGGCGGCGCGCTGGCTGAGCGGGACGTTCACGATCGGCGACCCGCAGGCGAGTCATCTGCTCGGCAGCCTTCCGGCCGTGATCATCCTGCGCGGCGGCGGCGGTCCGGCGCTCGAAGGGCTCGACGTCGCCCGCAGGATGCTTCTCGTCGAGATGCAATCGCCCTCTCAAGGATCGGCGGTGATGGTCGCCCGGATCCTCGATCTGATCTTCATTCAGGTTCTGCGCGCCTGGGCCGCCGGCCCGGATCCCGAACCGAACTGGCTGGCCGGTGCGCTCGACCCGCAGATCGGCCCGGCCTTGAGCGCCATCCACCGAGATCCCGGCCACGAATGGACGGTGGAGGACCTGGCCCGGGCGTGCTGCCTTTCCCGGTCGGCGTTCGCGCAGCGGTTCGCCGCCCGGGTCGGCAAGCCGCCGGCCACCTATCTCGCGCACGTACGCCTCGACGCCGCTATCGGCCTGCTGCGCGACACCACGCGTCCCATCGCCCTCATCGCGAAGAGCGTCGGCTACACCTCGGAGCCGGCGTTCAGCCGCGCGTTCAAGAACCACTACGGCATGCCGCCGGCTCGTTGGCGACGAGACTTGCGATCTCGCTGATCGCCCGCAACGCCGCCTTAGGCCGGGAAGTGGCCGCGGCGCCAGTACCAGTGACCGCCGGCTTTGAGGTGGTCGACGATCGCGCGCTGAAGCACGGTGCGCCGCGGCAGCTGGTCAAGCGGCGTGGTCAGGCTGCGGAACACGAACCGCAGCACCTCGACGTCGCAGTCCAGGCCTTCCGGCTCCTGGTAGGTCTCCAGCTCGAAGCGGCGTTGGAACCGGACGATGTTGGAGTCCTCGGGCAGATACTGCGCCAGCTGCGGGTCGAGCAGCCACGAACCGCAGGAGAACGTCGAGTACTGCTCGTCGGGGAAGTGGCGCGGGAAGAACGCGCGGGCCTGATCGAGCGACGCATCGACCGCCTCGGCGGTCAGCGGCCCGGAATCGGGGATGTGCACGTCGATCGAGGTGCCGGTGCGCTGGTGGTGCAAGCGGCCCAGTTCGTAGACGCTGCCGCGCGCGTGCAGCGTCAGCCAGCTCTGCATCACCGGCCAGCCCTCGCGGTTCATCCGCCGGTCGACCGCGAGGTTGCGGCCGAGGTCCGCGAGAGTCACCCACGACACGTCCTCGGCGATGCCGTGGTCGCGGTGATACCCCATGGCGACGTCGAGCAGAGCCAGGTAGGCATACACGTAAAGATGCCGCCACGAGTGACCCCGCTCCCGCGGGAGTTCCGGACCGGGCGACAACCAGCCGTAGCCCCCGAGATCGGCGCGCACCAGGGCGATAGAGCGGTCGAGCAGCCACCGCAGCTGCGGCATCCACAGCGGGGAATCTGCGTCGGGCCAGCCCGCCATGATCTCGGCGGCGTCCTGCGGCTGCACCGCGAGCCGTTCCAGGATCGCGGGCGCGTCGGCCTTCGCGGGCAGCGGAGCCGACGGCCGCTCGTCGGCGAGCCGGTGCACGCGCTCGACCTCCTCGATGGGCACCCCGAGCCGTGCGGCGGTCTTCTCTAGATCCACGCGCACGACCCTACCGGCTGGGTGCGACGCACCGGCCTTGGAGCACTGATCGGTCACGGTCTTGCCTGCGTCGTCGATGTCGTCGACGGCGACCCTGCGGCACGATGATCGGGTGACCGGCATCCTGATCAGAGTGTCGCGCCCGGGCGATGGCGCGGCGTGTGCCAACCTGTGGCGAGAGATCGGCGGTCTTTTCGCGGCGATGAACCCGCGAACCTTCCAAGTGCCCGCCGCGGAGGGATCGGCCGCGTGGTTCGAGCAGATCAACGCGGTCTACCGAAACGACGAGGACAAGGTGCTGCTGGTCGCGGAGGCTGATGGGGCGTTGGTCGGAACGTTGACCGCCTCGCTTGAGGAACCGCTTGAAACCGCTGACCGGCAGGTTCAGCGCGATCTGGGCCGCCGCAGACTTCACGTCGACAGCCTCGCCGTCACGGCGACGTACCGGCGCGGCGGCGTCGGTACCGCGTTGATGCGTGCCGTCGAAGAGTGGGGGCGGTCGCACGGCGCGGAAGTCATCGTCTTGGAGACGGAGACGAACAACCCGATGTCCGTGCCGTTCTACGAACGACGTATGGGATTTACCGCGCAGGCTGTGATCTTCCGCAAGGAGATCGATCCTGATGGTGCGTGACGTTGCAATCCGTGCGGCTGGCAACGGCTCAATTAGCGCGCAACCACCGCAACGCCAGAGGTAAGGATCCTTATGTGCCGGTTGTTCGCCCTCAGCAGCGCCCCGAGGCGCTCGAAGGCCACGTTCTGGTTGCTGGACGCGCCCGACAGCCTGAGCGTGCAGAGCCTGCGCGACCCCGACGGCACCGGGCTGGGTTACTTCGCCGCCGACGGGGTTCCGTGCGTGCATAAGGCGCCGCTGGCCGCCTACCAGGACGTTGCCTTCGCGAGCGAGGCCAAGCAGGTGTCCTCCACCACCTTCCTCGCGCACATCCGCTACGCCTCCACCGGCGGCCTGGAGACCCGCAACACGCACCCCTTCGAGCAGGAGGGACGCCTCTTCGCGCACAACGGCGTGATCGAAGACCTCGACCAGCTCGATGCGCGCCTTGGCGAGGATCTGGCGCTGGTGAAAGGCGACACCGACTCCGAACGGTTCTTCGCCCTGATCACCCAGCAGACCCGGGCCCACGACGGGCGGATCGCCACCGGCATCGAGTACGCCGCCCGCTGGATCGCGCAGAACCTGCCGGTATACGCGCTCAACCTGATCCTGACCACCGCCGACGGGCTCTGGGCGCTGCGTTATCCGGACACCCACGAGCTGTACGTGCTGGAACGCCCAGCCGGGGGCCGCCACGGCGGCCGGCACCTGGAACACAGCGGAACGGCCGGGCGTATGCGCGTGCACTCCGACGACCTCGTCGACAACCCGTCTGTGGTGATCGCGAGCGAACGCATGGACGAGCACCCCGAATGGCGCCTCATGGAGCCGGGCGAACTGCTGCACGTCGGCCCGGATCTGCGCGTCACCCGGCGCCGCGTCCTACCCGACCTGCCGACCCGCCAGCTCACGCTCGACGACCTGCACCCTGACGCCGCCGCCTCGCAGAAGGCGGTCTGATCTGACAAACGGGTTCGGACCGGTAGACCGACCGTGTGTGGTCGGTCTACCGGTCCGAACTAGATTCCGGGCCTGCTTACGAGACTTACGAGGTGGCTACGTCGTCGTACAAGGTGTACGTCGGGTCGCCGGGGTAGTTGTCGTCCTTGCTCGTCAGCGTCAGCGTGTAGCTGTGGCCCGCGACGATGGACGCGGTCTTCTGGACCCAACCCGAGTTCGACACGCACGTCTTGGCCAGGACCGTGGTCGTGGTGCCGGTGGTGTTGTCCTTCAACGTGGCCGTGGCCCAGTCGTAGGTGACCGTGTCCGGGCAGGTCACGTCGTACCAGAAGGTGAGCTTGGTGTTCCCGGACGCCGCAGTGAAGGTCTGCGTGATCGAGGACGTGCTGCTCGGGCTGGTGCTGCCCACCTGCGCCGCGTCCGTGCCCGAGTGCGGGCCCGAGGTCGTCACCGAGGTGACGCCGCTGGTCGTCCATCCGGACAGCGAACCGGTCTCGAAGCCGCCGTTGACGACGGCGTTTCCGCCGGTGCCGCCGGAGCCGCTGACCGCCCAGCTGAAGGACGCGGAGCCGCTGGCGCCGGTGCTGTCGGAAGCGGTGACGGTGACGCTGTAGGTGTTGGCGGTGGTCGGGGTGCCGGAGATCAGGCCGCTGCTGGAGATCGACAGGCCGGCGGGCAGGCCGCTGGCGCTGTAGGTCAGGCTCGCGCCGCCGGAGTCCGAACCGCTGATCTGCAGCGAGACCGCGGTACCGACCGTCGAGCTCTGCGAACCGGGGTTCGTCACGCTCACCGTGTTACCGCCGCCGTGATTCACGATCGCGTGCGAGATGGCGCAGGAGTTGGTGTCGTTGGACCAGCTGGCCTGTTCGGCGTAGGTGCCGAAGGAGCCGAAGCTGATGTTCGCGGCGCCGCCGGAGGTGCCGGGGCTGAGCCACGCGCACTCGTCGGAGTTCTCCTGGCC
>DASUAR010000311.1:0-4693 GCA_035763685.1 Actinocrinis sp. | reverse complement strand
GTGGCGGGACCGGGAACGAGACCGGTCCCGCCACCCCGCGGTCGGCTTGCGCGTTAGAACCCTGAGATTTGGTAGACGCTCGTATGCTGATACACCTGCCCGGGTCGAAGCACCGCGGAGGGGAAGTCCGGGTGGTTCGGGGCGTCCGGGAAGTTCTGTGTTTCCAGGGCGAAGCCGTAACTCTGCCGGTAGACGGTGTTCCCGGTGCCCACCAGCGTGCCGGTGAGGAAGTTGCCGCTGTAGAACTGGATGCCCGGCTGCGTGGTGTAGATCGTCAGGACCCTGTCGCTGTGCGGGTCGACCGCGCGGGCCGCCAGTCGCGGCGCGGCGCCGGCGGGTCCGTTGACCACCCAGTTGACGTCGTAGCCCTGACCGATGAGCAGCTGCGGGTCGTCGACCGCGATGCGGGCGCCGATCGCGGTGGGCCGGGTGAAGTCCATCGGCGTACCGTGCACCGGGGCGACTTGGCCGGTCGGGATCTGCGTCGAATCCACCGGCGTGAAGTGGTTCGCGTTCAGATACAGCAGCTGGTCGTATACGTTCCCTGACGATTCCCCGGCCAGGTTCCAGTAGGTGTGGTTGGTCAGGTTGATCACGGTGGGCTTGTCGGTGCTCGCGCGGAAGGTCAGGGTCAGCCGACCGCGGTTGTCGAGGGTGTACGTGGCCTGCGTCGTCAGCGTGCCGGGGAAACCCATCTCCCCGTCCGGGCTGACGTATTCGAGCCGCAGGCCGACCGAGTCGTGTCCGCGGATGACGCTCGGCGTCCAGATCTTCTGGTCGAAACCGACCGTACCGCCGTGCAGCGCGTTGCCGTTGTTGTTGATCGGGATGTGATAGGTGACCCCGTCGAGGGTGAAGGTGCCCTTGGCGATCCGGTTCGCGTACCTGCCGATCAGCGCGCCGAAGTACACCCCTCCCCCGGCCGCCGGGCTGTTGTGCGCGACGTAGTCGTCCAGGGTCGCGAAGCCGAGCGCGAGATCGACCGGATGGCCGCGCCGGTCCGGCACTTGCACCGCCTGCACGATCCCGCCATACGTCAGGATCCTGACGGTTAGGCCGTTGCCGGCCGTCAGCGTGTAACGGTACACCGTGGCGCCGTTGATCCGGCCGAACGGTTCCCTGCTGATGGTCGGCCTGCGGCCGCGCGACGAGGCGGCCGAGGAGGACGAGTCGGCCGCCGCGTCGGCGGCCGGTGCGGAGAGGGTGCCGGCTCCCGCGGCGAGCGCCGCAGCGGCGAGAGCCTGGCGTCTGGAAAGGGAGTTCATCGCAATCCTTGGCGGGTTGGTCAGGAGTCGATGCGATATTCGGCGTGCACCAGTTCCAGCAGCTCGGCCACCGAGGTGTCCGCGGAGCGCCGGTCGAAGGTGATCTCGCCGTGCTGCAACAGGTTCACCCGGTCGCAGACATCGACGATCTGGCTGTAGTTGTGCGCGATGAGGATGATCGCGAGGTCGCCGCGCTGCTTGAGCCGCCGCAGCAGGCGCAGGATCTGGGTGCCCTCGCGGGCGCCCATCGCGGCCAGCGGCTCGTCGAGCAGCAGCAGTTTCGCCTCGGAGTGCACGGAGCGGGCCACCGCGATCGCCTGGCGCTGGCCGCCGGACAGCTGCCCGACCTCCGCGGTCACCGAGGGAATCTCGATGCCGACCGAGTCCAGTGCCTCGCGGGCCAGCCGGCGCATTTCCCGCCGCCGCAGGAACGGCAGCGGCCGGTGGATCAGCTCCTTGTTCAGGTGCAGATTCAGATAGACCGGAAGCCCGTCGATGAGCGCGAGATCCTGATACACCGTCTCGATGCCGAGGGAACGGGCGTGCGCCACCGAGCGCAGTCGGGTCGGCTGCCCCTCGACGAGAATGCGCCCGGCGTCGGGGCGGTGGAACCCGGTCAGGATCTTGATAAGGGTGGACTTGCCCGCGCCGTTGTCCCCGATCAGGCCCAGGATCTCGCCGCGGTCGACGTGCAGGTTGATGTCGCGCAGCGCGGTGACCGGGCCGAAGCGCTTGGCCACGTGTTCGACCCGGATCACCTCGGCGCCCGTGCCCGCGCCGGCCGCCTCCGTGGTCATCGCAGTGCCTTCTTCCGCAGGGACGCCAGGTAGGCGTTCAGCAGCATCGCCACCACGACCGCGATGCCGATGACGACGTCGAAGGCGGCGGCGTTGACGCCGATGAGGTTGAAACCGTCGTTGATGACGCCGAGCAGCAGCGCGCCGAACATCGCGCCGACCACCGTGCCCGAGCCGCCGAGCAGCGCGGTGCCGCCGATGACGGCCGAGGCCACCGCCATGAACATGGTGGTGTTGCCGCCGCTGGTGGGGTCGAAGGAGCCGACCCGCACCTGGTCCAGGATCCCGGTGAACCCGGCCAGCAGGCTGGTGATCACGAACGTGGCCACCTTCACCCGGCCGACCTTGATGCCGGACTCCGCGGCGCTGAGCGGATTGCCGCCGGCGGCCTGGATGTATACGCCGTAGCGGGTCGCCGACAGCGCGATTTGCAGCACCACGATGATGGCGAGCGCCCAGATCAGCTCCGACCAGCGCCAGCCGCCGATCACCTGCTGCAATCCGCCGCCGATCGGCGGCGGCACCGGCTCGCCGCGAGACTGGATGTAGGACATGCCCTCCAGGAAGAAGCCCATGCCCAGCGTCACGATGAAGGAGGGCAGGTTGAACAGCATCCGGATCAGCCCATTGACGAGCCCGACCCCGGCGGCCACCAGCAGCGCGCCGATCAACGCCATCGGCACCGTGGCCCCGGCGTCGTAGAACGAGGTGAGCGCGAACGGCGTGAAGGTGAATACGAACCCTGCCGAAAGGTCGATCTCACCGCAGATCAGCAGCAGCGCCTCGGCGCCGCCGATGATCGCCCACGGCGCGAAGTACTGCATGATGATGTGGTAGTTGTTGGTGGTGTTGAAGCCGTTTCCCCCGGCCGCGGTGAAATAGATCACCGCCGCGACCGTCACTAGCACGATGCTCAGCTCCCTGCGGCGCACCAGGGCGCGCAGCAGCGCGGTCCCGGCTCGGCGGGCGGAGCCGGGACCGGGCCGCGGCGGTCGCGCTGCGGCGGAAGCGGGGGCGGTGGTGTCCGCGTCTGCTTCAGCCATCGCGCTGCTACACCTGCACCGTCGTGGCCGGTGGCAGTGTGATCGACTTGGGCATCGGAATCAGTGCCTTGTTCGTGCCGCCCTCGAACCGGCTGGCGGCCGAGGCGTACGGGCCGACGTTGTCCTTGGTGACGAAGGTCAGGCCGGTGTCGGTCTGCGGCGGGGCGACCAGCGTGCCGGAGAGCCGGTACAGGTAGAGGTACAGGACACTGAGGAAGCCCTGTAGGTAAGCGGACTGGTCGATGGTGAAGTCCAGCGCCCCGCTCTTGACTCCGTTGATCGTGTCGGTCAGCGTGTCGAAGCCTCCGGCGTGCACCTTCCCGGCGATGTTGTACTTGCCGATCAGCTGCGCGATCGCGGCGGTGCTGCCGGCGTCCACGGCGTACAGGCCCTTGGCGTTCTGATGGCCCTGATACGACGACTCCATCGCGGAAAGCTCGCCGGCCTGCGCCGCGCCGGTGTTTACGCTCAATACGCTGACATTCGGCGCCGCCTTGGACAGCGCGGCCTTGATGCCGTCCAGCCGAGGCTGCACGTTGTTGCCGCCCGGCTGCGAGATGCCGACCAGGATCTGGCCCGAGGTGACATCCTGCGCGATGCGCTGTCCCATCAGGACGCCGGACTGGTAGAGGTCCTGGCCGACGTAAGCGAGCGGATAGTTGTTCGGCGCGGTGGCGTTGTAGGCGATCACCGGGATTCCGGCCGCCAGCGCCGATTTGGTGGGCTCGACGAAGGCGGTGGAGTCGGTCAGCGCGACCGCGATCGCGTCCGCGCCGCCGCTGATCGCGGTCTCGAAGGCGCTGACCATCTCGGAGACGTTGCCGCCTTCCGAACCCGTCCACTGCGGCGTGGCGATGCCGAGCAGCGACGCGGCGTCTTCGAGCCCGTAGCGGGTCGGCACGAAGAAGGAGTTGGTGGTGACGTGGTTGACGAACACGAAGCGCCACTTCGGGGTGCTGGCGAAGTTGCCGGCCCCGGACGCCGCGGCCGCGTTGTGCCCGCTGGTGCACGCGGCCACCAGCGACGCGGTGGCCGCGGCGCCGCCGCCGGCCAGGACCTGTTTCAGCAGGCTGCGTCGCGAAGTACTCGGGCCGGTGCCTGACGGCACGGCGATCCCATCGATGTTAGCGCTCACATCTCGCGCTGCACTGTCGGACAGATGATCAATCGACATTGACCTCACATCCCGTTAAGACGGCTGCTGACGGAAAGATCCGATCACATTGGATGAAGCCGGTCTGGGAGCCATCATTAGCGGACATGGGACGTGTGTCAAGGTATTTCGCGCTCAAGTCAGTTGTCCGGTTAATTGCACGTACCCTGCGACAGCCGGGTACGTCGCCGATGACCGCAGCCGTAGCACGCCGTCGAATTCTGGTCGGCGGCGTGCTGCGGACGTGCGAGCGCGTGGGCAGAGTTGCCTACCCGAGGGTCCATTGCTGGTTGTTGCCGCCGTTGCAGGACCACAGTTCGACCAGGGCTCCGTTGGCGGTGGACGCTCCGGTGACATCCAGGCAGAGCCCTGATTGGACGCCGGTGATCGTGCCGTTGGAGTTGAGGTTCCACTGCTGGTTGGTCTGTCCGTTGC
>DASUAR010000310.1:0-9835 GCA_035763685.1 Actinocrinis sp. | reverse complement strand
CGAAACGCCCACAGACAACCGGTATGAGGACGCTCCGGCCGCACGCCCAGGCTCGTCGCGCAGTGAACCATCTGCGCCTGGCGGCGCGTGGCGATTCGCCGTCACGATCCCCGACAAAGCGGCGGCCGGATCGTTGCCTTGATACATTCCCCAACACCGCCTTGGCCCGTTGCCGCGGGCGTCCGGAAGCGACCCGCGCCAGCGGTCAGGCTTCGTGCGCCTTCTCGTGAGCCCGTGCGTGCGCCTCGGCCGCGGCGGTAAGCGTGGCGACGACGCTGTCCAACCCATCGAGGCTTCCACCGATCCCCAGCGCGTAACCGGCCAGGAACGTGGTCAGCGGCGCGGCCGGGCGCGCGACCGAGTGCGCGGCGACTCGGGCCAGCTCAAGCAGGGCCGTCTGCTGCTCGGCGGTCAGCGCGAGTTCGGGGCGGCCGAGTTCGGCAGCCGCCTCGCCAAGCCAGGAGTCGAACATCCGCTGTCAGTTCCCTTCCTCAGCCTGCACCTGGACCGTCGATCACGGACCGGGGTGCGGAATCGGCGATTCGGCGCGCCGCGTCCACATCCTCCCAGGTGTCGCAGTCCAGCACGGCATTCCCCGTCTGCGCGATCCGAAGCAGCCGCAGATCATGAACCAGTCGGCGCAGCGGGAGGCCGTGTATCCCGTCTTGCCCGTACTCAGCGACCTTCGATCGGAGCGCGTCGCGTCGGTACACCGCGGCCAACCACTGCTCACGCCCCTCCGCGTCCACGGCGACCGCGCCATCGCAGCCAGTCTCCACTCTGGCGGCCGCTGTCCACAGGCTGTGGACAGTCTCGGCGGTCAGGAAGGGAAGGTCGGCGGCGAAAACGCCGATCCAACGGCTCCAACGGCCGGTGGACCCCGGAAGCGCACTCAGGCCTGCCGCGATGGCGGCCGCCGGTCCGCCACCAGGCGGCTCTTCAAGGACCCAACGCACGTCGCGTGCCGTCGTTCGCGGCGGTCCGACGACGACGATTTCCCCCGAACTACCCACGCCGGTGAGCGCCGCGCAGGCCTCGATGACCCGATCGAGAAGGGTCTTCCCGCCGATCTCGACCATCGGCTTGTCCACCCCGCGCAGCCGGCGCGCTTCGCCGCCCGCGAGTATCAGAACGTCCACGCGCCCAGTAAACGCACTCCGAGGGCCTGTTCGCTACGCGGCGAGAGACTGGCCCGGCTTCAAGTCCCGCTCGAAGTGGATCATCGCGCCGCGCGCCGGGTGATTGCGGATGTCGACCCGATCGCACAGCGCCTCGATCAGCATCAGCCCTCGTCCGCCCTCAGGCGTGTCCGCGATGCTCACCGCCGCGATCCGCGCCTGCCGCTTGTTCTTCGCCGCCGTCGTGTGCTCGGTGAGCCGGCGCGGAGCGAATCCGACCCCGTTGTCGATCACGTCGATCCAGCAGCGCTCGTCGCTGATCCCGGCCGCGACCCAGTAGCCTTCGGCCTGCCCGGCGTGCTCGATGACGTTCGCGCACGCCTCGGTCAGCGCCACGCCCAGATCGAAGGAGACCTCGGGATCCATCCCGGCGAGCGTCGCGGTGTCCCGCAGCATCCGCCGGGCCTTCCCCACGCTCTCCGCCTCTCTGGGCAGCAGCAGGGTCCAGTTGACGTCCACGAGCCACAACCTCCCACGGTCGAGGGGCACGCAGTTACGTATTACCGCTAGTGCGCATCAATACGCGCTCGAAGCGCGTGAAACGCGACACCGTGTCGTTGCGGGATCACTCATAAGGGTGTACGCGGGGCGCTGAGAGGCCACTCGAGACAGCGGCACATCGCGGCCCGGGGGAGGGATACGGTGGTGACCATGTCCGTTGAGCAACCACTCCGTTACGCGTACCTCGGCCCGGAAGGCACGTTCACCGAGGCGGCGCTGCTCGCTCTGCCGGAGTCTGGGTCGGTCGAGCCGATGCCGTATCCGACGGTGCCAGCCGCGCTTGAAGCGGTACGTCGTGGCGAATGTACAGCCGCCATCGTCGCCATGGAGAGCTCGGTCGAGGGTGCGGTAACCGCGACCATAGACGAGTTGGCCTCCGGTGAACCGCTGGTCATCGTGCGCGAATTGTTGCTGTCGGTCAGCTTCGCGCTGCTCGTGCGGCCCGGTACCGCAATCGAGGACATCAAGACGGTCGCCAGCCACCCGGTAGCCGAGCCGCAGTGCCGGCGCTGGCTCGGCGAGAACCTGCCCGACGCGCGCTGGGAAGCCGCGACTTCGAACGCGCACGCGGCCCGCCAGGTCCAGGACGGGGTCTACGACGCGGCGCTCGCCGGTTCGTTCGCGGCCCCGCGCTACGGGCTTGAGGTGCTGGCCGAGCCGGTGCACGACATCGCTGGCGCACAGACCAGGTTCGTGCTGGTGACCAGGCCCGGCCCCGTGCCGCCGCCGACCGGAGTGGACAAGACCTCGATCACGGTCGGCCTGCGCGACAACCACCCCGGCGAGCTGATGGAGATTCTGGAGCAGTTCGCGACCCGCGGCGTGAACCTCAGCCGGATCGAATCCCGGCCGACCGGGCAGGGCATGGGCCGCTATTTCTTCTTCATCGACTGCGAAGGACATATCGCGGACGCGCGGGTCGGCGAGGCGTTGATGGGGCTGCGCAGGTCGAGCGCGAACCTGCGCTTCCTCGGCTCGTATCCGCGCGCGGACGGCCAGGCCCCGGCGGTGCGATTCGGCACCAGCGACGAGGAATTCGCGGCGGCGCGCGCGTGGCTCGACGACGCGCGCGGCGGCGGCGGCGCGGAGTGACACCGGTGCAGGCTCGCGCATAACGTTGTGGGGCGCCGCTGCTGACACTGCGTCAGGCGTAATGCCAAGTGCGGCGGCCCAAGGTCGGCAAGTTCCCGCCATAGGTCTCACCTGGCGTCTTGGGTCGGTTACGCTAGGCCACAAGACTGATTCCCGGCCGTTCGCACGTTTGTCGAACGGCGGCGTCGGAGAGACGGCGCAGGGCGGCGTAAGAGGGCGTACCGGGGCGGGATGTCCGCCAGGCCGCGCAGGCGCGGGAAACAGCGCGCAGTCCAGCGAGCACGGTTCGACGCACGAGGGGGTTGACATTGGCGCTCGTAGTCGTGGTTCCGGGACCGAGCGGACCAGGCGGCTCCCGGTCGCCCGGCGCGCGGTCGCTCGGACCGATCTCCGTGGGGCCGCTGTCGGTCGGTCCTGTCTCAGTCGGACCGCTTTCCGTCGGCTCCGGGGTGCGCCGCACCGATCCGGTACAGCGTGTCGTCACTGCCCTGTCATCGTCGGTGCGTGCGGTACGAGGGCCGGTGCCGCGAGCAGGGGACGTAGTGGTGCTCGACTTCGCCGACCTGTTCGCGGGGCGTCCCACGGACCACGATGCGGAGACCTACTCGGGGGCCCGGAAGGTGTCGGCCGAGCCGCAAGCGGAACCGAAAGGCTCCGCGGCGCCCGGCGACGCCGAAGAACTAGCCGAGACGCTACTGAGCGGGTGGTGGACCTCGGCGACCCGGATCGGCACGTTGGAGTCGCACGCGGACCGGCGGCGCCGGCCGGCCCACCATCCGGAAACGCAGAACTCGAGGTCTCAGAGCGCGGCCCTGTCCGCCGCGCTGGGCAGCAGCGCCTACTTCCGTGGCTCGCCGGAGCTGGCCGGGGCGGAGGCCCGCGCGTTAAGCCGCTACCTGACTGACCTGAAACTGCGTCACGAAGTGCGTGACCGGACCCAAGCGGCGATCCTGCCGGACACCAAGGTCGTCGTCGGCCACGGAATCGGCGCGCTGATCGCCTACGAGGCGCTGTGCGCGCTCAGCGACGCGGTCTCGGTCGCCTTCGTCTCGCTCGGCGCCGCCATGTGCGGCCCCGAGCCGGTCTTCGCCCGGTTGGAACCGGCCCCGCGCAACGAACAGGGCCACTGGCCCGCCGCGATACGCCGCTGGTCCAACGTCGTGGCGCATACCGACCCGACCGCGATGGTCGCCCCGCAGCTGACCGAGCGCTTCGGACCCGGCATCGAAGACGAGGTCATCGAGATCAAGAGCAGCTGCGGGGACCTACAGCCGTACCTGCTCGACCGCGCCACCGGCCGAGCGCTGGCCGCCGGGTTGACCGGCTAGCGCTTCGGCCGGTGTCCCGAGGCCGGACCCTCTTAGAACGTCGAGCTATCCACTATCCAAAGAAGCCCAAGCCCGGCGGTTCCGGCGTCTGAGTCGGGTAGGGCGTCGCGTACTGCATCGGACCGGATTGCATCGGAGCCGGTGATTCCGTCGCGTACACGCCCTGGGCATTGTGCGCACCCGCCACATACGCAGACTCGGTGGCGAAGGCCGGATCGGGCGTATAGGCATGCTGCGCCGTGTAACCCGGTTCTACCGTGCCGTTCGCGCCGTTTGTCGTGTGTGCCGGCTGCGGCATGTACACGTCGTGCAGCTCCCGCTCCTTGTACTGGATCTGCTCGTAGAGCCGCGCGTACAAGGCATCAAGCGCCCGTTCCGCGCCGAACTCGGCCAGCACCTGGCCAAGTGGGCTGGAAAGCAGCGTCTCGCGCTCGACGCGCGCCTCAGCGGTGCGGGCGCGCAGCCATATCAAGCGCTGCCGCAGCCACACCTGGCGCTCCTCGCCGCCCATCTCCGGGCCCTCGGCGCTGATCACCGCCCATTCCTCGGCCAGACGCTGCAACTCGTACAAGTCGGCCCGGCGGTACGCGTCGTTCACCCGCGTTATGAACGCGTTGCGCCGCTCCTTCTCCCGAGGATCCTGCGTGAAGTCCGGGTGGGCACGCCGAGCCAGGTCGCGGTAGAGCCGCTGCAGGGTCTTGGCAGGGTCGTTGCTCTGCGTCTGTTCCTCGACCGGCTCGGTGAAGCGCAGTGTGCTCGCGTACTCCGGGTCGATCAGCGGCGCCGGTTCCGGCTCGCCGGTCGGCAGCGGGTCGGTCAGCGGGTCGAACGTGGGCTGATCCGAAGATCCGTACCTCAGCTCGTATGCGCGGCGAGCCTGTTCCGGATCGCCGGTCATCGCGGCCTTCGCCTCGGCGATCATCAGGTCGAGCTGGTCGAGCCGGTCGTAGAGCGGTCCGAGGTGGTGGTGGTGCAGCCTGGTCAGCCGGTCGAGGTCGAACCTGCTGGTCTCCAATGCGATCTGCGCCTCGGCAAGTGCCGTTTCGGCGGTAGCTACGGTTTCCTCCAGCGACGGCGCCGCCTGACCCCCCGTGGGCGGTGGTGCCGTGCCGAAGGGGTTGGCTGCCGTGGCAGACGTCGTGGAGACGTCCATGGCCCCTCCTTGCTGCGTCCTTACGCGGTAAAGATATCGGCGGCCGGCGCAGACGCCATGGGTCGGGCGGCGTCTGACGCAGGATCGATATCTAAGCGGCGCGATGCTCCGGGCGGTAACCACCTGGTCACGGTCACGGTCGTCCGGCCGTCTCGGTTCAATCGGCCGGCGTATTGGCTCAATGATTGGCCCCGGACAGGTTGAGCCCGATCACCCCCGCCACGATC
Organism: Actinocrinis sp.; assembly: GCA_035763685.1. Lineage (GTDB taxonomy): Bacteria > Actinomycetota > Actinomycetes > Streptomycetales > Catenulisporaceae > Actinocrinis. The sequence goes on along the minus strand of DASUAR010000310.1, from coordinate 4,356 downwards.
AGCGAGACGGAGAGGATCTTCACCGGGGAACTGCTCTCGTCGAGGAACAACATTCCGAACAGCACTGTTCCGGCCGCGCCGATCCCGGTCCACACCGCGTACGCCGGGCCGACCTCCAGCCGGCGCAACGCCGAGGTGAGCAGGCCGAAGGAGCCGAGCGCGAACAGCGCGAAGCCGATCGTGGGCCAGATCCGGCTGAAGCCGTCGCTCATTTTCAGACAGACCGCGAACCCGGTCTCCAGGAGACCGGCGATGATGACGAGGAGCCAGGCCATGCTCCCAGTCTCCGGGGGCGCGTGGTCCTACACAAATACTCAAACCGGACGAACCCCTTCCTTGAGTTGGATCTCCGGCGTGTCCGGGAAAAGCGGCAGATCACATCATGCATCAGTCATAAGGGCGCATGGGGTGGCCGACTGGGGGCGGTTGGGTCACGCTCGTTGCGTGGGCGCCAGCTGGAGCGGCCGGGAGGAAGGTGGTGGCGGTGGCGATGTCGATAGGCGGATCGACCCGGGGCACGCCGATGGAGCGGGCGGTGAACATCGGCCCGGTGCTCTCCGAACGGCTCAGTTCCGTCGGCATCGATACCCTCGAGCAGCTCAAACAGCTCGGCGCGCTGCAGGCCTGGGAGCTGATCGCGGACAAGACCCCCGGCGAGGAGTGCGTGCACACCCTGCTCGCGCTGGAAGGTGCGATCCGCGCGGTCCGCTGGACTGCCATCAGCAGGCCTGAGCGGGACCGGCTGCTCGCCGCAGCCGGGCTGCGCTGATCAGACACGACCCGTGATCATCCGACGATCGAGCCGGATTGCAGCGCGGTCCACGTCTGCGCGTTCATCGTTCCGGTGGGCGCCACGCCGACCCGTGTCTGGTAGCTGGCGACCGCGAGGAAGGTCGCCTGGTCGTAGCGTCCGCTGACGTTGAGCCCGGCGCCTTCCGCGCTGTTGAGCGCTTCCTGGAGCCGCTTGACGTCGCCGGAGCGCTGCCCGAGGCGCAGGTTCGGCTGCGAGCCTGCGGCGATCAGCGCGGTGAGCGTCGACCGGCCGACGGTGCCGGACGGATCGCCGGTCACCTGGGCCTTGGCCTGGAACGAGCTGACCGCCTGTGCGGTCGCCTGGTCATACTGCCCGGTGATGTCGCCGTGGTAGTAGCCGAGTTGGCGCAGCCGGGTCTGCACGTAGTGGACGTACGTGCCGGTCGAGCCAAGCGACAGCGGAAGCGTCGTGCCGCCGTTCCCCTGCATCGACGCGCTCGGTGACGGTGACGGTGACAGGCTGGCGGAGGGCGACGGATTCGCCGAACCGGGTGCGAGCGCGACGCTGCCCAGACTCGGCTGCGTCGAGACCGCGGTGGAGGGCGTACTCGACGCGGTGCTGCCGGCGCCTGCGGCGTTTCCCGTGTCCTTGCTGCCGATGTAGAGCAGGCCGAGGATTACCGCCGACGCCGCGACGACTGCGCCGATGGTGCCCCATAGCACCGGCTTGCGCATACCGGGCTCGTCGTCGTTCCACTCATCAGGCGCTTCGTTACCAGGTCCGGGCGGGTAGACACCTCCGCCGGGATGCGACGGAAGGACGGTCGTCTTCTCCGGCGTACCGCTGAACGGGTCGAACTGCTGCGATCCAGGCGGCGGCATCCGGTAGTCGGCCTCGACCGGCGGGATCATCTGCGTCAGGCTGTGCGGATTGATCTGTCCGTCCGGCTGCCGGAACAGCGATTCGAACGCGGATTCGGGCGGCTGCGCATGGGTGGGCCGGTGCGGAGGCGCAGCCGGGAAGAGGCCCTGCTGCATGCTTGTCGCCGCGACCGCTTCCGCGGGGACCGCCTCATAAGGGGTGCCGCACATCCGGCAGAACCGGCCTTCCACCGGCTCGCCACAGGAGCTGCAGTAGCTCACCGCTCGTCACGCTCCATAGGTAGCCCGTGAGTCAATGCCTTATCCCGCCGCCCCGACTGCCGGTCGGCAACTGTAGTACGGCCGTACGCGTGTCCGGTACATCTCCTACCGACCCTTTGCTCTCCTGCGACAGGACTGTCACATTGTGCGTCCGGGATGTTATCGCCCTGATAAGTCCGGATAGTCCGAATTCGATCTGCGTCGGTGTAGTACTTCGAATGTGTCACACGTGCGGCGCCGCCGAGGCGGTTCACCGCAAGTCTGAAGGACGACCCACGTAGGGGCGCCTCACGCGCCGCGCTCGACGAATAGCGCGCTACAAATACTGGCGCGCGGTGGCTACGGCCTGCGCCCCATAAGAGGAGCCGAACAGCACCGTGTGCACCAGAAGCGGATGCAACTGGTGCAGGCCGACGCGCTCGCGCCAGTCCTCGTCCAGCGGATGCACCTCGTCGTACGCGGCGATGATCGTGTCCAGGTGCGGCGGCTCGAACAGCGCCATCATCGCCAGATCGGTCTCCCGGTGGCCGCCGTGCGCCGCCGGGTCGATCAGCCAGGCGCGGCCGCGGGTGTCCCAGTGGATGTTGCCCGCCCACAGATCCCCGTGGATCCGGGCCGGCAGCTCGGGCGGCCCGGCCAGATCCTCGATCCGGTCGCACACCCGCTCGATCACGGCCGCGCCCTCCGCGTCGATCGAACCGCGCTCCACCGCCGCGCGCAGGTAAGGCAGCACTCTGCGCCGCGTGTAGAAGCCCGGCCACTCCTCTTCTTCGGTGTTGTCCATCGGCAGCGCGCCGACGAAGCCGGGCCAGGAGGCGCCGTACGACTGGGCGCCGCGCGCGTGCAGCGTCGCCAGCTGCCGGCCGAACTCCTCCGCGCCCTCCGGCGTCGCGCGGCCGGGCGTGATCCAGGTGGTCACCAGCAGCGAGTCGCTGAGCCCGAGCACTTCGGGCACCGGCACGCCCTCCGCCTCGCGCAGCCAGCGCAGCCCGGCCGCCTCCGACGCGAGGAACTCCGGGTCCTGCCCCCCGGTGGCCTTGACGAAGACGTTGCCACCGTCGAGCAGCGAGACTCGGTACGTCCCCGCACCACCGGCACCGGTGCCGAGCGCAGTCACCCCGGCCACAGCGCCCCCGAGCACCGCGGCCACCTGGTCGCCGATCACCCTGCCCTCGTCTCCAAAGCCAACCCGATGTGCGACAGCAGGCCCGGTATCGCGTCCTGCACCATCGCCAGGCATTCTTCGAAGCCTGCCAGAGAACCGTAGTACGGATCCGGTACGTCCAGCCGGTCGGGCCCCGCGGCCGGATCGAACTCGCGCAGCAGACGCAATTCGGCCAGGTGCGCCCGGCCTTGCTCGGAGCCGATTTTCACCGGTTCGGAGGAGGCGGCGCCGCCCGAAGGGTGGCCGGCAGTCGTTGCGCCGGCTATCGGACCCCTGGTCTCGGAAAGCGACGAGGCCCAGCGCCGCAGGGTCCGCAGATGTCCGTGATCCAACGCGATCACCAGGTCCCTGCGCAGCAACTCGGCCGGCTGGAATTGGCGTGCTACGTGCCGCGACGGATAGCCGTGCCGGGCAAGCACTCGCACCGTGCGCGGATCCGCGCCGTCGCCCACGTGCCAGTCGCCGGTACCGGCGCTGTCCACTTCGACGACGTCCGACAGTCCGGCCTCGGCGATGTGCGCGCGCAGCACCCACTCGGCCATCGGTGAGCGGCAAATGTTGCCCGTGCAGACAAAGCAGACCCGGTACAGACCCCGGGTCTGCCTGCCGCCGCGCGCGCGTTGCAGAGCACTGCTCTCGCCGTCCCGGTGGTCCACACCGGTACGGATGTCTGCGTCGTTGTTCACTGGTCTTGTTCTTCGGTCATGATCGTGTGCCCGGACCTTGAGCTTCGAGCGCTGTGTCCACGCCTACTTGCGCTTCTCGTCGGGCAGCACCGCGTGCAAGATCAGCGAAACGGCGGTGATGATCAGCGACCCGAGCAGCGCGTATCCGAAGTTCTGCACATGGAAGCGCACCGCGAAGTGGTCGGAGATCTTCGAGGTCAGCAACAGCATGAGAGCGTTGATGATGAAGGTGAACAGCCCTAATGTGAGCAGCAGGATGCCGAAGCTGAAGAGCTTGACGATCGGCCTGATGAACGTGTTCACCAGGCCGAAGATGAGCGCGACCAGCAGCACCGTCCACACCAGTTGGAAGCCCGTGCCCTGGAACGCGATGCCTGACTTGACCACGATTGAGGCCACGTACAGGCCCACCGCGTTCACCAGGATCTTGATCACGAATTTCTTCATGGCCGCATGTTCCCGCAAGTAGCGCGCTTCGGCCAAGAAGGTGTGGCAAGCTGTTGTAGAAGGGTACGGGTGGCGCTCGCAGAGCGTTGTGTATCACCCATCCGCGTCAGAGCCCGCCGCAAAAACGGGCATTTTGTGCGACACAGGATATGATCGACGCCA